>SHVS01000018.1 GCA_009694135.1 Alphaproteobacteria bacterium
GTCGCGCCCCGACCGACACTCAATCCAACGCAAGAAGCCCGGCCTGAATGCGGCCAGCACAAAGGGCCCCCGCGGGGGCCCTTTGTGCTACCCCGTCTGATGCATTTTTGCTCCGGCCCACCGACGCATTTTTACTCCGGCGTTGACACGCCTTCGCCCGATGCGGAACGGAAAGCGCGACACCACGACACCTTCGGACGGCAGCACGGCCGAGCATTGCGGCGTGATGCCCACCAGGCGCACGAGCGGCACCTTGGCGGCCTGTTCTTCCCCGCGCCGCGCCTCGATCACGCGCTGATTCATGGCCCGCAGCCGCTCGAATAGCGCCCGGAGCAGTATCTGGCTGTTGGCGGTATCCTCCTTGAGCATCTTGATGTATTCGGCGCGGTCGAGCACCCCGACGTCCACATCGGTCACGGCGAGAGCGCCGGCGTGGCGCGGCCGATCCTCGAGCAAGCCCATTTCGCCGAAGACGTCCTGTTCGCCGAGTACCGCTAGGCGCACCGGGGACTCGCCCGCGCTGTAGAGGATTTCCACCCGGCCCGAGCGGATAAGGTAGGCGTATTCGCTCGGCTCGCCCTCGCTGTAAATCATCTCGCCCGACTGATAATGCCGCTCGCGCATGGTCCGACTGACCCCCTGTTCTTACCGCGATACCCAACCCGACCGTGGTCAAGCCGGGCCGGAACGAACCATCCTCACAATATGGCTCAAACCCTTTACGAATTCGAACCCCGATGCAGGGCTATCTCACAATAATTTCACCGTGATCCGCCAAGATATTACCAGAAGATTGCAAGCACATTAGGGAGACTCTCCCATGGCTTACGCAGCGAATTCGATGCGGCCCTGGATGTGGACCCTGCTCGGCGCTCTGGCCTTCGCCGGGGCTTCCCTCGCGCCGCTCGGCGCCGCCCGCGCCGATCAAGCAGCAGACGCGGCTACCTTTGTGAGCGATTTCAGTGAACGGACCGTCGCGCTGCTGACGATACCGTCCAATGCGCCGCAGGAGCGCGTCGATGGGCTGCGCCGTTTGGTCATGGATGGCCTGGATATCGAGGCGATCAGCCGCTTCGTTGTCGGTCGCGGCTGGACCGAGGCGAGCGCCAGCGAGCGCGGCGATTATCTCCAAGCCTATGAGGATTATATCGTCCGTTCGCTCGCCCAGCGCCTGTCCACCTATGGCGGCGAGAGCCTGATCGTCGGCGCGGCGCGGCCGATGGCCGGCGGCGACATCTTGGTCGGCTCCACACTTGCCCGCCCGGTGGGCGAGCCGATCAAGATCGATTGGCGCCTCCGCCCGACGGCTGGTGGCTTCCGTATTGTCGACATGGTCGTCGAAGGTTTGAGCCTGGTCGTGACCCAACGCGACGAATTCGCCTCCATGCTGCGCACCGGCGGCTTGCCGGCCCTGGTCAAGACCCTGCGGCAGCGCAGCGCCTCGCTCTAGTTCCCGTCACGCGAGCAGATGCTGCAACTCGCGCGCGATCTCCGGTAAACGCTCGCTAAGCGCTTGCAGCTCGGGGTCGCCATTGGCGCGGCCCCGAGCGGCCTGCTCAAGCGCGATCAGCGCCCAGCGCAGATGCGCGAAAGCCTGCCAGAAGCGCAGCGATTCCTCCGCTACGACCTCGCCGCCGCCCTCCGCGTAGCCGGCGGCGAAGGCGTCAAGCGGTCCGATGCCGCCGGCGATGCGCTCGGGAGCGTGCCGCCGCCAGCACTTCGCCGTGAACCAGCCATAGTCCTCCAGCGGATCGGACCAGCCGGCGAATTCCCAGTCGAGCACCGCCGCCACGCGGTCGCGCTCGATCACCAGATTGCCGACACGAAAATCGCGGTGCGCCAAAGCGACCGGCCGCCCGCGCGGCGCCGCCCGTTCAAGCTGGCCCAGCGCCCACGCCAACGTCGGCTGCGGCTCCGCCAAGCGTGCGAGTCCGCTCGCGAGCCGCTCTAGCCCCTGCCGCACGGGATCGCCCGGCGCCGCGCCCAGCCATGCCAGCGCCGGATGCGACGGCTTGAGCGCGTGAATACATGCCAGCGTCCGGCCGATCTCCCGCGCCAGGCCTTCGCCACCACCCGAAGTCGCGGAGACATGCGCCAGCGCCACCGGGTCGGCCTCGCCCACCACCCAACGCAGCAGTAAGTACTCCCGCGCGAAGCCCTCCGCCTCGGTCGCCAGCCATAGCGGCTCGGGCGCCGGGCAACCCTGCGCGCGGGCGGTTTGCAGCAACGCGGCCTGTGCCGCCAGGCTCCGGCTTTCGCTATGCGCCGGGGCGACCGCGCAACGCAGCACCAGATCCTGATTGCCGGCCAGGTGGCCGCCCTCGATCGTCGCCGCCAACCGCCAGCTGGCATGGATGGCGCCGCCGGCCAGCGCTCGCGGTCGGCCGAGCATAACCCGGTGTGCGGAGGCCTGGGTCGCGATCCAGACCGACAGAAGCGTCCGGTCCGGTGGTTCTTGGCCTGTCCTGTGAATTATGGGCCCTGCTCCTACCGCACCGATGGTGACGCAGCCGCTAGATGACACGGCGGCAAGGTTTCATTAGCGCAAGTTTGTCAGGCTCCGCCATGGCGCGCGATCCTTTCGCGATATTCGCGACGAGCCGCGCTTGGGTGGACGCAGAATGACTAAATTCCAGGGCATGGTTCTGGTGGCCGGCGGACGCTCGGCTACGCTCATGAACCGCAAGGCTGGGCTTTCGCACGCCGGCTTCCGGGTGGAAACCGCCCTCGACGAAACCGACGCCCTGGCCAAGGCGCGCCGCCTGCACCCGAATGTCGCCCTGCTTGAAGGCGCCGAAGTCGGCTTCGACTCATTCCGGCTGTCGAGCATGTTGCGCGCCGATCCGCACACCTCCGAGCTGCCGATCATGCTACTCGACTCCGAAGTCGAAGCCGGCCCCGAACTGATCGACGACGTCATCATGCGGCCGGCGGCCGATGCGATCGTGATCGCGCGCATGCAGGAACTCGTTCGGCTGGCGACCATCCAGGACGAGGCCCGCTGCCGCGTGCACACCGCCAAGCAATTCGGCCTGCATGCGGCCGCTCGGCAGCCTTTGACCGCGCGCCAGAGCCGGCTTCTGGTCGTCGGCGGAACGCCCGATCTGGCCGAGGCGATCGGCGCATCGGGTCACGGCTACGCGATCACGCATGAGGCCAATCCCTATCTGGCCGCCGCACATTTGGACGGCGGCGCCATCGACGCCATCGTCGTGCCGTTGGATATCTTGGCGACCATCGAGCACCAGCTCTATTTCTGTCGCCATATCCGCAAGAACTCGCGCTACTTCAATTTGCCGATCCTCCTGCTGGCCACGCCGGAGACTTTTGTCTCGGGGGCCGAGCCCTATCGCTCCGGCGCGACGGTGGCGCTGCCGCTGCCGCTCAATGCCGCCGCCGCCGCCGCGATCGAGCGCCTGGTCGCCCGCCAACGCCGCCGGCGCGAGCTGCGGACGACGATCGCGGCCACGCTCGCCGAATCGACGCGCGACAGTCTGGTCGGCATCTACTCGACCGAATTCTTGCGCGCGCATCTGCGGAACCAGATCGAGGAGCGCGCCGGCTCGCCCCGCCCGTTGTCGCTTTTGGTGGTCGAAATCGCCAATGCGCCCGCTCTCGGCGTGCAATTCGGCCAAAATATTGCCTTACATGTCCTGCAGCAGGCCGCCGACTTCTTGTGTGGCCTCGTGCGCATCGAGGATTTGTGCGCGCGGCTGAGCCCAAGCCGGATCGCGGTCGCCCTGCCGGATGGCGACGAGAGCGCCGCGCGGCAAGTCAGCGAGCGCGTGTCAGCCGTGCTCGAACACACCGAATTCGGGCTTGGCACGGAGGCCGTTCAGGCCGCCGGGCTGTGGATCGAAACCGGCGTCGCCTCGCTCGCCACCGCCGACCGGGCGGATGACCTGATCAACCGCGCGCTCGAGGCCGTAGCCTAGCTGCGGCCTGCTTTACCACGGGGTCGCGTTTCGGCACTCTGCCGCGATGCGCATCGAGATTTACGCCGATTTCGTCTGCCCGTGGTGCTACGTCGGCATCGGGCGCTTGCGCCGTGCGCTCGCCACGCGGCCCGGGCTCGCTGCGAATCTCGCCTGGCGACCGTTTCAGCTCAATCCAACCATGCCCAAAGGCGGCATCGACCGCGGCACCTATCTGTCGATCAAGTTCGGCAGCCGCGAACGCCTGCGCCATCTGCATGACGCGGTCGAAGACTGCGGCCGCGAACTTGGTCTCGCCTTCAACTTTGATCGCATTCAACGCCAACCCAATACACTCGACGCGCATCGCCTGGTGCGGCTGGCCGGCGAGCGTCTTGGCGCCGCCTCGCCCAAAGTGGAAGCGCTCGTGATCGCGCTCTATCAGGGCTATTTCAACGCCGGACTCGACCTGGGGGACCGCGAGGTATTGGTGGCGCTGGGGGTCGCGGCCGGGTTGGATGGGATGGAGGTCGCGCGTTACCTCGCCAGCGACCGCGAGCAAGATCAGATCCGCGCCGAAGATCTGCGCGCCCGGCGCATGGGCATCGATGGCGTGCCCTGTTTCGTCATCGATGAGCACTACGCTATTTCCGGCGCGCAGGAGCCGGAGGCATTCTTGCCGCTGTTCGACCTGGCTAGCGCGTAATCCTAGACGGCGACCTTGGCTGGCGCCGGAGCACCGAGCACCGCCAGTCGTTGCATCAGCTTGCGCACGCCTTCCAGCCGGCGCTTTCCATCCGCCCAATCACGTTGATAGACGAGCCGGTGGTCGGGCCGCAGCTTCATCGACCCCGCGTTGGTGTTGATCAGGCGCACCAGCCCCTCGGGATCGGCGAAGCGATCCTGGCGGAAAGAAAGCACCACGCCCTTCGGTCCCGCATCGAGTTTGGCTACGCCCGCTTTGCGGCACAGCTGCTTGAGCGCGACGATCGCCAGCAGGTTTTCAACCTCCACCGGCAGCGCGCCGAAGCGATCGATCAACTCGGCGGCGAAGCCCTCGATGGCCCGCTCGTCGGCGAGTTCGGCCGCGCGCCGATAAAGCGCCATGCGCACGTCGAGGTCGGCGACATAGCTGTCCGGGATCATCACTCCGGTGCCGAGCGTGATCGACGGCGTCCATTCGCTGTCGCCGGCCGTCTCCGTCCCGCTGCCGGAGGTGCGTTGCGCCACCACGGCTTCCTCGAGCATCTGCTGATAAAGCTCGACGCCGACTTCCTTGATGTGGCCCGATTGCTCCTCGCCAAGGAGATTGCCGGCACCACGATGATCGAGATCGTGACTGGCAAGGGTGAAACCCGCGCCAAGGCTGTCGAGCGTCTGCATCACTTCCAAGCGGCGCTGGGCGACATCGCTCAGCTTTTGCCCGGCCGGAACGGTGAGATAGGCATAGGCTCGCTGTTTCGACCGCCCGACCCGTCCGCGCAGTTGGTAAAGCTGCGCCAGGCCGAACATGTCGGCGCGATGGATGATCAGCGTATTGGCCGTGGGAACGTCGAGTCCGCTTTCGATGATGTTCGTCGACAGCAAAAGATCGAAACGCCGTTCATAGAAAGCCGACATCACGTCTTCCAGCTCGGTCGGCGCAAGCTGGCCATGCGCCACGCCGACCTTGACCTCGGGCACCAGAGTCGCGAGCTGATCGAACAGTTTGGGCAGATCCTCGATGCGCGGGCAGACATAGAATACCTGCCCGCCGCGGAAATGTTCGCGCATGATCGCTTCGCGCACGATCACGCCATCATAGGGCAGGACGAAGGTGCGCACCGCCAAGCGATCGACCGGCGGCGTGGCGATCAGGCTCAGATCGCGCACGCCGGCAAGCGCCATTTGCAGTGTGCGCGGAATCGGCGTCGCCGTCAGCGTCAGCACATGCACGTCGGCGCGCAGCTCCTTGAGCCGCTCCTTCTGCCGCACGCCGAAATGCTGCTCCTCGTCCACCACCAAGAGCCCAAGCCGCTTGAAACTGATCGACTTGGCGAGCAGCGCATGCGTGCCGACGACGATGTCCAGCGTCCCGTCGGCCAGCGCCGCCTTGGTCTGGCGCATCTCTTTTTCCGGCACGAGGCGCGAGAGCTGGCCGAGTCTGACCGGCAGCCCGGCGAAGCGTTCGGCGAACGATGCGTAATGCTGCCGCGCGAGCAGCGTCGTCGGCACTACGACCGCGACCTGAAAACCGCCCATGGCGGCGACGAAGGCGGCGCGCAGCGCGACCTCGGTCTTGCCGAAGCCGACATCGCCGCACACCAACCGGTCGGTTGGCCGGCCGGAACCGAGATCCTCGATCACGTCCGCGATGGCGCGCGCCTGATCCTCGGTCTCGGGATAGGGGAAGCGGGCGGCGAATTCGTCGTAAGCTCCGGGCGACGCGATCAGCCGCTCGCCGGTGCGCAGCGCCCGTTCGGCCGCGATGCGCAACAGCTGATGCGCGATCTCGCGGATGCGCTCCTTGATCTTGGCCTTGCGCGCCTGCCACTCGGCGCGGCCGAGGCGATCGAGTGTCGCGGTCGCTTCCTGCCCGCCGTAGCGCGACAAGACCTCCAGGTTCTCGACCGGCAGGTACAGCTTGGTGTCGCCGGCATACAGGATGCGGACGCAATCATGCGGCGCACGACCGACGGTGATTGTTTCCAATCGCTCAAAGCGCCCGATCCCATGCTCGGCATGCACCACCAAGTCGCCGGGCGAAAGCGCCGCCAATTCGGCGATGAAATGCTCGGCCGGCCGACGACGAACCGGACGCGCCAAGCGCTCGCCGAACAAATCCTGTTCGGTATAGAGCGCGAGTTCGTCAGTGACGAAGCCATGCTCAAAGCCCAGCACAAGCAGCGCCAAGCGTTGCGGCGGAGCCGCCAGCGCATCTTGCCATTGCGCCGCTTCGAGCGGCTCGGCGACGCCATGCTCGCGCAAAAGGCTCGCGATCCGGCTGCGCGCGCCAAGGGTGGTTGCTGTTATGACCAAGCGTCGTCCGGCGCGCGCATCGACCGCCAAGCGCTCGCGCACCGCATCGAACAGCGTTCCATCGGCGCGCTTGCGCGCCTCGCTGAAGTCGGGCGCGCGCCGCCCGCCCAGATCGATCGCGCCAAGATTGCGTTCCGTGGGCGTCGAGAATGGCGAAAAGCGACCGAGCGGCAAGCGAGCGGCGAGCGCATCCCAACCCGCTTGATCGAGATAGAGCAGTTCGGCGGGCACCGGGCGATACGCCTGCGCGTCCTCCGCGCCCTTCGCGCGGCGGCGGGCATCGAGCGCGGTGACGCGCGCGCCATAAAATTCGGCCACCTGCTCGGCGCGCGCGGCCATCGCCTCGTTGATCTGATGATCGAGCGTGACCGCCGTTTCGCCGACGTAATCGACGAGCGTTTCAAGGCGTGGGTAGAACAGCGGCAGCCAGTGCTCCAGGCCGTCATAACGTCGACCGGCGCTGACCGATGCATAGAGCGGATCGTCATCGCGGATCGCGCCGAACAATTCGCGATAGCGTGTGCGGAAGCGCTCGATCGAGCCGGCGTCCATGAGCGCCTCGCTGATCGGCAAAAGCGTCGCCGCGGGCTTTTCGCCGGTCGTGCGCTGCGACTCCGGATCGAAGCTGCGGATGCGCTCAACCTCATCGCCAAACAGGTCGAGCCGCACCGGCTCCTCCGCACCCGGCGGATACAGGTCGATGATCCCGCCGCGCTGGGCGAACTCGCCCGGTTCATGCACGGTCGCCGTGCGGCGATAGCCAGCCGCCGCCAGGAAGGCGCGCAAGGCTTCGAGATCAAGCGGCTGCTGCGCGTTAATCTCGAAGATCGCGGCTTTGAGCGCGTCGCGGGGCGGGACGCGCTGCAACACCGCCCCGACCGTCGTGATCACTGCCGCCGCCGCCTCGCCACGCGCAAGACGCACGAGGGTATCAAGCCGCCGCGCCGACACCTGCGGATGCGGCGATACGCGGTCATAGGGCAGGCAGTCCCAGGCCGGGAATTCGAGCATCGGCAGTTCCGGCGCGAAGGCGCGCAAGGCCTCGGCCAGCGCCGCCATGCGCGCGCCATCGCGTGCGATATGCAGATGGCGGCGGCCATAGGGTTGCTGGCGCAGGAAGGCGGCAAGCGCGAGCGCGTCCAGCCCTTCGGGCGCGCCGCCAATAGCCTGTGCACCCGCCTTGAAAAACGGATAGGTGAGGCCGTCGAACAGGGTCACGAGCTGCTGCGGCCTAGGGTGCGAGCCGGAATGCCGCCAAGGCGCGCGCCACGGGCCCATCGCGCGGCGCCAAGGTCTGGCCGGACAGCCAGTCCCATAAGTCGCCCGCCGGAAGCTCGAGCAGTTGCTCGTATTCGTCGAGCGCGTCGTCGCTCAGGTCCTTGAGCGTCGCGGCGGCAAAGCGTGAGAGCCACTGATCAAGCTCCTTGGTGCCGGTCGAGCGGCTCCGGTAAATCAGGCGTCGGATGCGCGTGTCACGGGTGGTCACGAGCGGGTAGCATATAGAGCGGCGCAGCCCCGCTGTCAGCAGGGAGCGCAAGGCGAGTTCAAGGATATGCGGCCGGAAATTCTCTTTCCTCTCTTTGCGCCCATAGGCGCGCTTACCGGCGTCGGGCCGCATAACGCCAAGCTGATCGAGCAGGCGGCCGGCCCGCGCGTCGTCGATTTGCTCTGGCATCGCCCGAGCGGGCTGATCGACCGCCGCTATGCGCCGCCTGTGGCCGAGGCCAAGCCGGGCTCGATCGCCACGCTTACGATCACGGTCGATACTCATCTGCCGCCGCGGATTCCGCGCCTGCCTTACAAGATCTATGCCCATGATGCGAGCGGCCAATTGGCGCTCGTGTTCTTCCATGCGCGCGCCGATTACCTGCTGAAGACCCTGCCGGTGGGCGCGACGCGGATCGTCAGCGGCCGGATCGAGATGTTCCAGGGCCTGCCGCAAATCACCCATCCGGACGCCATCGGCACGCCGGAGGAGATCGAGAGCATCCGCACCGTCGCCCCGGTCTATCCCCTCTCCGCCGGGCTATCGCTCAAGGTGATCACCAAAGCTATCCGCCTCGCGCTGGCGCGCACCCGCGCGCTGCCCGAGTGGCAGGATCCGGCGCTGGTCGCGCGCCACACCTGGCCGAGCTGGCATCAGGCGCTCCTTGCACTGCATGCGCCGCAGAGCGAGGCCGATCTGGCCCCGACGACCCCCGCCCGCCGCCGGCTGGCCTATGACGAGCTGCTGGCGAGCCAACTCGCCGTCGGGCTGGTGCGCGAGCATTTGCGCCAGCGACCGGGACGCCCGACGCGGGGCGACGGAAGTCTGCGCGCGCGCGTGCTGGCCGCCCTGCCCTTTAACCTCACGGCAAGCCAGGAACAGGCCATCGACGAGATCGAGCGCGACCTGGCCTCGCCCAACCGCATGCTGCGGCTGCTGCAAGGCGATGTCGGCAGCGGTAAGACGGTCGTCGCTTTCCTTGCCATGCTGATCGCCGCCGAGGCCGGCGGTCAGGCGGCGCTGATGGCGCCGACCGAACTTCTCGCCCGCCAGCATTACGCCACCATCGCTCCGCTGGCCGCCGCCGCGGGCATCGAGGTCGTGCTGCTCACTGGGCGCGACAAGGGGCGCGAACGCGAGGCGTCGCGCGCGGCCTTGGCCGAGGGACGCATCGCACTCGCCGTCGGCACCCATGCGCTGGTGCAAGAGGAAGTGGGCTTCGCCGATCTGCGCCTCGCCGTGATCGACGAGCAGCATCGCTTCGGCGTGCATCAGCGCATGCTGATGACCGCCAAGGGGCAGGCCGTCGATCTCCTGGTCATGACCGCGACGCCAATTCCGCGCACGCTGATGCTCGCCGCCTATGGCGATCTCGACGGCTCGCGCCTGACCGAGAAACCCGCCGGCCGCAAGCCGGTCGACACCCGCGCGCTGCCCATCGAGCGGCTGGACGAGGTGATCGCGGCGGTCGCCCGCGCCATCGACAGCGGTGCGAAGGTCTATTGGGTCTGCCCCTTGGTCGAAGAATCGGAAGAACTCGACCTGGAGGCCGCGACCGCGCGGCATCGCTCGCTCACCGAGCGCTTTGGCGCCCGCGTCGGGCTGGTGCATGGCGGCCTCAAACCTTTGGAGAAAGATCGCGTCATGGCGAGCTTCTCCAATGGAGGGATCGATATTCTGGTCGCAACCACTGTGATCGAAGTCGGCGTCGACGTGCCGGCGGCGACGGTGATGGTGATCGAACACGCCGAGCGCTTCGGCTTGGCGCAACTGCACCAACTGCGCGGCCGGGTCGGCCGCAGCAGCCGCGCCAGCACCTGCCTGTTGCTTTACGCGCCGCCGCTCACCCAAGGCGCGCGCGCGCGAATCAACATTCTGCGCGAAACCGACGACGGATTTCGCATCGCCGAAGAGGATTTACGCCTGCGCGGGGCCGGCGAGGTCCTCGGCACGCGCCAATCGGGCCTGCCCATGTTTCGCCTCGCCGATCTGGGCCTGCACAGCGATTTATTAGAAATCGCGCGCGATGACGCCAGGTTGGCGCTCGAACGCGACCCGACGCTGACCGGCGCACGCGGCGCGGCGTTACGGGTATTGCTTTACCTGTTCGAGCGCGACGCGGTGGTGAAATACGCGCGCGCCGGTTGAGGCGAGATTAGTCGTTGCCGTCAGATCTTGGGCCCGGACCGACAACGGTATGCGGCTTCGCCGCGGGCACGCGCTTGGCCTTACGCGCTTCGGGCGGGCGGCGATCCGGCGGCGCGACGATGCCGCCGGACACGACCAGCTTCATCCCGTCCTCGACCGACATGCTGAGCGGGACAACTTCGCTCCGCGCCACATAGCAAAGAAAACCGGAAGTCGGAATCGGCGTGGTTGGCACAAAGACGTTGATCACCTCGTCTTCCGTAACATCTTGGATTTCGCCCTCGGTCTTGCCGGTCACGAAACCAAGCACCCAGCATTCCCGGCGCGGAAACTCGATCAATACCACTTCGCTGAACGCCGCCTTCTGCGCCAAGACGCTTTCGACGATTTGTTTCGTGCTGCTATACACGGTGCGGATAAAGGGCATCCGCCCAACGACGCTTTCGCCCATCCGGACCAAGAACCGTCCAAACAGGCTGGCCGCGACCCATCCGATAACGACTAGAGCGCATAACAAAACGACCAAGCCGATTCCGGGAACGGCGAAGGGCAGATAAGTATTCGGATTGTATCGCGCCGGGATCAGGGGCTCGATCAAGGAATCAATATTATAGACTACGCCCCAGGAAAAATAGATCGTGATCCAGATCGGCAGCGTGACTAGCACGCCAGTAATTATGTAACCGCGTAAGCGGCCAAGCAGCCCCGCACCGCGCACTGGCAACCTATCGGTATCAGATGATGTTTGTTCCTGTTTCATTCCCGCCCCTGCGGCCCCATTGTCCCTTGTCAAGCATAAGCGGATGCGGCTGAATTAACCAATGAGTGCAGAAATGCGCGAGTCTGGCTCAGCGGCATTCATCACAGGTTTATTCGGTTGGGCGCAAGATTCGATATGCTGAGAGTGCGGATCGCATCGGACCGAGGTTGTTTTTTGTTGGGGGAAAATGCGCAAATCGAAGCAGGTTTTCGCCATAGCAGCGCTTCTTGGCTTAACGCACATCGCCGCGCCTGTAGCGGCGATTGAGGTCGGTGACGCGCGCCATTTGCTGACGCGCACCGGCTTCGCCGCGACGACCTCTGAGGCCGATGAGCTGCGCGCGCTCAATCGCGCCGCCGCGGTTGACCGGGTATTGGCCAGTGCGCGCACCGAGCCCGCGTCCCCGCCGCCCGGCTTTGCGCTCAAATGGACCGAGCCGCCACGAGTTCAGGACATGAACGAGACGGAGCGCAAAAAGTACCAGGATCTCCAACGCAGCCAGGAAATCGAACTCAAGTCGTGGTGGATGGAGGAGATGGCGAATACGCCCTCCCCGGTCACCGAGATGATGACCCTGTTCTGGCACGGGCATTTCACCTCGAGCCTGCAAAAAGTCCGTTTTCCGGCGCTGATCTATCGGCAGAACCAGTTGTTTCGCCAGCACGCGCTTGGCAATTTCGGCAAACTGTTGGCGGGGATCGTGCACGATCCGGCGATGCTGATCTATCTCGACAACGTGTCCAACCCGCAGCGCTTTGCGCTGGGGCAGCAGGCGCCGAATGAGAATCTCGCGCGCGAACTGCTCGAACTGTTCACGCTTGGCGAGGGCAATTACGCCGAGACCGACATCAAGGAGATCGCGCGCGCCCTGACCGGCTATGCCTACGACCCGCGCACGGGTGAGTTTCAGTCCTTCGCCGCGCGCCATGACGGCGGCCGCAAGGCAATCCTCGGCCAAGCCGGCAATTTCACCGGCGATGACGTGGTTGCCCTGCTGCTCGCCGATCCGCGCACCTCGGAGCGCATCGTCAAAAGCCTGTGGGTGGCGTTTGTTTCGCCGCAGCCCGATCCCTCCGAAGTCAAGCGCTTGGCGGCGATATTTCGGCAGAACAACTACGAGATGAAGCCGCTGCTGCGCGCATTGTGGCTGAGCGATGCGTTCTGGGCGGAAGCCAACCGCGGCACGCTGGTCAAGTCGCCAGTCGAATTGCTGGTCGGCACTCTGCGGACCTTCGGCGTCACTTTGTCCGAAGGCGCGCCGCTGGTCACGGTCGCACGGCGCATGGGTCAGGACCTGTTCGATCCGCCGAACGTCAAAGGCTGGCCGGGCGGTTTAACCTGGATCAATAGCGACACCTATTTGCAGCGCCAAGAGATCATCCGCTTCGTCACCGGCGGACAAGGCGCACCCGCGCTGCCGCGCACTCCAGCGCCGACCGGCGGCCTCGCCGCTTTTGTCGAGGCTCAGGCGAAGGCGAAAGCCGAGGCTGAGGTGAGGGCCCTGGCTGACGCCAAGGCTCAAGCGCAAATGCTGGCCCAGGCTCCGCCACAACCGGTTACGCAGCTGGCCCAGACGCCTATCGAAGCGCGGCAAGAGGCCCGCGCCGAACGGCAAGAAGCCCGCGCCGAGGCGCGGCAAGGTGCCAATGCTCCGGCTGACAACGCCATGGGCGGCGTAATGGCCGGCCCTGGCGCGATGGCGGAAATGGCGCCGCAACCGCAAATGGCCGCCCCGCCGCAACCCGCCGCCAACCGTCCAACCCCCTTCGGCGCGACGATCGAGCGCTGGGTCCGCGCCCTGCCCGAGGTGTGGCTGCCGAGTGCCCAAGTGGCGTCGCTGCTCGTGCCGCTGCCGCCGGTCGATATCGCCACGCTCGATCCGCTGGCGAGCGGCGCCATGGTCCGCCGCTTGCTCAATGATCCCGTCTACCAATTGAAATAGGGAAATGCCCATGCGCCGTCGCGATTTTCTGCTCGCCTCGTCTGCCGCGGCATTGGTCCCGACGCTGCCGGCCTCGGCCGCAACCGCGCCCCACGACTTCAAGGACCGGGTCCTGGTGTTGATCGAACTCAATGGCGGCAATGACGGGCTCAACACCATCGTCCCCTTTGCCGACCCGCTCTATACGTCGCTGCGCCCGCGCCTGGCGCTGTCGCGCGACGAGGTGCTGCCGCTCGACGAGAAGCTCGCGCTCAACAAGGTGCTCGAGCCGCTGATGCCGGCTTGGCAGGGCAAGGATTTGGCGATCGCCTTGGGCGTCGGTTACGCCGATCCCAATCGCTCGCATTTCCGCTCGATCGAAGTGGTCGAGACTGCCTCCGACCCCAAGGAAGTGCGCGCCGAAGGCTGGATCGGCGGCATCTTCGCCGAGGCGAAGGTCAAACGTGTTTTCGCCACCGATGGCGTCGTGCTTGGCGGACCGCTCGGTCCGCTTGCCGGCGGTGACGTGAAGGCGATCGCGCTCGAGGAGCCGGAGGCCTTCATTCGCCAGGCGATGAATACGCCCGAGGCGCCCGCGCGCACGGCGAATGCCGCTTTGGCGCATGTGCTTGCCGTACGCGGCGAAGTACGCTCGGCCGCCAACGACCTTGGCGGACGGCTTGCGGCCGTAACCAACCAGCCCACCGACGACTGGCCGCAGAATCGCTTCGCCCGGCAGTTGGCGGTCACGGCCCGGCTCATCGCTTCCGGTACGCCCACCGCGGTCTATAAAATCCGCCATGCCGGTTTTGATACCCACGCCGGGCAACTCGGGACGCAGCGCCAACTTCTAACGCAGTTTGCCGAGGGCTTGGCCAAGTTCCGCGATGTGATGATCAAGGCCGGCGCCTGGGAACGCGTGCTGCTGATGACCTACGCCGAGTTCGGTCGCCGCGTCGCCGAGAACGGCAGCAACGGCACTGATCACGGCACCGCCGCGCCGCATTTCATCATGGGTGGCAAGGTCAAAGGCGGGCTCTATGGCGAGCAGCCGCCGCTTAATGATCTCGATGCCGGCGATCTGAAGTACCGGCTCGACTTCCGCCGCCTCTATGCCACTGCGTCCGAGCGGTGGTGGGGCATCGCCCGCACGCCGAAGACACTGCAGCAGGCCAAGCCGCTCGAATTGCTGCGTGCTTAAAACGGCACCCGGCGCGAAATAACGGGCCGCAAGGATGGTGCGGCTGGAGGGACTCGCCCCCCCAAAAGCGCGCAGCGCGTCTGCAAGAAAAGCAGGAAGGATGGTGCGGCTGGAGGGACTCGAACCCCCACGAGCTTGCGCCCGCTAGCACCTGAAGCTAGTGCGTCTACCAATTCCGCCACAGCCGCTTTTGGTGCGCTTTGGGCGACACCCACTCGATCCATCCGTCAGTTAGCCTGGTATCTGCCAAGTGGTGCGGCTGAGAGGACTTGAACCTCCACGGGGTTGCCCCCACAACGCCCTCAACGTTGCGCGTCTACCGGTTCCGCCACAACCGCATTAACCCAGCAGGGCGCACTCATTACCCGAAGGCCCCCTCACCTACAAGGCCGCGCGCCGACCGCGACGCTTCGCGCCTCGGAGTGTGCTGAGCGTCTGGCTAGGCGAAATCGCCTCGATAGCGGTTTTTAGCTCGATCAGCGCCGGCCCACCCGAAGCCCGCGCCCGCACGAATGCGGCGGGAAAACCACGCGTCTCTTCGACCCGCTCCGCGTACAGCCCATAGGCGCGGGCAAGGGCGACAAAATCCGGGTTGACCAGTTCGGTCGCGACGATGCGTCCCGGAAAGATCTTCTCCTGATGCATACGAATGGTGCCGTAGCTGCTATTGTTGACGACCAACAGAATGACCGCCGCACCCTCTTGCGCGGCCGTCGCCAGCTCCTGCTGGCTGATCTGGAAGCAGCCGTCTCCCGCCCAGGCGACCACCACCCGCTCGGGCGCGCGCAGCTTGGCCGCGATCGCCGCCGGCAGGCCATAGCCCATCGAACCGCTGGTCGGGGCAAGCTGGCTGCCGAAGGATCGATAGCGGCAGTAGCGATTGACCCAGGCAGCATAGTTGCCGGCCCCATTGGTCACGATCGCATCCGCCGGCAAGACCTTGTTCAGCCCGGCGACGACATGCGCCAGGTCGAGCATGGCGCGTTCCGGCCCAGGCGTGCTGTGCGCGAGGTAATCCGCATGTGCCTCATGCAGCCAGGCGCGGCGAACCGGTTTGCGCCGCGGACGCACCGCGGCGAGCGCGGCCAAGGCCGGGCCGCTGCTCGCCACGACCGCCAGCGCCGTGCGATACACGCGGCCTAACTCCTCGGCATCGGCATGAAGATGAATCAGGGTCTGACGCGGATCGGGTGCGTCCAGCAGCGTGTAGCGGCTGGTGGTGACCTCGCCCAGCCGCGTGCCGAGCGCGAGCACAAGGTCGGCCGATTTGACGCGCTCGGCGAGCTTCGGGTCGAGGGCGAGGCCAAGATGACCAGCATAGCAGGCGTGCGTGTTGTCGAGAAAATCCTGGCGGCGAAACGCGCTCGCGACAGGGATCGCCCACATCGACGCAAATTCCACCAATGCGTCCGTTGCGGCCGCAGTCCAGCCGCCGCCGCCAACGATAGCGAGCGGGCGCTCGGCGCGTTCCAGCCGCGCAACGATCTCGGCGACGGCGGATGGATCAGGCGCGGCGCGAGCGACCGGCATCGGCTCGACGCCCTCGACCGACGCACTCTCGGCCTGCATGTCCTCGGGCAGGCCAAGCACGACCGGGCCCGGACGTCCGGCGGACGCGGTCGCGAAGGCGCGCGCGACCAATTCGGGAACGCGCTCCGCGCGATCGATCACCGCGACATATTTCGCCAGCGGCGCGAACAGCCGCTCGAGCTCGATTTCCTGAAACGCGCCGCGTCCGGCCAGAGCGCGCGGCGGCAGCCCGACGAACAACACGAGCGGCGTGGAATCATGCTTGGCGACGAATAGCCCGGCGATGGCATTCGCCGCCCCCGGCCCGCGCGTCACCATGGCGACGCCCGGGCGCTGGGTCAGCTTGGCGTCGGCCTCGGCCATCATCGCCGCCCCGCCCTCGTGACGGCAGGTTACGACGCGCACGCCAGGCGCGTCGCGCAGCGCATCGAGCACGCCAAGGAAACTCTCGCCCGGCAAACAGAAGACGTGATCGACGCCATGGCGAACGAGCGCCCCGACCAACAAACGCGCGCCGGTGCAGGAGGCTGGCATCGCCGGTTAGATTAGCCCGACCATGACATGCTCGCGGAAACCCGCCCGCTCGGTCAGCCGATCATACCACGCCGTCAACGCCGGTAAGGTCGGGCGCGGGATCGGCAAGGCGAACCAGCGATAGGTGAAAATCCCGAGCGCGATATCGGCGACCGTCATCTCCTCGCCCTCGACAAATCGCTTTCCGGCGAATTGCCCGTCAAGCAGCGTGAAGGCGCGCGTGGTGCGCTCAAGCGCCGGTTTGATCGCGTCGGGTGTCTTTTCTTCCGGGCGGCCGCGCACCAGCGCCAGAAACAGCGGCCCGATCGCCGGATTAAGCGCCGAAAGCTGCCAATCCATCCAGCGCTCGACATTGGCGCGCGCGCGGGCATCGGCCGGCAGCAGCCGGCCATCGCCGAAGCGGGAGGCTAGATAGCGCAGGATGGTGTTCGATTCCCACAGGGCAAAGCCATCCTCGATCATCACCGGGACGAGACCATTCGGGTTGAGGGCGCGGAACGCCGGCTCATTCACCTTGCCGAAGGCGCCGCCGTAATCATCGCGCTCGAAGGGCAGACCAAGTTCGGCGCAAGCCCAAAGGATCTTCTGCACATTGCCCGAGTTCTTGCGGCCGAGAACCTTGAGCATGGCAGTTCCTCCCCCGAAATGATCGCGCCCGCATCCGCGCCGATGGAGCGGCTGCGCTTGTTACTTTGTCACGCGACTCTGATTGAATTTTGGCAGTGCGGCGCAGCCAGCGTTATTCGACGACCAGCTTGACGCGCGTTCCCGGCGGCACGCTGGATGCTATGCCAAAACCGTTGAGCGCGAGGAAGCGCTCAAGCCGCAAATCGCCGACCGACATGCGCGCAGCCAGGCTCTCCAAGGTTTCGCCCGGAGCAACGCGCACGACATTGACGTGCAGCGGCTGCACTTGCCGCGCCTCCTCGACCGAAAGGGCGCGGATCGAGGCCAGCGAACGGGCGATCTCGTCTTTCATCGTCTCAGAATATTTGGCTGGCACGGCATAGCGCACCGACAACATGAACGAGGGGTCAAACTGGATTGCCGCCATGCGTATAAAGAACACTCCGCCGACGCGGCTCTCGACCTGGGCATTGCCGGTCGCCGCCCGCATGCCGTTGATGGTCGCGTCCTCGACATCGGTCAGCTCGAGCCCGCGTGCGCCAAACTTGCGCAAGTATTCGGACATCGACGCCAGCGTCACTCCGCGTAACTCGCGCCGTTCGATGTCCATGCTGGCGCCCTCCGGGCCGGCGGCGAACAGGCTCGCGCGGCCGGTGGCGATGCTGAACTGGGCTGGCGCCTCGAAGGTCAGGCGCAAGCCGGAGTGATAGAATGCACGCCCGCGCACGACCCCGGAGTTGGGCAGGTCGCCGAACACCATCCCATTCACGATTTCCAGGTGGCGATCGTTGGTTGCGGCCGCAGGCTGCGGAAAGGCGGACTCGCGCAGTGCCGCCTCAACCAAGCCCAGACGTTCCATGATCGCGCGTTGCGTGTCGGCGCGCACCGCGCTCGGCCGCCGCTGCAATTCCGAGAGGCGCGACAAAACCTCGAAATCGGCGGACACCTTGCGCAGCATCGCCGCCTGCGCCCAAGGGTCATAACCGGCGCGCACCATATAATCGAGGCTCAGCCGGTCGGCCTGCTCTTCGATTGTGAGGTTATAGGCCACAAGGGCCTCGCGGTTGCGCAAAATCTCCGGCGGAGCCGAGCTATGCGCATGGCCAAGCGTGACATGCGCCAACTCATGGGCGACGGGCGCCGCGACCTCGGCCTCGTTATTCGCCGCCGCCAACAAGCCGCGCGTGACATAAATCCGGCCGGGAGGAAGCACATAGGCGCCGACGACCGGACTATCGAGCACGTAGTACTCGAAATTGACGTTATCCGCGCCATAGCCGTCGGAAAAATCGATTTGCGAGGTCAGTTTTTCGCCAATCGCGATGACATAGCGGCGGACGATTGGATCGGTATAGAACCCGCCCATCGACGCCTCGAAGCGCCACCGCTGGAGTTCGGGCGATATTCCAGGGGTCGCACGCGCTTGCGCGATTTGCAGCTCGGCGCCTAGGGCCGGCGCGGCCGAGCTCAACTGTCCTGTTCCGGCGACCAGTGCCACGCCAAACGCGGCCAATAGGACAACCGTAAGACGACTCATGTTGGACTAACCGTACAAGAGAATGATTACCAATGTCCATATATTGAATGAACGCGCCCTGGTTCGCGCCACGGGATTGCGCTACAGGCTTTGGCGGGCGATCGGGGCCGATGGAGCCGCGTGCAGCGTGGCGGCTGCAGCCGCAGTATAAGTATAAAGGACTGAAGCGGCGCGCGGGGTTGGTGCGCCGAGAGGGGTCAGAGGGGGAGCCGGAATGAAGCGCTGGCCAAGCATGGCGCTCGTGCTGTTGACGCTTGCATGCACTCGGTCGGAGACAGATGCCCCGGGCGGCGCAAGCGCCGGACGGGACCTGGTCGAGCAGTATTGCCTGGGGTGCCATACCGTGGCCACCGGCACCAAGAGCCGCCACCCCGACGCCCCGGCGCTGGCCGATGTCGCGCGGCGCTATCCGCCCGAGGATCTGGCCGAGGCGCTGGCCGAAGGCATCGCCGTCGGCCACCACGAGAGCGAAATGCCGGAGTTCGCCTTCGAACCGGCCGAGATCGACAACATCATCGCCTATCTGGATTCGCTGCGCCGCTAGATCTGCGGATACTAAGCGGCGGCGCCGCGGCGTTCGTTGACAATCGAGGCCGCCGCCAGGTTCGTTTGCTGCAAGCGGAACAGTTTGAGCGCGTATTCGGCGCGTTCGATATCGCGGGCGATCCGGTCCAGTTGGCGGTATTGCTCGCGCTCGCTGGTCAGCTGGGTCGTCTGTTCGTAACGCGCGATGGAGCTCGCGAGCTTCACATAGCTCAGCTGAAGCTGGTTTTTCCAGCTATCAAGCAGATCGTAGGCGGTATTGCCGTTCTCATGACCGTCCATGGCACCCTCTTTTGGAAGCAGTTGCGGGTTGGATTCTGACCCGGCTCTCGTGAATCCTGGGTAAACCCTCTCGCCCCTATCGCATGGAAAACTCTCCCTGGCCCTTGACGGTCAGGGCGCGCAATACAACATTCCAGCTCTGGCACTCGCCATGGATGAGTGCTAACTCATCCCCCGAACCCACTATTGGAGGTACCCCATGAATTTCAAACCCCTGCATGACCGTGTGGTTGTGCGGCGCCTGGAAGAGGACGCGAAGACCAGCGGCGGGATCATCATTCCCGATACCGCCAAGGAAAAGCCGATGCAGGGCGAAGTGCTGGCCGTTGGGCCGGGCGCGCGCAATGACCGCGGCGAGTTGGTCCCGCTCGACGTCAAGGCCGGCGACCGGGTTTTGTTCGGCAAATGGTCGGGCACCGAGGTCAAGATCGGCGGCGACGAGCTGCTGATCATGAAGGAATCCGACATCATGGGCATCGTCGAAGGTGCCTCGAAATCCGCTCGCAAGGCCGCGTAAGGCCAGCCCGCACTAGGAAGGTCCAGAATCATGGCAGCCAAAGAAGTCCGCTTCTCCACCGACGCCCGCCAGCGCATGCTGCGCGGCGTCGATATCCTCGCCGACGCGGTCAAGGTGACCCTCGGTCCCAAGGGCCGTAACGTCGTCATCGACAAGTCGTTCGGCGCCCCGCGCATCTCCAAGGACGGCGTGACCGTCGCCAAGGAGATCGAGCTCTCCGACAAGTTCGAGAACATGGGCGCGCAGATGGTGCGCGAAGTCGCCAGCAAGACCAACGACCTGGCCGGCGACGGCACCACCACCGCGACCGTTCTCGCGCAAGCGATCGTGCGCGAAGGCGTCAAGGCCGTGGCCGCCGGCATGAACCCGATGGACCTCAAGCGCGGCATCGACCTGGCGGTCGAGTCCGTGGTTGCGGACCTGAAGAAGCGCTCGAAGAAGGTCAAGACCAGCCAGGAGATCTCGCAGGTCGGAACGATCGCCGCCAATGGCGAGCGCGAGATCGGCGACATGATCGCCGAAGCCATGGACAAGGTCGGCAATGAAGGCGTGATCACGGTCGAAGAAGCGAAGTCGCTGACGACCGAGCTGGAAGTTGTCGAAGGGATGCAGTTCGACCGCGGCTATGCCTCGCCGTATTTCATCACCAACGCCGAGAAGATGCTGGTCGAGCTGGAGGATCCGTACATTCTCCTGTTCGAAAAGAAGCTCTCTGGCCTGCAGCCGATGCTCCCGCTGCTCGAATCCGTCGTGCAGTCGGGTCGTCCGCTTCTGGTCATCGCCGAGGACATCGAAGGCGAGGCCCTGGCGACGCTGGTCGTCAACAAGCTGCGCGGCGGCTTGAAGGTGGCGGCGGTCAAGGCCCCCGGCTTCGGCGACCGGCGCAAGGCGATGCTCGAGGATATCGCCATCCTGACCGGCGGCCAGGTGGTCTCCGAGGACCTTGGCATCAAGCTCGAGAACGTCACGCTCGACATGCTCGGCCGCGCCAAGCGGGTGACCATCAACAAGGATGACACCACCGTCATCAGCGGCGCCGGCAAGAAGTCCGACATCGAGGGTCGCTGCGGCCAGATCCGGGCGCAGATCGAAGAGACCACTTCGGACTATGACAAGGAGAAGCTGCAAGAGCGTCTGGCCAAGCTGGCCGGCGGCGTTGCGGTCATCCGCGTCGGCGGCGCGACCGAGATCGAGGTCAAGGAGCGCAAGGATCGCGTCGAAGACGCGATGCACGCGACCCGCGCCGCGGTCGAGGAAGGCATCGTTCCGGGCGGCGGCGTAGCCCTGCTCTATGCCACGAAGGCGATTGCCGGACTCAAGCCCGACAACCATGACCAGCGGGTCGGCGTCGACATCGTTCGCCGCGCGATCCTCGCTCCGGCACGGCAGATCGCCGAAAACGCCGGCCAGGACGGCGCTGTCATCACCGGCAAGCTGCTCGAGGGCAAGGACTTCAACTACGGCTACGACGCCCAGGCCGGCGAGTACAAGGACATGGTCAAGGCCGGCATCATCGACCCGACCAAGGTCGTGCGCCTGGCGCTGCAGGACGCGTCCTCGGTGGCGGGTCTGTTGATTACCACCGAAGCCATGATCGCCGAGAAGCAAGAGAAGAAGGGCGGCGGTGGCCACCCGGGTCAGGGCGGCGGCGGCATGGGCGATATGGATTTCTAGGCCTTGCTCGAACGGACACGCTACCAAGGGGGCGCTTCGGCGCCCCCTTTCTTTTTCCCAACCGGCCCGTGAAAATGACTCGGGCCGCGGCAACCGCCGCGGCCCGCTTCACTTGTATGAACGACAGGGGGAGCTAAGCCGTGTGCACCTGACCCCAATCGCTGCGGCCCGAGCTACCTGCGGTCGCGACCGAGCGGGTCAACATCACGCCGATAAGGGCGCCGACAGCCGACACCGCCAAGGGAAGAAGCAGCGAAACCAAGGTACCGCCGCCGAGGCCGCTTTGGGGAGCGACGAACAGGATCGTCGCCACGCCATACTGCCCAACGATGAAGCCCATCGCCGCTGTAGCTCCGATCATCCCCGGAGTGTTTTTCGCCATGGTCCGAGCCTCCGCCTCTGGCGCAAACGAAATGCCCGCGCCGGTACAAGCGAGAGCTTAGGGGGGGCCGATGGCCTGCATCTTTGATCTGGAACAAAACTGCGCCCCCTGCGACCCCCGGTCGCGGAGGGTTCCAAAGGGTTATAAATTGGGTACCGGAGGGCGCGTGTAATGGGGTGGCTAGAGGGACTTGAACCCTCGACCCCCAGATCCACAATCTGGTGCTCTAACCAACTGAGCTATAGCCACCACACGCAGGGGCAGGTCTAGTCCCCACCCGCGCTCGCCGTCAAGCGATGGCCGCGAGTGAAGTAGCGTTCCAGCCGCTCCACGGCTGCATCCAGCACACTGTCCTGCTTGCAGATGCAGAAGCGCACATGGTCGCGCGGCCCGGATTCGGCATAGAAGGCGCTGACGGGAATGGCCGCCACCCCGGCCTCGATGGTTAGGCGGCGGCAAAAACTCACATCGTCGGCATCGTGGCCGAGCTTGGCGAAACCGGCGTTGAGAAAATAAGTGCCGGCGCTCGGCCGCGGGTCGAAGCCAAGGCGCGCGAGGCCCTGGGTCAGACGGTCGCGCTTGGCCTGCATCCGTTGCGCCAAGCCGGCGAAATAGGTGTCGTCGAGCGCCAGCCCGGCCGCGACCGCGTGCTGCAAATTGGGCGGGGTGGTGAACACCAGGAACTGGTGTGCCTTCGCGATCGGCGACAGCAGCGCCGGCGGGGCGGTGACGTAGCCGACCTTCCATCCGGTCATGGAAAAGGTTTTGCCGGCCGAGCCGATGCGCACGCAGCGCTCGCGCATCTCCGGCAAACACATCAGCGGCAGATGACCGGCACCATCGAACACCAAATGCTCGTAGACCTCGTCGCACAGCGCCACGGTGTCATGGCGGGCAAGCAGCCCAGCGAGAAAACCGAGTTCCTCGCGCTGAAAGACCTTGCCACAGGGGTTCATCGGCGAGTTGAGTATGAGCAGCTTGGTGCGCGGGCCGAAGGCCCCCGCCAGCGCCGCGCGCGGCAGGCGCCAGTCGGGCGGCTCCAGCCGCACCAACCGCGGTATGCCGCCGGCCAGGCGCACGATCGGCAGGTAGCTGTCATACAGGGGCTCGATCAGCACCACCTCATCGCCCGGACTGACCAGGCCGAGAATGGACGCCGCCAACGCCTCGGTCGCTCCCGAGGTGACCAGCACCTCCTGCCGCCAATCCACCTCGAGGCTGTAGAAGCGCCGGTTATGCGCCGCGACCGCCTGTCGCAGTTCCGGTATTCCCATCATCGGCGGATACTGGTTTGACTGCTCGGTCAGCGCCATGACCGCGACCGCGATCACGCTGTCCGGTCCTGGCTCGTCGGGGAAGCCCTGGCCGAGGTTTATCGCCCCATGCTCGCGCGCCAGGCCGCTCATGACCTCGAACACCGTGGTTCCGCCGCTGGCGAAGATGGCATTGCCTGAGCGCATGCGCCCTTCCTGTCCGCACAAGTCGACCCGGCCAGTTTCTCGCACGGCTGCGCGCAAGTCACGCGCCCGCTGCGACGCGAATCGCTTTGCCGGGACCGGGGCGCTTCGGCATAGTCCCGCGCCGCGACCGGCCCAAAACGGGGAGACGAAGGATGTCAAGCGCCGATAAAGTTCTCAAGCTGATCAAAGACAACGACGTGGAGTACGTGGACCTGCGCTTCACCGACCCGCGTGGCAAGTTGCAGCACACGACCCAGCATGTTTCGACGATAAACGAAGAAATTTTGGCCGAAGGCATCATGTTCGACGGCTCCTCGATCGCCGGCTGGAAGGCGATCAACGAGTCCGACATGACGCTGATGCCCGACTTTTCGACTGCGGTCATGGATCCTTTTGCCGCCCAGCCGCAGCTCAACATTATTTGCGACGTGTACGAGCCGACCTCGGGCGAGCCTTATGCGCGCGATCCGCGCAGCTGCGGCAAGCGCGCCGAGGCATACCTCAAGTCGACCGGCGTTGCCGACACGGCTTATTTCGGTCCCGAGGCCGAATTCTTCGTGTTCGACGACGTGCGTTTCGCCGTGACCATGAACCACGTCTTCTATCGCGTGGACGGCGAGGAAGCCCCGTGGAACACTGGCAAGGATTTGCCCGAGGGCAATCTCGGCCACCGTCCGCCGGTCAAGGGCGGCTATTTCCCGGTCGCCCCGGTCGACGCCTGCGTCGATCTGCGCGCCGAGATGCTGACCACGCTCAAGAACATGGGCGTCAAGGTCGAGAAGCACCACCACGAAGTGGCGCCCTCGCAGCACGAACTCGGCCTCGTCTTCGACACGCTGGTGAAGACGGCCGACAACATGCAGACGTATAAATACGTCGTGCATAATGTCGCGGCCTCCTATGGCAAGTCGGCGACCTTCATGCCGAAGCCGATCAAGGGCGATAACGGCTCCGGCATGCACTGCCACCAGTCGCTATGGAAGAAGGGCAAGCCTTTGTTCGCCGGCTCGGGCTACGCCGATCTGTCGGAGATGTGCCTCTATTACATCGGCGGCGTGATCAAGCATGCCAAGGCGATCAACGCCTTCACCAACCCGCTGACCAACAGCTACAAGCGGCTGGTGCCGGGCTACGAGGCGCCGGTGTTGCTTGCCTATTCAGCGCGCAACCGCTCGGCCTCGATCCGCATTCCGCATTCCGCGAGCCCCAAGGGCAAGCGCATCGAAGTGCGTTTCCCCGATCCAGGCGCCAACCCGTATCTCGGCTATGTCGCCATGCTGATGGCCGGGCTCGACGGCATCCAGAAGAAGATCCACCCAGGCGATCCCCTGGACAAGAACCTTTACGACCTGCCGCCGAAGGAACTGGCCAAGGTTCCGACCGTGTGCGGCAGCCTGCGCGAGGCGCTGTCGGCGCTGGAAGCCGACCACGACTTCCTCACCAAGGGCGATGTGATGTCGAAGGATCTGATCGAATCCTACATCGCGCTCAAGCACGAGGAAGTCATCAACTACGAGCACACGCCGCACCCGATCGAGTACCAGATGTACTATTCGGTCTAAGAGGCGTTTCTGTCGGTTCGCTGAAGCACGGGCGCCCGGTTGGGCGCTCGTCGCGTTTTCGGGGATCAATCCAGCGCGGTCAGCACCCGCTTGGCTTCCTCGAATTCCTCGCGCAGGCGCTTGAGCTTGTTGTAGCTGATCTCGACCGCCGCCGCGTCGGCCTTTTTTTCCTCGTCCAGCTTGGCCATTTGCAAGGCGAGGCCGACGTAGTTCTTGCGCCGCCTCTCGGCCCAGCCGCGCAGCTTCAGGCGTTCTTCGTCACTGACCGGCATTGCGTGTGTCTCCTCCTCTTGGACCGTAGATTTGACTAGCGCGGCACGGCGACGGTGATCTCCTTGCCGCCGAAGCCGTTGATCGTCTCGCGCGCGCGCACTTTCACGCTGCGTTCGCCGTCGGGCACGCGCACGCCGCCAAGCGATCGGGTGAACGGCTGCTCGTTGGGATGCGGCTGCAGCAGGACGCGCGTGCCGACGACCGTCCCATTGAGCAAAAGGACTTCCCAACGATCGGTGAAATGCTCCGGCGTTTCGCCGTCGTGTTTCACGGTCACGTCGAAGCGGTAGCTGTCGCCGGTGCGAATGACCTCGACTTTGGTCACGTCGGCAGGGCCAGCCATAGCCGGTCCGGCCGCGATGACCGCCGCGATCGCGCCATGCGCAAGGCCGCGGTGCATCGCCTAGCCCGCGCGCTCTTGCGATACCAGCCGCGGCCGGCGGTCGGCGTCGATGGCAACGAAGGTGAACACGCCCTGGGTCACTTTGATCGGCCCGGAGCCGGCGCGGCGCTCGGCCCAGGCCTCGATCCGGTAGGTCATCGAGCTGCGCCCGACGCGCAGCAACTCGACATAGGCCGAGAGCACGTCGCCAATGAACACCGGGCGGTGAAACTCCATCCGGTCGATGGCGACCGTCGCCACCCTTCCGCGCGCGCGCCGAGCCGCCGCCGCGCCGCCAGCCAAATCCATCTGCGCCAAGAGCCAGCCGCCGAAGATATCGCCCGACGCATTGGCGTCAGCCGGCATCGCTACCGTGCGGATGGCCAGATCGCCACGCGGCGCTGGGTCGGCGTCTTCTTGTTCCGGCATCGGTTCGCCCCGCTCCGGCTAGACTCGTCATAGGCTTTGGCAAGTCTAGCACGGCTCGTGTATGTGGGCGGCAGATTCCAACTGTGCAGGATTCTGCCTTGGCGCGTACCGACAAACCGAAAGCCAACGATCTGTTCAACGCACCGCCGCGCGCCGAAGGCTCTTACACCGCCAAGGACATCGAGGTCCTGGAGGGATTAGAGCCGGTCCGCCGCCGGCCGGGCATGTATATCGGCGGCACCGACGAGCGCGCGTTGCATCACCTGTTCGCCGAGGCGCTCGACAACGCCATGGACGAGGCTGTGGCCGGTCATGCCAGCCGCATCGAGGTCGAACTGGCCGAGGACGGCACGCTGGCGGTCTCCGACAACGGTCGCGGCATCCCGATCGATCCGCATCCGAAATTCCCTAAGACTTCGGCGCTCGAAGTGATCATGACCACGCTGCATTCGGGCGGGAAGTTCTCCGGTGTTTCATATGAAACCGCCGGCGGTCTGCACGGCGTGGGCATCAGCGTCGTGAACGCCCTGTCCGAATGGCTGGAAGTCGAGGTCGCCCGCGACCGCAAGCTGTGGCGCCAGAGCTATGCGCGCGGGGTCCCGACCAGCAAGCTGATCGACGCCGGCCAAGCGCCCAACCGCCGCGGTACGCGCGTCGCTTTCCGCCCCGATCCGCAAATCTTTGGTGCGGGGGTAAAGTTCCGCCCCTCGACTCTTCTGCGCATGGCGCGCTCGAAGGCTTATCTGTTCCGCGGCGTCGAGATCCGCTGGAACTGCGCGCCCAAGTTGGCGAAGGCATCAAATGTGCCAGAGTCGGAGATCTTCCACTTCCCCGATGGGCTGAGCGATTATCTGCGCTCGGAACTGACGGATCGCTCGCTAGTCGGCGCGGCGGTCTTCGCCGGCGAAGCGAAGTTCGCCGAAGCCTCCGGGCGGGTCGAATGGGCGATCGCCTGGCCGGCCGATGGCGAGGGCTTTAGCCAGTCCTATTGCAACACGATCCCGACGCCGGATGGCGGCAGCCACGAATCAGGGCTCCGCAGCGGATTGACTAAGGCGTTCAAGGCCTATGGCGAGCAGGTCGGCAACCGCCGGGCGGCGCAGATCACGGCCGAGGATGTGGTCGACGGCGCCGCCGTGGTCCTGTCGCTGTTCATCGCCGAGCCGCAATTCCAGGGCCAGACCAAGGAACGGTTGTCGATGCCCGAGGCCGCCAAGCTGGTCGAGGCGCAGCTCAAGGACCACACCGACCATTGGCTGGCAAGCGATCCGACCGCGTCCGGCGCGCTGATCGATTGGGCCATCGAGCGCGCCGAGGAGCGCCTGCGCCGCAAACAATCGAAGGAACTCGAGCGCAAATCGGCTACGCGCCGCACGCGGCTGCCCGGTAAGCTCACCGATTGCAGCCGCCAAGGCCAGGCCGGAACCGAATTATTCCTGGTCGAAGGCGACAGCGCCGGTGGCTCGGCCAAGCAAGCGCGCGACCGCGTGACCCAAGCCATCCTTCCGTTGCGCGGCAAGATCCTTAATGTCGCCAGCGCCTCGACCGACAAGATGCGCGCCAATCAGGAACTGCAAGATCTGGTGCAGGCGCTTGGCTGCAAACAGGGCAAGGACTTCAAAGCCGAAGATCTGCGCTACGAGCGCGTCATCGTCATGACCGACGCCGATGTCGACGGCGCGCATATCGCGGCGCTGTTGATGACGTTCTTCTATCGCGAGATGCCCGACCTGATCGCGCGCGGGCATTTGTTCCTGGCCGTGCCGCCACTCTATCGCTTGTCGCATGGCGGGACGACGGTCTATGCGATCGACGATGCCGAACGCGACAAGTTGCTGAAATCGAAATTCGGCAAGAGCGGCAAGGTCGAGATCAGCCGCTTCAAGGGCCTCGGCGAAATGCCGGCGCGACAGCTGAAAGAGACCACCATGGATCCGGCCCAGCGCGTGTTGTTGCAGGTCATGCTGCCCAATGCGCTCGACCCCAAGGAAGCCAAAAAGGCCAAGGCGACCAGCGAGTTGGTCGAACGCTTGATGGGCAAGAAGCCCGAGCTGCGCTTCGAGTTCATCCGCGAGAAGGCGCGTTTCGTCTCCGAACACGACCTCGACGTATAGAAGCTATAAGTCCGCCTCGGCTTGTGCCTCCCGGCCCTCAAGCATTAGATTAGACACAGCTGCAAGTTGCACTGACATGCCGTCGCAAGAGGCGGCGTCCCTCTGCACGACGGCGAAGGTAAGTACTCTTTGTCTTGGAAAAGCGCTTTACCGTCGCGGACCACGCTTAACCTGTTGCCCACCCTGGCGAAGCTCCTTGGCGGCTGCGCCCTGTCCGGCGTATCGATCGCGCCAGTGCATCGGCTGAACGCGCACAATGATTACGACATGGCCGCCGCGGCCGGCGACTTCACCACGATCGTGGTCGGCAACCCGTTCGGCGGCGATAACGCTGCCTTCGCCCGGCTCGTGACCACTATCCTCAACGAGGAAAATTCACTGCAGCGCAGCAATTTTACCACGCAACCGGGCCAGAATGCGCTCAAGCAATACCGTGTGGTGTTCGTGTTCAACGCCGCTCGGCTGGATGACCAAACGCTCTGCGGCGACCCGCCGACTTTACGCGGCGGGCCGACCGGCACGGCCCCAATTACGGTGCAAGCGGCCTTCTGCAATGGCGCGGTTGCAACGGTCGGTGTCTATGGGTCCGTGTCCAGCGGCGAAGAGAATAAGTTTCGCGCCCTGATAACTCAGGTGCAGATCGCCCTCTTCCCAGGCCGGACGGCGCTATCGGCTCTGACACCTTGAGGGCGCATTACAGGAAGTGCCTCGTTGCGGTAAAATCGGGCATCAATCGCCGGTCCGCACTCGCTTTTACTTGACGGGAAGGCTTGTGATGCCAACATTACCTTACACATCTCAGTGCTCTCACCGTGCCCAGGCTTTAGTCTTAGCCGGCGCGCAATTGAATAGGTAACCCTCCGCTTGACTTCAACTTTTTCCGACCTCGGGCTTGGGCCCGAGGTTCTTCGCGCCGTGGCCGATGCGGGCTACACCACGCCAACACCGATCCAGGCGCAAGCGATCCCCCTCGTGCTGTCAGGGCGCGATCTAGTCGGGACCGCCCAGACCGGGACCGGCAAGACCGCCGGCTTTACCCTGCCGATGATCAATATTCTGGGCAAAGGCCGCGCCCGCGCCCGCATGCCGCGCTCGCTGATCCTCGAGCCGACGCGTGAATTGGCGGCGCAAGTGGCCGAGAATTTCGATACCTACGGCCGCTATCACAAGCTCACCAAGGCGCTGCTGATTGGCGGCGTCAGCTATGGCGACCAGGAGTCCGCGATCAAACGCGGCGCTGATGTGTTGATCGCCACACCCGGCCGGCTGCTTGACCACATCGAGCGCGGCGGGCTGCTCATGGCCGATATCAGGATCGTCGTCATCGACGAGGCCGACCGCATGCTCGACATGGGGTTCATCCCCGACATCGAGAAGATTTTCAAGCTTCTGCCCAAGCGGCGTCAGACCTTGATGTTCTCGGCCACCATGCCGAAGGAAATCCGCCGGCTGGCGGAGACCTATCTGTCCGATCCATTGTCAGTGTCGGTCGCTTCGCCCGACAAGCCGGCGGAAACCGTCGTGCAAGGCCTGGTGCGCACGCCCGAGGATCCAAAGGCCAAACGCGATGTGTTGCGCGCCCTGCTCCGGTCCGAGACCCCGAAGAATGCAATCATCTTCTGCAACCGCAAGCGCGATGTGGCGACGCTCGCGCGCGCCCTCGAGCGCGACGGCTTCAACGCCGCTCCCTTGCATGGCGACATGTCGCAGCCGGATCGGATCGCGACGCTCGACCGCTTTCGCGAAGGCAAGATCATGTTTCTCGTCGCGAGCGATGTCGCCGCGCGCGGCCTCGATATTTCCGACATGAGCCATGTGGTCAATTTCGACGTGCCCAATCATGCCGAGGACTACATTCACCGCGTCGGCCGGACGGGTCGCGCCGGCCGTAGCGGCCGCGCGATCACCTTAACCACCGCCGACGACGGCAAGCGCCTGGCGGCGATCGAAGCGCTTATTGGACGGCGCATTCCGCCCTTGAACCTCGCCACGGCGCAGGTCGCGATCGTGCCTGCCGTGACTGTCGTGACTGCCGTGCCGGCGCCGGCGGCGATTGACCCTGCTCCGGTTGCGATCAAGATGCCCACCGCCATCCCGGCTACGGCTAGCGAGCCCCTTCCTCAATCGAGCGACAAGCCACGCCGTGGGCGTCGGCGCCGTGGGCGCTCCGAAGCACGCACGACGAACGAGTCCAGCGCACACGTAGAAACCGTTCACCAGCCGGAACCCCATATTCAGCCGGAACGCCATGCCCCGCGCCCGCATGTGGTGCATGCCGAACCCGCTGAGCGGGGCGGCGATCGGTCGGAACGCGTGACCGGCATGGGCGACCACGTTCCGGCTTTCCTGCTACGGTAGTCCCGCATACGCGGGAAGCGCTCCGCAAGCCCTCATTAAGGGGCTCGGCCTAGGATAGCGGTATCAATGCCGCATTTCCCATGCTCGCAGCATGAAAATCGCTTCCCCCTCGGTTGACAGCGCGACGCGCGACGATCGGCGCCGAAACCTCGATGCGCTCAAGGTCCGGCTGTTCGCGCCGGAGCATCGTCCCTGCGCCGATTGCACGATCCCCTGCCAATGTTCGAAATCGCCAGTTTGCACGTGCGCCTGCACGCCTAGCTGCCCGGAGGCCCCGGCCCGACTGTCGAGCGACCCGGTGGAAAATCCGATCGAGGGGCGTATTCTCGGCTTGGTCATGGCATTGGCCAAGACCGGCATCCTGACGCCCTGCTGGTCGTGCGAAGGACATACGCGCCCCGACGGAAGCCTGCATCGGCTTCCGCAAGTCTGGTTCTATTGCAGCCGCTGCCGGCGATCGCGGTCCTCGACGAGGCGATCCAATCGCTCCGCGACGACAGGAAACTTTCGGCCCGCTGGCATCCGCGCGCCGTCTCCGGACTGCCGCGCACGGATAATGCCTTCTCGCTCGAGCCGGACATTGATGCCGACCGCAGCGCCTCGCTCTATCAATTGCAGACGGATGCCGCGCGACTGTCAGAATTCCTACCCGCCGCTCTGCGCACCTCGGTCCAGAAGCATAAGCTGGAGCTTTCCGGGCGGTCAGCGCCGCGCGGTTGACGCGTCCACCTGCTTGGCCGCTGCCAAACTCAGGTGGTCGGCGGAAGCACGCTCTGCCGCAGCGGCGCTACTTTCGCATCCTTCGCGGGACTGGAATCAGCATCGGCGAGGTTGACGCCCTCCAGCCGCGCGCGCTCAAGGTTGGCGCCGTGCAGCTTCGCGCCGCGGACGATGGCGCCGGTCATATTCGCGCCCGACAAATTGGCCAAAGTGAGATCGGCCAGCCGGAGATCGGCGGCGCGTAAGTCGGCATCGGACAGATTGGTCGGCCATGCGTGCCCAGTATCGTGACCTTGCTTGTCCTTGAGCGTAATCGCCGACAAGCGGGCGCCGACCAGCCGCGCGTCTTTGAGTATCCCGCCGCGTAAGTTGCAGCCTTCGAGATCGGCCGCATCGAGATCGGACATCGTGAGCTGGACGCGCGAAAGATTGGCGCCTTTGAGCCGCGTGCCGTGCAGATTGGCGCCCGACAAATTGGCGTCGGCCAAATCGATGAAATCGAGATTGGCCCCCGACAATTCGGCGCGCCCCCCCGTGGCGCCGTTACTATTGATCCACTCGAAATGGTTTTTCAGGACCTCTTGAATCCGCGCCGAAAAGAACTCGGTCGTACGCGCCAGCCGCGCGCCGGTGATAACGGCCCCATCGAAGCTGACGCCCTCGATTTTCGCCCCGGTGAAATCGGCGTCGGTGAGATTCGCGCCGGCGAAGGTAACGCCGGACATGCGCGCGCCACGGAAGCACGCCCCGGTCAAATTGGCCTGAGTCAAGTTCGCCTTGGTCAAATCGGCGTTGGTCAAATCGGCGTTGGTCAAATCAGCCCGCCCCATATTGACCTGCATCAGCGTAGCGCCTTCAAGCTTGGCGCCGGTGAAATTACAGCGTTGCAGGCTCGATCCGGTCAGGTCGGCGCCTTTCAGGTTCGCGTTCTTAAAATTCGTTTCGTCGAAATTGGTGGTGCGCAGCTCCGCGGTGCTCATCTGTCGAGTCCGCGAACCATGCGACGACAGCATTGCGCCGCCGCGCAAATCAGCCTTCGACAAGTCCGCGTCCTCAAGCTGCGCGCCACGCATATGTGCGCCGCGCAGATCGGCGCCGATCAAACGAGCCGTGCGCAAATCCGCTCCGTCGAGCGTGATCGAAAATAGGTCGGCCCAGCTTAAATCGGCCCCGACCATGACGCAGCGGGAAAGATTCGCGCCGGCCAATTTGGCGCGTGCCAGCTTAGCCTGAACCAAGCTAAAGCCATGCAGATCCTGCAAGGCGAGGTCAGCGCGGCGTCCGCCGGTGCGCTTCATGAGCCATTGCTCGTGTAGCGCCAGGGTTTCAATGAGATCGTGTGGATTCATACGCCTATATGATGTTCGGGGGTGCGAATGATTGTCCGGGAATAAAGCCTACACCTCGAGCGTTAATCCGCGGTGAGGCGCGTGATTAATCAGTCCAGCGGCGTATAGCGTTAACCACTCGTTGATCAATATGTCGCTAAGGTTAATCAAGCTGTATGGGCGTAGTCGACCCAAGCTGCTAGATACGCCCTTATTGGCGCCAAAGCCTGTGCCCAAAGGCGCCGATCGGGATAAAGAGTTGATGTCGGTGAAGATCGTCAGCCCCTATCTCGAAATGCCGCTGCGCAGTTTGCAACAGGTGGTGGCGGAACGTCAGCGCCGGGCCGCCAAACTGGCGGGAACAGAGCCAGTACCTGAGTCCTCGCCGGCAACTGACGGGAAGCAGAAACGCCCGGCCACGACGAGCGCCTCGACCCCGCCAAAAAGCACGGCCCAGGCTCGCTCGTCGACCGCACACAATTCGCGCTTTGCGAAGTTGGGACTGACTCCTATAATCGAGTCGCAGCTGTAAGGGGGCAACATGCTGAGATTCCAGACTCTATTTCGAATCGTGGCTGTCTTGGGCTTGGCGCTAGCGCCGATGCTGCCAGGGATGGCCGCCGACAACATTACGCCCATCGATCAGGACATCGACTTCCTGAAGAAGGGCCAAGCAGAAATCCTAAGGCAATTACAGGAACTTAGGAAGCTCCTGGAGGACCGGGGCACGCTCGCCAAGCCGGCCGAGCGCGGCTTCCAGCCGGTCGATATCGATGTCGCCTCCGCGCCGTCGCAGGGCGATCTGGGCGCGCCGGTGGTACTGGTCGAATTCACCGACTTCCAATGCCCGTTCTGCCGCCGGCACAGCAGCACGGTGATGGCGCAGATCGAGCAATCCTACGTGGCGACCGGCAAGATCCGCTATGTCGTGCGCGAGTTTCCGATCGGCAGCCTGCACCCGCAAGCGCCCAAGGCGGCCGAAGCGGCGCTGTGCGCCGGAGAGCAGGGCCGTTATTGGGACATGCATGCGTTGCTGTTCCGCAATGCCAATCTGCTCGATCCCGCGAGCCTGTTTGTGCACGCACAGACGCTCGGCCTCGACCGCTCGCGCTTCGAGGGGTGCATGGTCGCAAACCGCTTCGCCGATCAGGTTCGGGCGGATTTCGAAGCCGGAACCAAAGTCGGCGTGCGGGGAACGCCAAGTTTCTTCATTGGACTGGCCGACCCGAAGGATCCGAGCAAGATGCGCGCGACCGAGCTTATCAGCGGGGCCCAGCCCTTTGAGGCATTTCAGCGCGCGATCGACGAGTTGCTCGCCCAGCACGCCGGCTAGACGTGAAATCGGACGACGTCCGGGAGGGCGGACCGAAGGGTCCGCCCTTTTTGCATGCCCTAACGGCCAATGCGTTGGTCGAGAGCCGAGCTGGCTGCAAAGCGGCGGCGCAGCTCATCGGTGACCATGCGCGCGTCGGCCCGCCCGCGCACCACCCGCGGCGAAATCAACACCAGCAGTTCGGTGCGTTTGTTGTCGAGCGACGTGGACTTGAACAGATTGCCGAGGAACGGAATATCCGACAGCCAAGGCAGGCCGGAGCGGCTATTGGTGCGGTCGCCTGTCAACGCCGGAGTAAAAATGCGTCGGTGGGCCGGAGCAAAAATGCATCAGACGGGGTAGCACAAAGGGCCCCCGCGGGGGCCCTTTGTGCTGGCCGCATTCAGGCCGGGCTTCTTGCGTTGGATTGAGTGTCGGTCGGGGCGC
>SHVS01000019.1 GCA_009694135.1 Alphaproteobacteria bacterium
ACCCCAGTCGATGCCAGCGGATCAGCGTCTCTGGGCGTATGATCGCGACGGCATCCAGCACGGCCGGTCTCAGCCGATAGAGCCAGACGAACGCAAGCCGATCCGCATTAGACAGAAAAATGCGACGCGGCGCGCTCCGGCGGAGAATGTTTAGCTGATGTTGGAGAACGACGATCTCGGCTTCAAGCCGCCGCCGCGACTTCAGCAGCAATTCCAGCCAACTCCAAAGAAATTTGACGATCGTCAGCATGCTCCAGCATGACGCGGTGAATGGTCAGTTCGCAAGCCCACCCATGGGCGGATGGAGTTTTCGGTATGGACAGGGACATCCCCCGGTTCATTTTCGGGCATAGACATCCTCATACCGGATAATGTCGTCTTCGCCCAGATAGCTGCCGGTCTGCACCTCGATTAGGGTGAGCGGCACAATACCTGGGTTTTCCATCCGATGGACCGCCCCGAGCGGGATATAGACGGACTGGTTTTCCGTTACCAGCCGCACTTCTTGGTCAATGGTTACCCGGGCCGTGCCTTCGACAACGACCCAGTGTTCGGCGCGGTAATGATGGCGCTGCAGGCTGATCTTCGCGCCAGCCTGCAATACAATCCGCTTGACCTGAAAGCGCGGCCCGATGACCAGGCTTTCACACCAGCCCCAAGGCCGATAGTCGCGTGGCAGGATTTCCGCCTGCGGCACGCCCCGCTCCTTCAGCACAGAAACCGCCATCTTGACATCCTGCGCCCGGTCCTTATGCACCACGAGCACGGCATCGGGCATGGCGATAGCGATGATGTCCTTCAAGCCGATGCCCAACAGATGCTGTGCGGAAGATTCCGAACGCAGAAGCGAGTTTTCGCAGTCCAGCGCCGTGGCCGCGCCACGGGTGACCGTGCCGGAGGCATCCGCGTCGCTGTCGCGCCAGACGGCATCCCAGTCGCCCAGATCGGACCATTCCCCGCCATAGGGCACTACCGTCAGGTTAGTGGCCTTTTCCATCACGGCATAATCGATCGAGATGTCTTCAAGTTTCGCCCAGGGTTCGGGGGCAAGCCGGGTGAAGGCCATATCCAATTCTGCCCCGGCCACAGCCTCCTGCACGCCCTGCAAAAGCGCCGGCGCATGTTGCCGGAAGGCCGCAAGAATCGCATCGGTGGAAAACAGGAAGATGCCTGCGTTCCACAGATGCACTCCCCCGGCCAGCATGGCCTGAGCCGTGGGGGCATCGGGTTTTTCGACAAAGCGGCGCAGCGGTTTCGGGATCGGCGCGCAATCGGCCTCGGGGGGGCTGAAAAGCTCCAGCCAGCCATAGCCCGTCTCGGGCCGGTCCGGGCGGATCCCGAAAGTGACAAGCTGCCCCGTATTGGCGGCGGGCACGGCCGCAGCAACAGCGGCGCGGAAGGCATCTTCATCGGGAATGACATGGTCAGAGGGCGCCACCAGCATCAGATCCCCCAACGTCCGGGCACGCAGCGCCACCGCAGCCGAGGCCACGGCGGCGGCAGTGTTGCGCGGTTGCGGTTCGATTAGGACAGCCGCGGGCATCATCTTGATGGCGGCCAGCTGTTCGGTCACGATGAAACGGAAATCCGAACCAGTAATGACTATCGGAGCTGCAAATCCTGGCCCCGACAGTCGGCGGGCTGACGCCTGAAACAAGCTTTCGTCTCCGGTTATGCGAGCGAATTGCTTGGGATAACTTTTGCGCGAAAGCGGCCAGAGCCGGGTCCCGTGTCCACCACACAGAAGAATTGGGTGAATAGTCTGCGTCACGTACGGACTCCTCGCTTGCGGGCCGGTAAGTTTGTCAGGGACGAAATTGTCACTCTCTGGCTTTGGATCGGTTCTGCAGGTACCAGCGATAGGCGTCGGCGATCCCCGCCCTAAGGCCGATCTTTGCTCGCCAGCCCATGTTAGCGAGGCGGCTGACATCCATGAGCTTGCGCGGCATGCCGTCTGGCTTTGTCGGATCGGCCGTAATTTGGCCCTTAAAGCCCGTTATTTCCGCGACCAGACGCGCCAGTTCGAGGATCGAAATGTCTTCTCCCGAGCCGATGTTGAGATGGCTCCGCATCGGTTCGGTGCAGCGGTCATAGACCACTTTCGGCAAATCGATGATGAAAAGACAGGCTTCTGCCATGTCGTCAACGTGCAGGAATTCGCGCCGAGGCGTGCCGGTGCCCCAGAAGGTGACGCTGTCGCGCCCCGCCTCCGCAGCCTCATGGAAGCGACGGATCAGCGCGGGAAGCACGTGCGAATTCTCCGGGTGGAAATTATCTCCGGGGCCGTAGAGGTTGGTCGGCATGGCCGATCGGTAATCGGTCCCGTGTTGACGGTTGTAGCTCTCGCACAGTTTTATCCCGGCAATCTTAGCGATGGCATAGGGCTCATTCGTCGGCTCCAGCGGGCCGGTCAGCAGTGCGGCCTCGGTAATCGGCTGGGCCGCCGCGCGCGGATAGATGCAGGACGATCCTAGCTGCAATAGGCGCCTGACCCCGGCGGCAAAGGCCTGATGAATCACGTTGCATTCGATCATCAGGTTTTCATAAATGAAATCGGCCGGATAGGTGTTGTTGGCGTGAATTCCCCCCACCCGGGCCGCCGCCAGTATGACCGCGTCGGGCCGCTCTTTTTGCATGAAGTCGTGCACCGCCGCCTGATCGGTTAGATCAAGCTCCACATGACCGCGGGTGACAAGTTCGAGGTCCGCGCCTTCCGCCTTGCGCTGCTCCAGCTTGCGTTGGATCGCGCTGCCCACCATGCCGCGATGGCCCGAGAGGAAAATCCGGGTCATGCCGTCAGCCGTCGATCGCCAAGGGAGTATCATAGCCATGCGCCTTCAGAAGCGCGCGGCGGCGAGCGATCATTAGGTCCTCGGCTACCATCTCAGCACACATTTGTTGCACTGAAATTTCCGGAACCCACCCTAACTTGGCCTTAGCCAAAGAGGGATCGCCCAGCAGGCTTTCTACCTCTGCAGGGCGGAAATAACGCGGGTCGATCCGCACGAGCACGTCGCCAGGCTTCACCGCCGGCGCTTTATCCCCCGTGATTGCGGCCACAATCGCGGTTTCTTCTACCCCCTGCCCTCTGAATTCCAGCGTGATACCAAGCTCTGCCGCTGACCACTGGATGAATTGGCGCACCGAATTCTGCGTTCCCGTGGCGATCACGAGATCTTCGGGCGCGTCTTGTTGCAGCATCATCCACTGCATGCGCACATAGTCTTTCGCGTGCCCCCAGTCGCGCAGGGATCCAATATTACCTAAGTAAAGGCAGTCCTCCAGACCCTGAGCGATATTGGCCAAACCGCGCGTAATCTTGCGCGTAACGAATGTTTCTCCGCGGCGCGGGCTCTCATGGTTGAAGAGAATGCCATTGCAAGCATACATGCCGTAGGCTTCGCGATAATTCACGCAGATCCAATATGCATAAAGTTTTGCTACGGCATAGGGCGACCGCGGATGAAAGGGCGTGGTTTCCCGCTGTGGAGTCTCTTGCACCAATCCGAACAATTCAGAAGTCGACGCTTGGTAGAAACGGGTCTTCTTAATCAGCCCTAGGAAACGGATTGCTTCCAGAAGGCGCAGCGTGCCCAAGGCATCGACATCAGCCGTATACTCCGGCACTTCGAAACTCACCGCGACATGGCTTTGCGCCCCAAGGTTATAAACCTCATCGGGCTGGACCTCCGCGATGATGCGGGTGAGGTTTGAACTGTCCGTCAGATCGCCGTAATGCAGCTTGAGGCGCTGATGTTGGCTGTGTGGATCCTGATAGATGTGGTCGATCCGCTGCGTGTTGAACAGCGACGTCCGGCGCTTGATGCCGTGGACCTCATAGCCCTTCTCGAGCAGGAACTCGGCCAGATAGCTTCCGTCCTGACCCGTAATGCCGGTGATGAGTGCTTTTTTCATGGATCTCCTCATTACTACGACCGCCCATTACAGACCTTAGTGAAGCGCGCAAAGCTTGAGTTCACCCGGAAGATTCGGACATAGAGCCTTATCTACCAATAAGCTGACAAGCGGGGCTGTTGAGACGGCACTAACTCCTTGCCATTGACTTCTCTACGCCCGCAGCATCATGCCTCCATGCGCAAAAATTCATTCTGTCCCCCCATTTAGATTTCTCCGCCCCTTCTTTCAGGCCCGCTCGCCCTTATCTTCACGCTCGAAGGTTATGTCGAAATAAGCGTCGACATTGTCCTTACGCGCAAATTCCTTACGGGAAATTTCATGAAAGCCGAATTGCGCAAGATAGGCAGAAAGATCCGCCGCCGTGCAGCCGCCACGATAGGCTTCGAAATCGGCGGCCTCGGTCTTGATATACCGAAACGCTTTCAACAGATCGCCCGCACCTCTCAAGATCATTAGCTCCGAACCCTGCATATCGAGCACTAAACCTTGATATTGGTGAAGGTCTATCTGATGCTGGCGCACCTTCGTGTCGAACCGTCATCCTTCCAGCCGGATCATGCGCACCATGCTTACCTTCGGCCAGATTTTTGTGTGCTCGCCGAGATCGAATATCGAGGACGATGCGCCATTATTGCTTGAGACGTTAAAATTGAAGACGGTGCCGTCGGTGTCCGTCAAAAGAAGGCAGAGCGCACGTTGCTCGGGCAGTCTAGAGATAGCTTTTTCTAGCCGTTCATGGATTGCCGGAATGGCCTCGACCCAGATCACTTTGTGTCCAAGCGCGCGATAGGTTTCGCGTTCCTGCCCCAGATGCCCGCCGACATGGATGATCCCGCTCACATCCTTCAGGAACAGATCGGTTCCATGGGGTGCCAGACCTTTCGCTTTTGCCTTACGCGACGGGAAGAGCGCTGTGGCGAGGCGCGCGAGCCGTTTTAGAAAGAAATTAGTGTGCAAAGCCCTTCCCCCCGCGCGTCTCTCCCGCCGCCACTCGACACCATTTGTCGATTTGCTGCCCCGAAGAAAACGGCCCCCCTATGCTATCAGGACCATGCGTGGGCCAACAAGCCGCGGCTTGAGCGCGGAGCGGCAACCGGTGGTTGGACCTGCGCGCAAGTTTACGCTAGAGCGCTGCTGTCGCCGCCCCCGGGACGGGACAGATGAGGCGCGTGTGGGACGAACATGGGGTTGAGCAAGACACTCAGGAAAGCCGCTTTGGCGCAAGGCTACTGGCTTGAGCGGGCGACACCCACCGAGGAGCTGCGCCGGCTGATTGCGGCTCTCCGGCCAATCCACTCGGACCACGAGCTGATCCGTTGTGGGTCGAATGGCGACGGCGGCTACCTGATTCCCAACGATCTGGTGGGGGTCACTGCCTGTTTTTCGCCGGGGGTCAAGGATTCTGTCGCCTTTGAGCTTGATATGGCAAAACGCGGCATTCCAAGCTTCATGATCGATTATTCAATCGAAAAACTGCCGCAAACCCATCCGATGTTTGATTTCGAGCGCAGGTTCGTCGGTGCGCACGACATCGACCCTTTCATCTCACTCGATTCCTGGGTCGCGCGCAAACAACCGGATGGCAGCGATCTCGTTCTGCAGATGGATGTCGAAGGCTACGAATACGAGACCTTCTTCACCGCCTCACCCGTGATGCTGGAAAAATTCCGCATCATGGTGGTGGAGTTTCATGGCCTTGACAGGCTCTTCAATCCTGGCTTCTTCCAGATAGCCCGGCTGACTTTCGATAAGCTGTTGAGCAGGTTCGACGTGGTGCACTTGCATCCCAATAATTGTCGCCAGCCCGTGGGGCGGGGAGATATCCAGATCCCGCCGGTTATGGAATTCACTTTCCTGCGCAAGGACCGAGTGTCTACGCGGCAGCCCACCTCGCAGTTTCCCCATCCACTTGACGCGGCGAACAAGGCAAAGGTCGCGGACCTTGTGCTTCCTGCAATCTGGAGAGGTCGCACCTAAGGGGCCAGCCTTTGTCCGCTCCGCCCCACGGTAAAAAGGCGCTCAAGATGGTGTAGCGGCCCCATCTTCCCCCGGAATCTTGGCTTGGCTACGCCCTTGCCCGAAAATACTGGGTCGAGTTCTGCCCCCCGCTTTTGCAGGCTACGCAGGAAGTTCCGTGTGGGGACCCCACGAGAGGTGCTTTCGCCAAACACCGCGAGGTCGCGCTCGCTCAACCACAATGCCTGCTGGGCAGGCCTCTCAATCTTAGAGATCAACCCATCCATTTCCTTTGCCCCCGCCTTTGGTTCGGGCATGGTACGGAACAGGTGGCGCAAGACCCCGCAACGCAGGAACTGATGAATCCAGATCTGTTCGTAGCCGCGCACCGCCACCCAGCGCAGCCCGACGATCTCGCGCGCGGTCCCCGCCTTCACTCCGCCGTTGCGCCAGAGCCTCGTTTTTTTAGCTTTCGAGCAGAAGTTCAGCCCCTGTGCCTGCGTCAGATCTTCACGCAGGATGCGACCGGCGAGGGCCATGAGGCGCGGAATGTCGAGTTGGACCGGGTAATAATCGTCAATGCACCAATAGAGCCACTCCTCGTCGTTCCGGCCCTCCAGCATTGTCAGAACGGTCTTGCAGATCTCGCGGGGCGTGGGCACGTAGCGCACCCGATCATCGGCGGTAACGCCCTGTCGCTTTTGATAAGGTACGTGGAACTCGAAGGGATGATCGGGCCAGAGCCGATTGTAGCTTGCCATCATATGCGCTGCAACTTGGCGGTTGCGATCATAGGTGAGGACGATTGCCGGGATCTTTCTATCGGGGTGCATGAAAACTATCCCTTTGCCTAAACTCAAGTCGCCCCGGAGGACCATCCGGCGGAACGGCTTTCGCTGGCATCGCTGGCGCTCAGATCACGTTGGCCTACTGTCGATTCGAAGGAAACCATAGCCTGCCGCCGGTTTTGAGGATACGATCCCAGGCTGACAGCCTCTGCTTTTCATGCTCAATGGGGATGGGATAGCACAGCGTCGGCGCGTTCGGCGAACTGGTAAAAGACGGCGAAAACCACCAGAAATATCGCGGCAGTACCAAAGCCTTAGCCTGTAATTCCCTACGGCAGAGAACAGGGAACTTCAAACCGCCGAACAGGGAAATTTCTGGGGGAACAGGGAACAGCCAGAAAGATCAGGGGACAGCCAGAAAGATCAGGGGACAGCCAGAAAGATCAGGGGACAGGCGCGGCCACGGCGGCGATAGAAAGAAAAGGGACTGAACGCCCTCGCCGTCTGCAAGGCCCATCAACACCCTCGCGCTTCATATGCCCGATCATGTAAAATCGCGCGCAATATTAACCCCACCCCTAAAGCCTTCCATATCTTTGATACCGTTACAAAAGATCGAGATTTGCAGGGGCGCGTTTCACGTCCAACCGTGACCCCATCCAGGAAACGGATTCACGCCCGTTATCAATGATATGCTTCAATTGTGAGAGGGGTCGCGATTGGACGCGATTTCACATTGTTGACGCGCAGGCGTCCCAATGGCCGGGCTCGTGTATCGCTCTGCATGAGACTCTGTGTGCCCCCTTGCAGGGTGTGCAAGCTCAACAGCAGTTAATGACCGGATTTGTGGCTGAAGCCGAGGCGAAGGCAAGCCTCGCCTGGCTAGCGCCAGCTAGATCACCGCCATCCGGCACATTTTGTCTCCGCCCTTTACACATTGCCTGCTCAGCGGGGGAGTGTTATGGTGCACAATTGTTTACAGGCCCGTGACTGTCGGTGCCACGCCTTTCCTTGCTCACATTCAATGCGGCACAAAAATGAGTCACACAATGCGGCGAAAAAAACGGGTCAAACCTTAACCCACAGGAGAGAGACGATGTTATTTCACGCGCAATGGGGCCGAGCCGCTGCCGCAGCTTTGCTCGCGAGCGGCGCTCTTGGCCTTAGTTTTCCGGCCCTGAGCGCGCCGGTCACGCATCAGCGACTGCTCAACGCGGACCGCGATCCATCGAATTGGATCAGCGTGTTCCAGAACTACTCGTCGCATAATTTCTCGCGCCTCAATCAGATCAATCGCAACAATGTCGCGTCGTTGCGGCCGGCATTTACGGTACCGCTGACGACTGCAATCCGCGCCGGCAAGACCCCCGGGCTTCAGGGCGGGGCGCTGGTTGACGACGGCATGATGTACATCACCGATGGATGGGGCGTGACGCGCAAGATCGATGTGCGCTCGGGCACCCGTGGCGTGGTGGTGTGGCGCACCGACCCCGCCGTCGGCAATGACGAGGATCCGCGCGATCGCGGTCTCGCCTTCTGGGGCAACAACGTCTACAATGACCTCGTCGATGGCCGCGTCATCGCCATTAACCGCGATACCGGCGAGATCGTCTGGGACAAGCAGGTGGCGCGGACCAATATCAAGGACGAGTTTTACGGCAAGGAGCAATTCACTGCGGCGCCGCTTGCTACCGACGGGAAGATCATCGTCGGACAGAGCTTTGGCGATGCCGGCACCCGGGGGTTCCTTGCCGCGCTCGACCCCGCTTCAGGGAAAGAATTGTGGCGCCGTTACACGGTGCCTGGTCCGGGTGAGAAAGGCCATGAGACCTGGAAGGATGACCACGCCGCCTGGAAGACTGGCGGCGGAGGGATGTGGACGACCGGGTCTTATGACGCCGATCAGCGCCTGACGATTTGGGGCGTCGGGCAACCGGTGCCGATGTTCGATCCGGAATATCGCCCGGGCGACAACCTGTTCACCAACTCGGCCATTGCCCTCGACATCGACAGCGGCGAGATCAAATGGTTCTTCCAATACACGCCGAACGAGTCCTGGGACTTCGACGAAAACGGCGTCCACATGTTGGTCGATGTCACGATCAATGGCGAGAACCGCAAGACCGTCAATCATTTCGGTCGCAATGGCATCTTCTATCAGCTCGACCGTGCCAACGGGCAATTCATCCGGCACGCCCAGTATGTCGACGCCTTGAGCTGGACCAAGGGTATCGATCCGAAGACCGGCAAACCGGTCGAGTATGATCCGAAACTTGCGGTTCAGGCCTATCTACCGGCAACACGCATTCTGCGCGGCGAGCCGGAAGCTCGGGTGTGCCCGAACTATCATGGTGGCCTGCGCTGGCAGCCGCCGTCCTATAATCCTGAACAGAAGGTCATATTCGCCGGCATGAGCGAAGGCTGCTTCAGCCAGAAAATTGAGCCGGTGAAGTCGCTGCCGGGCGGCGGGCTTGATGCTAAAGGGGCGGGCGGCCGCTCCGGTCGCGTCGGCGACGCTAAATTCGAGCGCTACGGCGCGATGGTCGCGATCAGCGCCACGACCGGCAAGGTGATCGCCAAGGTTAACCTGCCGCATGACAATCTGTCGGGAGCGCTTGCGACCGCTGGCGGACTCGTTTTCAGCGGGTTGCTCGATGGCACGGTCACGGCCTTCGATGATCAGACCTTGACGCCGCTGTGGAGCTTCAACACCGGCATTTCATTCAAGGCCCCGCCGGTCAGCTACGCCGTCGGCGGAAAGCAGTTCATCGCGATCATCGCCGGAGGTGAAGCGGCACCGTATTACGCGCGCGGCTTCGAAGGCGATGCGAACCTCAAGCTGATGGAGATCGGCGCGATGCTCTATGTGTTTTCGCTGTAGAGCGAAGGCGCCACGAGACACTGCTTAGCTACGACCGGGGCGTCCAGAGATGGGCGCCCCGGTTTGCGTCTGAGCGCAATCAGCGCGCTGCGGCCGACGGAAAATCCTTGCAGCGACCGACATCAGTCGTGAAATACTCGATGCACTCTTCGCGCGTGATTGCGCCGCGACCAACCACCTTGGCGATAACATAGTCGGCTACCGCGTCGATTTCGCGCTGTATCAGATTGGGCGTTCCCGGCGGCGGCCGATCCGCGCCGATCTGCGCCGCGGTCATTCCATAGCACCGGTCATCGACATAGGCCCGCACATCGAAGAACGGCATCGCGGTTCCAGGCAGGCCGCATTGTATCGTCTTGGCAATGGTGTCGCGGTCCATCGCGGTTTGCCGCAAATCGGCGCCGCGCGGAGCACGAGGGTCCTCCTGGACACCATTGGCGGCCCAGCCATGGCACTCCGGGCAATTGATCTTACCTTGAAATATCTGTTTTCCGAGCACGACATTCTGGGCTTCTGCGGCGCCGGCCAAGCCACCCGCCAAGGCAACGCCAAGCATTGCCGACGATAGACAGCGCAATACCCGCAGGCGCTCCCGAGCCTCGGCTCCCGAGGCAAGAATTCGATACGCCATTCCCTTATCCCCACTTCAAAGCTGTTGTCACCGCGCACCGGATCGCCGATCGTGGGCAGAGAATAGCCGGCAGGGTCGAGGAAGCCAACATGACAGGCCGCTTTATTGGCTTGGGCGCGCTTAGTGCCGCGGCAGTGGTTGCCGCCGCGGTGGCGGCCCATGCCCAGACGCCACAGCCTCGCCCGTTGCAGATATGGGACCTAAAGCTTGGCCAGCATGCGATGGAATTGCCGCCGCGGGATTTCGCCGACCTTGCCTGTGGAACCGCCGGCGGCCCCCCAGGGCTGCCGCTGGATAGTTGGCTCGACTTTGGCAAATGTGTCGCGGAGGCAACCAGCGGCCTGCGCGAGGTTTATTTCCGTCACGATGACGAGCGGGAATTTATCGCGCGCGCCCAGCGAATCGAAGTTCCGTCGCTGCGGTTTGGCAGTACCACGATCTATGGCGTGCCGGTCGTGGTCTCCGTCTTGTTCGATCGTGACGGATTTCTTTCGGGAATGCGAGTCGTCACCGATCCGCGCGGACTCAACGCCGAAACCCGCCAGCTCAACATCTCGCTGTGGAACTTCCTGCGCGGGCGATTCGGCGGCGACGATTGGAAGTGCGACGACCTTGCCCCGGCCGAGGGCGAACAGCCTCTCGGTGGCCAGTTTCTCAAGCGGCGCTGTGACAAGTCGATTGAGAGCGGAGCGCAACGCGTGATGCTCGAAGGGCATTACTATCGCAAGCGCGGGCAAGCAGCGGTCGATCCGTTCACCCGGGTCGCGACCGAAGGCCAGTTCGAAAGCACAGTGCGCGCCGAGGTGACGCTCGCGCGCGCCATCGACAATGCGTCGGCGCGCCTTGCGGCAATCGCCCCGGCGCGACCCGATCTCAATGCTCCAGCGGAGCGGGCGCGCGACTGCCCAGGCTGCGACCTTACCGGGGTCGACTTGAAGCGCGCCGATCTGCGCGGCGCCAATCTTGCGGGAGCGAATCTCAGCAGCGCCAATCTCCATGGCGCCCGGCTCGATCGCGCCAATCTTTCCGGCGCCATACTTGTCGGGGCGAACCTCAATAAGGTCGAGGCAAAGCAACTTAATCTCGAATTCGCCGACCTGTCGGGTGCGATGTTGTTTCGGGCGAGTCTTGCGGGCGCCAATCTCAGGCGCGCGAAGCTTGAAGGCGCACTGGCCGGCGGCATCGAATTGATCGGCGCCAATTTGCGCGAGGCCGATGTACGTGAGGTCGATTTGCGCGATGCGCGACTTGGGCGCGCCGACTTTTCCCGCGCGGATCTTTCCGGTTCACATCTGCATAATGCCCGCATGGTCGAGGCTGTACTGGTCGAAGCGACGCTTGCGGGCACGCTGGCGATCGACGCGCAAATGTCGCGCGTGGATCTGTCGCGCGCCAAGTTGCGAGGCGCCGACCTTTTCGGCGCCGATTTGCGCGAGGCCACGCTGTCCGGAGCGGATTTGCGCGGCGCGCGGCTGGAGGGCGCCAATCTTCAGGACGCTAACCTTGAGGGAGCGACATTGCCGTAGGCGCGCAGCGTCCCGCCGCCGGTCGTCTCGATAATCGGTTTGCCCTATGCACCAACGAGCGCTTCACTCGCATCGAGTGCCAACGAGCCGGTTAAAGCCAACCGCATCCGCCGCCAGCACCGCCGCCAGCCGCCGACCCATCCGTGCGTTGGCGTGGGACATCGCGCTACTCCGGGAGACCTGTCCCTACCGAAAACTAGATCCGAGCATATCGATGGTGCAAGCCACCGACCATCGGCTCGGCAACAACCTCTCCAAACCGCATGATTTTGCGACCGAGAGGCGCATCCTTGTCCAGCGACAGGTGCGTTCGTGCGTCGTTGTAATAGCGAACATACGCAGACATGATTCTGCGCAGGTGCGATTGGCCGAGCACGATCACACGGTCGACGCACTCGCGCCGTGCCGATCCGATCCATCGCTCTATGTATGCATTTTGCCAAGGCGAGCGCGGCGCGATCGGACGAGCGCGAGTCCCCATCGCCCGGAGACACCGCTTCACCGCTCCGCCATAGACCGCGTCGCGGTCGCGCACCAGAAATTCCGGCACTTCATCCCACGGGAACGCTTCCACTATCTGCCGCGCAACCCACTCGGCCGTTGGATGCGCGGTGACCGCATAGTGAACCGGCTTTCGCCGGCCATAAGCCAGAATCACGAGGCAATAAAGCAACTTGAAGCCAATCGTGGGCACGACGAACAGGTCTGCAGCTGCGATGCCGTCCGCATGATTCCGGAGGAAGGTCGCCCAACTCTGGCCCGGTCGCTGAGGACGCCTGATCATGTATTTGGCGACGGTCGATTCAGCGATGTCGATCCCGAGCTTGAGCAGTTCGCCATGGATGTGCGGCGCGCCCCAAAGGAAGTTCGCACGGCTCATCTCCCGAACGAGATCGCGAATTTCCTGCGGAATCGTCGGTCGGCCGCCGTGCGATCGAGACTTCCAGCGCCAGAATGCTTTGAAGCCCATTCGATGCCAGCGAACTACCGTCTCTGGCCGCACAATCGTGACGGCATCCAGCACGGCCGGTCTCAGCCGATAGAGCCAAACGAACGCTAGCCGATCCAACCCAGAGAGCCGCAAGCGTTGCGGCGCCCTTCGCCGGAGGACGTTCAGCTGATGGCGGAGGACCACATTCTCCGCCTCGAGCCGCTCGCGCGACTTAAGGAGCGTCGTCAACCAGCTCCAAACGAGTCTGACGATCGTCAGCATGCCTCAGCATGACGCCGTGAATGGTCAATTCGCAAGCCTGCCCATGGCGGACAGAGTTTTCGGTATAGACACCCAAGAGACAGAACAGCCGACATGCATGAAAATGCCCTCAGACCGGCGGCCAGAGACGTGTTGCGCCCAGACAACGCGCGTACAAGTGCCTGCGATTGCGCGCTTTGTGCGAGCCTTGGATTGTCGGCTCGAAAGCGGTGGACTGGGTGGTGGGCCCGGCAGGACTCGAACCTGCAACCAAGCCGTTATGAGCGGCTCGCTCTAACCAATTGAGCTACAGGCCCGTCGGCGCGGGATGCGCATGTTCCGTTGCTATCCCAGGAGCCGGGCGCGAGCAATGGGTCCGTGATTTAGGGGGAGAGAGTCCTGCCCGCTTGGCTAAAGCCTAGCGCGTGGCGATGGGCCGAGCATTCACCCAGACTGCCCGATGACGACCGCCCCGGTCGGTGCTGGTGCCGAAAATCACCGAGCCAAGCCCGTCATCCGCCTCATACAGGCGGTAGGAGTCGAGCGACCAGCTTATCGGTCGCAACTCCCCCGGTTTAAGATCGCCAAGCGCGAAGGCCTCTAACACTTGGCCTGGCGTGATCGTGACCGCATCGACGAGGCGCAGATCAAGCTTTGGCAAATCGGAGCCGCTGCTGTTGATCAATGTGCCCTTGATCGTCACGCGGAAGCGGCCGTCGGCCAATGGCGTGCTGCTGACCTCGGCGATCGAAAGCTCCACAATCGGCGGAAAGAACGACTTCGAGGACGGTGTAGTCTGCGCGCAAGCCGCGCCGGTCACGGCGAAGGCAAAAAGCGCGAGTACAGCGGCTGAGCGAGCTTTGTGCATGGCGGCCCTCCCGATCAACCATTTCACGGCGCAACGACCAAGAATCCGTTCCTCGCCAGGTGCAACCAAACTCCGCCACGGCACCGCATTCCAACCAGCTGCCGGGCCGGCGCGCTGGCCGCCCGCCTTTGGCCCGATGAGCCGAGGAGCGCGCCGATGTCCGCCCTCAGTGGTCGAGAAAGCTGCGCAGCTTGCGTGACCGCGAGGGGTGCTTGAGTTTGCGCAGCGCCTTGGCCTCGATCTGGCGGATGCGTTCGCGCGTCACCGAGAACTGCTGCCCGACCTCTTCGAGCGTGTGGTCGGTGTTCATGCCGATGCCGAAGCGCATGCGCAGCACACGTTCCTCGCGCGGGGTGAGCGACGCCAAAACCCGCGTCGTGGTCTCGCGCAGATTGCCCTGGATGGCGGCATCGATCGGCAGCACGGCGTTCTTGTCCTCGATGAAGTCGCCGAGGTGGCTGTCTTCCTCGTCGCCGATCGGCGTTTCGAGGCTGATCGGCTCCTTGGAGATTTTGAGGACTTTGCGCACTTTTTCCAGCGGCATGTGGAGCTTTTCCGAAAGCTCCTCCGGCGTCGGTTCGCGGCCGATTTCGTGCAGCATCTGGCGCGAGGTGCGCACCAGTTTGTTGATCGTCTCGATCATATGCACCGGGATGCGGATGGTGCGCGCCTGATCGGCGATTGAACGCGTGATCGCCTGGCGAATCCACCACGTGGCATAGGTCGAGAACTTGTAGCCGCGGCGATACTCGAACTTATCGACCGCCTTCATCAACCCGATGTTGCCTTCCTGGATCAGATCGAGGAATTGCAAGCCGCGGTTGGTGTATTTCTTGGCGATCGAAATAACGAGGCGTAAATTGGCCTCGACCATTTCCTTCTTCGCGATGGCGGCTTCGCGCTCGCCCGACTGCACCGTAGAGACGATACGCCGGATCTCGCTCACTGGCAGGCCGATCAAGGCGGCGATCTCGCTCACATCGGCGCGGATCACGCGGACCTCTTCGGCCTTGTCGTCGGCGAATTTGTGCCAACCCTTCTGCGTCAGCCGCTTGATCCGGCGCGTCCAGTTGGGGTCGATCTCATGGCCGGTGTATTCGGCCAGGAACTGATCGCGCGTGATGCGGCAGGATTCGGCCAGGCGCAGGAGCTTGCCTTCGGCGGCATTGAGCTTCTTCGACAGGCCGTACAACTCGTGCGTCAGCGCTTCGATGCGCCCGTTGTTGAGGTGCACCTGATTCATGCGCTCGACCAGCTCTTGCTTGAGCTTGATGTAGCGCTTTTCCTGCACCGGCGAGAGCGCGTCACTCTTCTTCTTCAGCCCGGCCAGGCGCTGTTCTTGCAGCTTCTGCATTTTCTTGTAGGTGCGGGCGATTTCGTCGAACAGCTCGAGCACGGTCGGCTTGAGCTTGGCCTCCATCGCCGCCAGCGAGAGCGAGTTGTCGGCGTCCTCGTCCTCATCGACCTCTTCGCCGTCGCCCGGACGCGGCGCGCCGTCGCCGTCTTCGCCCGGCTTGGTGACGGCCTGTCCCGGCCGCGGGCCGGTCGGTACGCCAGGACGGGTCAGCCCGATGCGCACTCCGACCGTGAATTGCTGCACTGGAGCAGGGCCGCTCGACAACGACGCAATGGCGACGCCATCGACCGTGACCGCGCCTTCCGGCAGAGGACTGTCCGGCCCGCCGCCATAGGTCGCTTCCAGGTCGATCACGTCACGCAACAGCAGCCGCTCCTCGCGCAGCGCATCGCGCCAGCCGATGATCGCGCGGGTGGTCAAAGGCGATTCGCAGATCGCCCCGATCATTTTCTCGCGCCCCGCCTCGATCCGCTTGGCGATCGCGATTTCGCCTTCGCGCGACAAGAGTTCGACCGAGCCCATTTCGCGCAGGTACATGCGCACCGGATCGTCGGTGCGGCCAAGGTCTTCCTGGTCGAGATTGCCAGCGGCAGCCGCGGGTTGTTCGAAGGCAGCTTCGGGCTCGACGACCGCCTTGGGGGCTTCCTCGACCTCCTCCGCGTCGACGAAATTGACGCCGAGTTCGCTCAGTTGAGCGAGCACATCCTCGATCTGCTCGGAGGAGACCTTGTCCTGAGGCAACGCTTCTTCGAGTTCGGCCGAGGTCACGAAACCGCGTTCGCGCCCGCGCGCGATCATGCGCTTCAGGGCCTGCGCCGCGCTGTCGATCAGCGGGCTGTCCGCGGGTTCCTCGCGCTCCTCGCGCGGAGGTGTGATGACCTTGTTCGCCATGCGCTCCTCTATCCCCTTTTGATTAATGCCCCGCGGGCCCACGCCCAGATGCGCGCGCCCGCACTCTAGCCCGCCAACCCTTTACTCTAAGCTACGCGACCCTTCTGGCCCGGATCCTTCAGCTCGGGGTCATACCCACCCGCGAGCCCCGACTCGGGCATCACACCCGCAGCGCGGTGCCGCATATACAGATATTCCGCCAAACGCTCGGCCGCCAGCGCGCTTGCAGCGCCAGGCGCCGAATAAGGCGCCAGGCGTTGCACCGAGCGTCCAAGTACCGTCCCGAGTAATTCGGCAAAACCGTGTTGGCTCAAATGGCTAGCCAAGCCTGTTGTTTGAAGTCCGCCGCCCGAAACGGCGACGTTTAGAAGCTCGCGCAAGAGCCTGTCAAGCGGCGCGGTGGCCAGCCGAAGTTCGGCCAAACGTTCAGCCTCGGCCAACAAGAGCGTCGGATGATTGATGAGCAGAGCGAGCAGAATACGGTCCTGCACCAGCAGCGCGGCATTGGGGTCGGCCCGTACCGTAAGCCCGAGAGGAGCCCGGCCCCAGGCCGACTCCAAATCGCGCCGGCCGCGCGCCCGGCCCGGCTGGCGCCAATTCAGCTTTTTTTCGGCCGGGTGGAACAAGGCATCGAGTCGGCGGCGGAAGGCGGCGCGATAGTGGTCTTGCACGGCCCGGTCAGCGACTTCCCGTGCTCGGGCGTAGAGCCGTTCCGCGAGCGCCGCGCGGCGCTCGGGCGTGTCATGCTTGCGTCCGCCCAGTTCCAGCTGCCAGACGACCTCGTCGAGCGGGCGAGTCCCGGCCAGCGGAGCGCTAAAGGCGCCGGCGCCACCTGCCTGAATGAGGCTGTCCGGGTCCTCGCCTGCCGGCAGAGTGACAAAGCGCAACGACTTGCCGGGCTTGAGCAACGGAAGCGCGCGCAATGCTGCACGATAGGTCGCGCGCTCGCCGGCCGCGTCGCCATCGAAACACAGGATCGGCTCGTCGGCCAGACGCCAGAGAAGCGCAAGTTGCTCTTCGGTCAGGGCGGTGCCGAGCGGCGCCACGACATGCGCGAAACCCGCCTGGGACAGGGTGATCGCGTCCATATAGCCTTCGACGACAATTACCTCGCGCAGCTTGGCCGCGGCGGCGCGCGCCTGGGCCAGCCCGTAGAGCAATTTTCCTTTATGGAACAGCGGCGTATCAGCGGAGTTGATATACTTCGGCTTGGCATCGCCCATGGTGCGGCCGCCGAAGCCGATCACCCGGCCGCGCCGGTCGCTGATCGGAAAAATCACCCGATCGTAGAAAGCGTCGCGCGATCCACCGCTTTTACTCGATGCGCTATCGCTTGGCTTGACCAGCCCGGCCTCGGCCAGCTGGGCGTCACTCGCCCCCTGATGCAGCAGGGCCTGGCGCAAGGCGCCATGGCCAGGGGCGAAACCTAGGCGGAAGCGGGCGATGGTCTCGGCCGCAAGCCCGCGTCCGGTAAGGTAGGCCATAGCTGCCCGTCCAGCAGGCGATCGGAGCTGCGCCTCGAACCAGACCGTCGCCGACTCCAGTATCTCGTGCAGGCCGGACTGATGCTGCTCCGCCTCACGCTGGCCGGGCGTGGCGCGCGGCAACTCCAGTCCAGCTTCGGCCGCCAGTTTTTCGACCGCCTCGGCGAAACCCAGGCTTTCTGTCTGCATGACAAATGAAATCACATCGCCATGCGCGCCGCAGCCGAAGCAGTGGAAAAAACCTTTCTCGTCGCTGACGCTGAACGACGGGCTTTTCTCGGAATGGAAAGGACATAGGCCAAGATGTTCGCGTCCCTTGCGAGTCAACTTGACCCGCCGGCCGACTACCTCCGACACCGAGAGGCGGGCGCGCAGTTCATCCAGAAATTGAGTCGGGATCGCCATCCGCGCCGCCCTTCCGCCTGCGACTATGCGTAAATCTAAGTATGACGACCCGAGTCGCCAAGCGCAGCGCTTGTGGGGAGCGTTAGCCGCCGAGTTTGGCTTTGACCGCCGCGCTCGCCTTGGAGAAGTCCATGCGCCCGGAATGCTTGGCTTTAAGCACCGCCATCACTTTGCCCATTTCCTTGAGCCCGGCCGCGCCGGTTTCGCGAATGGCCTCGGCAACCGCGGCGGCGATTTCCTCAGCGGACAGTTGCTTCGGCAAAAAGCCCTCGATGATGGCGATTTCCTCGGCTTCCTGCTTGACCAGATCCTCGCGCGCACCCGCCTGATACTGGGTGATGCTTTCGCGCCGTTGCTTGATCATGGTCTGCAGCAGGCCCAGGATTTCCTCGTCGCCAAGTCCGCCCTCGATCCCGCGCCCGCGCGAGTCGATGTCGCGGTCCTTGAGCGCCGCCAATATCAGCCGCAGGGTCGATACCGCGCGCGCTTCGCGTTTCTTGAGAGAGTCTTTGAGCGCGTCGTTCAACTTTTGTCTGAGCATTGGCTGCGACCTGGTTTGAGACATTGGGCTTGAATCATGGGCGCGATGCGTCTGGACACGCCACACAGACAGTCCCAACTCCGGTGTAAGCGCATAACCCATTGAAAGCGCACAAATTTGCCCGCAGCGGCGCTTGACGCGGCGGGTTGCGGCGGCGTACTAAGCCCGAGCGCGGGGGCTCTGACAAGCACCTTACGCCATACCCGCACGTTCCCCGCTCGATCGAGGATAGCGTGACTCCAACCGCAATGCGACCGGCGCAGAGTGCCGCGCAGCTCCCAGCGAGCGCACCGCCAGCAGGCGCCACCGGCGCGCTCATCCTGAGCGACGGCACAGTTTTTTGGGGCCGCGGCATCGGCCGAGCGGGATCTTCGGTCGGCGAGGTCTGCTTCAATACTTCGATGACCGGCTATCAGGAAATCCTGACCGATCCGTCCTACGCCGGGCAGATCATCACCTTTACCTTCCCGCATATCGGCAATACCGGCGCCAATCTCGAGGATATCGAGACCACGACGCCGGCGGCGCGTGGGCTGGTCGTGCGTGCCGAGTTGGGCCAGCCGTCGAACTGGCGCGCCGAAAATTCGCTCGACGACTGGCTGCAGCGCATGGGCTTGGTCGGGCTGTCCGGGGTCGATACCCGCCGGCTGACGCGCCGCATCCGCGACAGCGGCGCGCCCAGCGGCGTTGTGGTCCATGCCCCGGACGGAATTTTCGATCTGCCGGCTTTGCAGGATACGGCCGCGACCTGGCCCGGGCTCGAAGGCATGGATTTGGCGCGCGAGGTCACCTGCCGGCAGACTTATGAATGGCGCGAGACGCGCTGGGCGCTCGGCCGCGGTTACGGGTCGATGACCGCGCCGAAGCGGCATGTGGTCGCGATCGACTTCGGCGCCAAGCGCAACATCTTGCGCTGCCTGGCGGCAGATGGCTGCCGGGTCACGGTCGTGCCGGCCGACGCCAGCGCCGAGCAGGTTTTGCAGCACAAACCCGATGGCGTGTTCCTGTCCAACGGACCGGGCGATCCAGCGGCAACCGGGATTTATGCGCTCGCCACCATAAAAGCCGTGATCGACCGTGGCGTGCCACTGTTCGGCATCTGCCTGGGCCATCAGATGCTGGCGCTCGCGCTCGGCGGCAAGACCCGCAAGCTGCATCTGGGCCATCGCGGCGCCAACCATCCGGTCAAGGATTTGGACAGCGGTCGGGTCGAAATCACCAGCCAAAATCATGGCTTCGTAGTGGTCGAGGAAAGCCTGCCCGCCGGTGTCAAAGCCACGCATCGGAGCCTGTTCGACGGCACCCTTGAAGGCTTCCGGGTGGTAAATCGGCCGATCATGGCGGTGCAGTACCACCCCGAGGCCTCACCCGGGCCGCAGGACAGCCATTACCTGTTTGAGCGTTTTTCCGCGCTCATGGATGCCAACCGCCACTAACTCCAGGGCAGCCAGCCGCCCAGCGCTAGCCACGCACAGGCGAGCCCCATCGAGAGAAGCGTCATCGGCACCCCGGCGCGGGCGAAGTCGCCAAAACCAAGCATGACGCCGGACTGCGCTGCCCGCTCGGCGACGATAATATTGGCGATCGATCCGACCAGCAGAAAGTTTCCCGCCAGCGTCGACAGCAGCGCGAGCGCGGTCAGACTCTCCGGTCCAAGGCCGGGAAATAGCCCAAGCAACATAATAACCGCCGGCACATTGCCGACCGTATTGCTCATCAGCAGCGCCAGCGGAGCCATGACCGCGACCGAGTCCGGGGTCCAGCCGGAGGCAACCAGCCACGCCACGGCGGTTCCAGCCAGGGGCGTCGCGGCGAAGGTGGCGGTGACGGCGAATAGCCCCACAAACAGCAGCAAAAGGTGCCAATCCACCGCGCCGATCATCGCCCGGCTAGCCATGCGGCGGCTGGCGAGCAGCACCGCCGCTATGGCCAAGGCGCCGACTTCGCGTGGCGCCGGGGATAGGAACAACGCTACCAGCGCCACAATCGCGACCGCCCCCTTCGCCACTTGCCAGCGATCATAAGCGGCGGGAGGCACCTCCTCGGCGGGCCCTGGCACACCCGCAAGCGCCTTCGCCCAGACCACCCGCACCACGCCATAGACCACCGCCAGCGCTAAGAGCGCTACCGGCGCACAAACCATGAAAAAACGCAGGAAAGAGAGCCCGCCGAGTTGTCCGATGAGGATATTCTGCGGATTGCCGATCAGCGTAGCGGCCGAGCCCGCATTCGCCGCTCCGGCCAAAGCGATCAAATAGGGGCGCGGGTCTAGCCCACGCGCCTTCAGCCCGGCACATAGAAGCGGCGTGATCGCGAACACGATAATGTCGTTGGCGAGCACCGCCGAAAGCCCGCCGGCGATGGCGATGGTCCAGGCGAGCAGCACAGCTGGCCGCGCTTGCAGATGCACGATGCGGGCGACGCACAGCCGATAAAATCCGGCAGCCTCGAATTGCGCCGAAACGATCATCAGCGCGAAGAGCAGGACCAACGTCGGCATATCGATCGCGAGCGCCAAAGCCGCCAAATCCATGGCTTCGGTGCTCAGCAGCGCCGCCAGCGCCAAAACAGCGATGCCGGTCCGATCGAGCTTCAGGCCCGGCACGCGCCCGGCCGCCATGCCAATGTAGGTCAGAATGAAGACCACCGCGATGAAGCCGGTCACGAAGACTCCTTTGTGCCGTAACGGTACAAAATCCATCAGTGCTGAGGACGCAGCAAGCAACCCAGGCGAAATATCGCTCCTCCATGGCCGAGTCACCCGTCAGGGTTAACGGCCGGGTAAGCACCCAAGCCGGACAATGGGTTCGGGAGACCCTCAGCCCCGTCTTAATCCGGAGCGCCCCGCGTGTTTGCCGAGATCCTGTCCGCACTGCGCGGGCGCATGCATGACTTGCCGCCCCCGTCGCAAGAGCGCCTCACGGCGCTGATGCGGGGCGAAACCACGTCTCGGCATCACAAGCGCGCGGCAGCCAACGGTCAAGCGGCAATGGCCGAGAAAGCACCAGAGGCCGTTTGGCCCGCGCCGCGCATCGCCCTCGTGCAGCGCCTGTGGGGAGAAGGCTTCGTCGAGGTGGGGGGCCGAGATGACTCTCCGGCTGGCGGCAGCGCTTGCACCCTCGCCACAAAACAACCTGCTGGACCTCAGCGCCGGGCTTGGCGGCGGTGCGCGCGCCCTGCATGAACGCTACGGCGCCCAAGTCACGGGCATGGAAGCGCGTCCGGTTCTGGCGAAACTCGGGGCCGCGGAGTCGTTCAACCGGGGAACGGCCAAAAACGCGTCGGTCGAGCACTACGATCCGCAGAGCTTAACCGCCCGCGAATTATTTAGCGGCATTTTGGTGCGTGAAACCCTCTTTCATCAGCCGCATCTGGGCGAGGTCCTGGCGCGCGCGGCCAAGGCGCTCAAGCCCCGCGGGCAAATAGTCTTGGTCGACTATGTACGGGTCGAGCATGAAAACCCGAATTCGCGCTACCTAGCCTGGATGGATGCCGAGCGGCAGCCCGTGCACCCCTGGTCCGCCAAACAGTATCGAGCGGCCTGCGAACAACTGGGCTTGGAACTCAGCGAATTCGAAGACATGACCGATAGCTACCGCAAGACCGTGATCGAGGGCTGGGCCACGTTCCTGGCCGGGTTGCACCTGAAAGACCTGGGCGAAGGCGAAGCCGCGGCCCTGGTCGATGAGGCCGAACTCTGGCTGCGCCGGATCATGGCCTTCGAGCATAGCGCGTTGCGGGTCATTCGTATCCACGCGACGGCCCCCGCCGGCCGTTGACTCGGCGAACGAGCGCCGATAGGGTCCGCCCCCTTGCAACCTCTAGCGCCGAGCGCCCGCAATGAAGGTCGTTAATTCGCTCAAGGCCGCCAAGAAGCGGGACGCCAACTGCCAGGTGGTACGCCGCCGCGGCCGGCTTTACGTCATCAACAAGAAGAAGCCGCGGCTCAAGGCCCGCCAGGGCTAGGCAGCCGAGACTGAGTTTCGGCGCCCGGAGTGGTCTGGGCTTGACACAAGCGTCCCGCGTCCGAGCATTGCTTTCGACCAACGCCGGAACGTGTCCATGCTGACCCTGCCCGCCCCCGATGCCGCCATCCTCGCCCGCCGGTCCGAGATCGCCTCGGCCTTGGCCACCATCGTGCCCGATGGCGTGATCGCCGACGACCGTGCGCTGGTCGCTTATGAATCCGACGGGCTGACCGCCTATCGCCAAGCGCCGATGATCGTCGTGCTGCCGCGCTCCACCGAGGAGGTGAGCCGGGTTCTCGCCTATTGCACGCGGGAGCAGGTGCGCCTGGTGCCGCGCGGCGCCGGCACGTCGCTGTCGGGCGGCGCGCTTGGCCTAGCCGATGCCGTCACCATCGGCCTCGCGCGCATGAATCGTATTCTTGAAATCGATCTCGACAATCGCTGTGTCGTGGCTCAGCCGGGCGTGACCAATCTCGCCATCTCGCACGCCGTGCGCGGCTCCGGCTTTTATTATGCGCCCGATCCCTCGAGCCAGATCGCCTGCACCATCGGTGGCAATGTGGCAGAAAATTCCGGCGGCGTGCATTGCCTGAAATATGGCCTCACCGCCAACAATCTGCTTGGGATCGAATTGGTCCTGCCCGGCGGCGAGATCATCCGCCTCGGCGGCAAGCATCTCGATGCCGAAGGCTACGATCTGCTCGGCCTCGTCACCGGCTCGGAAGGAATGCTCGGCATCGTCACCGAAGTGACGGTGCGCGTGCTCAAGGCGCCGACAGCCGCGCGCGCGCTGCTTATGGGCTTTGCATCCAGCGAAGCCGCCGGTGCCGCGGTGGGCGCTGTGATCGGGGCCGGGATCATTCCCGCCGGAATGGAAATGATGGACGGCAAGGCAATCGCCGCCGCCGAGGCCTTTGTCAGCGCCGGTTATCCGTCCGACGCCGAAGCGCTGCTGATCGTCGAGCTCGACGGACCGCCCGAGGAAGTCGATGAGCTGTCATCGCGCGTGGCGGAAATCGCGCGCCAAGTCGGCGCAACCAGCGTTAAGGCGAGCCGCGACGATGCCGAACGCGCGCGCTTCTGGGCCGGGCGCAAGGCGGCGTTCCCGGCCGCCGGCCGCTTGGCGCCCGACTATTACTGCATGGACGGCACGATTCCGCGCCATCGCTTGCCGCTGGTGCTTGCGCGCATTAGGGAACTTTCGGCTCACTACCGGCTCGAAGTCGCGAATGTGTTCCATGCCGGGGACGGCAATTTGCACCCGCTGATCCTGTACGACGCCAATGCGCCGGGAGAATTGGTGCGTGCGGAGGAATTTGGCGCGGATATTCTGCGGCTCTGCGTCGAAGTCGGCGGCTGCCTGACCGGCGAGCATGGCGTCGGCGTGGAAAAGCGCGACCTGATGCCGGTGATGTTTAACGCAACCGATCTCGCCGTGCAGCAGCGGCTCAAATGCGCCTTCGATCCCGACGGTCGCATGAATCCGGGCAAGGTGTTCCCGACCCTGCATCGCTGCGCCGAGGAAGGCCGCGTGCATGTCCATCACGGACAGACGCGCCGACCCGATTTGCCACGCTTCTGACCGCGATGCTGCCCACCCGCCCGCGCGACGCGGATGAACTCGCTGCAATCATTGCAGAAGCCGCACGAGTCGGCACGACGCTGGAAATCATCGGCGGCGGCAGCAAACGCGCGTTGGGCCGTCCGGTAAAGGCATCGCGCGTGCTCGATTTGTCCGCTTTAGCCGGGATCACGCTGTATGAGCCGGAAGAACTCGTGCTGCGCGCCCAGGCCGGCACGACGCGCGCGGCCATCGAGCAAACCCTGTCCGCGCATGGGCAGATGCTCGCCTTCGAACCGCCCGATTTGGGGCCGTTGTTCGGCCACTCGCCCGGCTTGGACACCATCGGCGGCATCGTCGCGGCGAATCTTTCCGGCCCGCGACGGATGAAGGCCGGCGCCGCGCGCGATCATATCCTCGGCATCGCGGCGGTGAATGGGCTCGGCGAGCGTTTCAAATCCGGCGGGCGGGTGATGAAAAACGTCACCGGCTACGATCTATCGAAACTTCTTACCGGCTCCTTCGGCACGCTGGCGGCGATCGCCGAGCTGACGCTCAAGGTTCTGCCGTCGCCGGAGACCGTGACCACCCTCGTGCTGCATGGGCTCGGCGACCCGCAGGCGACTACGGCGATGACGGCGGCGCTCCGTTCGAGTCACGAAGTTTCCGGCGCCGCGCATCTGCCGACGCGCGCATCTTCCCGCGCTGCGTTGGGAACCAACTCCGCGACGATCCTGCGCCTCGAAGGCTTCGCGCGTTCGGTCAAAGCGCGCGCCGAGGCTCTTGCGGCCGAACTCGCCGGCTTCGGGGCGGCCGAGAGCGTTTCCGATGGCGCGTCTCGCGTGTTGTGGCGGCAGGTACGCGACATGGCGTCGCTGATCGACAAGGATTCGCCGCTATGGCGCGTCTCGACCGCGCCGACATGTGGACACAGGCTGGCGGCAGCAGTCGGCCCCGACGATGTATTTTACGACTGGGGCGGCGGGCTTGTTTGGCTCGCGCTCGGCGGACGAGAGGCCGACGCCGGCGCCGCCAGACTGCGCGCCGCCTTGGCGCCCTTGGGCGGCCATGCCACTCTGATCCGCGCGCCGGCCGAGATGCGCGCGCGCGTGCCGGTGTTCGAGCCGCAACCCCTGGCCCTCGCCGCGCTTAGCGCGCGGGTGAAGCGTTCGTTCGATCCGAAGAATGTGCTTAATCCTAGGCGCATTTACGCCGAGACTTGACCCGCATGCAGACCGCCTTCACCGACGCGCAGCGCGCCGACCCTGACATCTCTGAGTCGGAGAAGGCCATTCGCGGCTGCGTGCATTGCGGCTTCTGCACCGCCACCTGCCCGACCTATGTGCTGCTCGGCGACGAGTTGGACAGCCCGCGCGGGCGCATCGTGCTAATGAAGGTGATGCTGGAGAGCGGCCGTCCGGCGGATGCGACCACGGTCAAACACATCGACCGCTGCCTGTCCTGCCTGTCCTGCATGACCACCTGCCCCTCCGGCGTGAACTACATGCATTTGGTCGATCACGCTCGGAAGCATATCGAGGCAACCTTTCGACGGCCGCTGGCCGAGCGTGTATTACGCGCGATGCTGGCATCGGTGCTCACGCAACCCGGGCGATTGCGTCTGGTGCTGACACTGGCGCGCCGCTTCCGCCGCACAGGCGAGGCGCTCGCCAAGCGACTGCCCCCACCGCTCGGGCCGCGCCTGTCGGCCATGCTCGACCTCGCGCCCAAGCGCGCGCCGCAAGATGCGCCGCTTGAGCCCGGCATCTATTCGCCTACCGGCTCCGGCAAACCCCGCGCGCGCGTGGCGCTGCTCGCCGGCTGCGCGCAGCAGATTCTGGCGCCGGAGATCAACCGCGCGACCGTGCGGCTGTTGAATCGCCTCGACTGCGAAGTCGTAGTGCCCCAGGAGGCCGGCTGCTGCGGCGCGCTCGCGCATCATCTGGGCAGCGAGCAGGCCGCGCTTGCATCCGTGCGCGCCAACATCGCCGCCTGGGAGGACGCGGGACAACTCGACGCCGTGATCGCCAATGCCTCGGGCTGCGGCACGATGCTCAAGGACTACGGCTTCTTGCTGCGCGGCGACGCGGCCTGGAAGGAACGGGCGGAACGCACGGCCGATTTTTCGCGCGATCTGTGCGAGTTCGTGACGACGCTTGGATTACCGCAAGGCGCACGCGCTCCGGCCGCTTTGCGTGTCGCCTATCAATCGGCTTGCTCAATGCAGCATGGACAGAAGCTTGCGGGCAAGCCGCAGGCGCTGCTGCGCCAAGCAGGGTTCACCGTGCTCGAACCGGCGGAGGCGCATCTGTGCTGCGGCTCGGCCGGAACCTACAACGTATTGCAGCCGGAGATCGCCAACCAGCTTCGCGCACGCAAGGCCGGGCATTTGGCGGCGCTGCGCGCGGATGTGATCGCCAGCGGGAATATCGGCTGCATGAGCCAACTCGAGGGCGCGGTCCCGGTTCCAATGGTTCACACCGCCGAGCTGCTCGACTGGGCGACCGGCGGGCCACCTCCCTTGAAGCTCAAGCTCGAATGATTGCCATGCGCTCCCTACAGTGTCCGGCCGACTTGACTGGGAGTAGGCAGCGCTGCAACTATGCATACATGGCCGTGCGGATCCTGCTCGGGCTGCTGGCGCTGTTATGGGCGCCGTACGCCGCCGTGGCGGATCAGAACGATCCGCGCCTCGACGCGCTGTTCAGCACCCTGCAGAAAACCAAGGACACCGCCGAAGCCATGCAGGCGACGCAGGCGCTCCGCGGCATCTGGGCGGAAAGCCCGGTGCCGGGCGCGGCCGACGAGCTGCTCCAGGCCTTGTTACAACAGAACGCTGGCAACCTCCGCGACGCCGTCGACGGCTACGACCAAGTGATCGCGGCCGCCCCCGATTTCGCCGAGGCCTATGCGCAACGCGCCGCCGTCTACTATTCCGCCGGGCTGCTGCTGCCGGCCATTGCCGATTGCGAACAGGCGCTTGCGCTCGAAGGCCGCCACTTCGACGTGTTCGCCGGACTTGGGCAGCTTTACTTGGCGCTCGGCGACTTGAGCGGGGCGGAACGCGCATTCGCGCAGGCGCTGGCGATCAATCCGCATTTGAGCGACGTGCGCCAAGGGCTCGAGAAGTTGAAATCAGCCCGCGCGCGAAGAGAATTATGATTCGCCCCACCGTATTCTTTTCGGCGGCCATCGGGCTATTGACGATGGTTTCGCCAGCGCGCGCCGATCAAAGCGATCCGCGTCTTGTCCCGCTCTTCCAAACCTTGCAACGCACCTCCGACGCGCAGCAAGTTCAGGTCGCGGTGCTGCAGATCTGGCAGATTTGGTACGAGACCAAGAACCAGCAGGCTGCCGTGCTGCTGCAAACCGGCGAACGCGACGTCACGCGCGGCCGCCTGGACGACGCGCTGGCGGTCTTCGACCAACTGGTGGCGGGGGCCCCCGATTTCGCCGAAGGATGGAACCGGCGCGCGACCGCGCTTTATCTCTTGGGCGACTACGAAGGTTCGATCAATGATTGCCTCAAGGTGCTGGCGCTCGAGCCGCGCCATTTCGGGGCATTGTGGGGCCTGGCCGAGATGCGCCGCGTGCGGGGCGAAGAGGCCCTCGCGCTCGAGGCCTATGAGCGCGCCTTGGCGATCCACCCGCATCAGGACGGTTCGCGCGACGCGGTGAACGCGCTGCGTGCAAAGCTCAAGGGCCGCGCGCTGTAAGCCACAATCGGCGGATCGCCAGAGCGTGATCGGCCACGGGATTGATTTAACGCTATCCCAAGCGCAGATTACCCAGCGAACCATCGTCCATCGTCTTATGGAGGCGAGAATGCTGCTCAAGTCACGACGCGGGTGGGAGTTGCCAGAGCGCGCCGCCACGCCCGAAGGCGCCTACATGAATCGCCGCGAGTTTGCGCTGGCCGCCGCCGCCGGGCCCATATTGGCGGCCGCCGGGCCGGCGCTGCGTGCCTTCGCCGCCGATGATCCTTCGGCCAAGCTCTATCCGGTCAAGCGTAACGAAAAATATGTACTCGATCGCAATCTGACGGATGAGAAATTCGCCACAAGCTACAATAATTTCTACGAATTCGGTTCGCACAAAGGCATCGCGAAAGCGGCGCAGGCGCTGCCCGTCCGGCCCTGGACCGTCGTGCTCGACGGGATGGTGGAGAAGGAGCAGACGGTCGATATCGACACCCTGCTCAAGGCGATGCCGCTCGAAGAGCGCCTCTATCGCCACCGTTGCGTCGAAGCTTGGTCGATGGCGGTGCCGTGGAGCGGTTTTCCCCTCGCCAAGCTAGTGGAATTCGCCAAGCCGAAATCAGGCGCCAAGTATCTGCGGATGGAATCCCTGGCCGATAAGGCGACCATGCCCGGGCTCAAGGAGTTCTGGTACCCGTGGCCGTACGTTGAGGGACTGACCATCGAAGAGGCGACCAACGAACTCGCCTTCCTCGCCACGGGCATGTATGGGAAGCCCATCCCGCCGCAGAACGGGGCCATGCTCCGTCTGGCGACGCCGTGGAAATATGGCTTTAAATCAATCAAGTCGATCGTGAAGTTCACGTTTACTAATCAGCGGCCGAAGACCTTTTGGGAGACCCTGGCCCCGAACGAATATGGCTTCTGGGCCAATGTCCACCCTGCGGTGCGCCACCCGCGCTGGAGCCAGGCGGCGGAGCGGGTGCTCGGCACCGACGAGATGATGGAAACCATGCCGTTCAACGGCTACGAGGAGTTCGTCGGCGAAATGTACCCGGACCGCAATAACGACCCTAAACTGTTCATGTAACACGCGAGCGGAGGCACGTCAGAAGCGCGCCTCCGCGACTTTCCGCAGAATAAAGTCGCGGAACACGATCAGCCGCTTGGAATGGCGAAGTTCTTCCGGGTAGACAAAGAAGGCGTGCAACTCGGGTGCTTCGACCTTCGGCAGCACGCGCGCCAGATCCGTCGCTTCCTCGGCCAGAAAATCGGGCAAACTCCCGATCCCCATCCCGGCACGCACGGCGCGGAAAATGCCATACACGTTATTGATCGTCAGCGACGGCTGGCGCGGTTTTTCGCCACCGCCCAAACCCAAGATCCAATTGATGTCCGGGATCGGCGGATTAATCTGCGCGTCCTGGCCGTAAACGATCAGCTGGTGGCGGTCGAGGTCGGTCACGCTTGCCGGCGCGCCGTGCTCCGCTAGATAGCGTGGCGCCGCGTACAGGTGGCTATGCACCTGCATTAACCGGCGCTGCACCATGTCGGGCTGGCGCGGCCGCATGAAGCGGATGGCGCAATCCGCCTCGCCCATCAAAAGATCGTGCTCGGAATCGGTGGTCAGCAGCGTGACCTTGATGTCGGGGTAGAGCGCGAGGAATTCCGGCATGCGCGGCGTCAGCCAGGTCGAACCGAAGGCAACCGTCGTTGAGATGCGCAAGGGACCCTGCGGGCGATCCTGCAGATCGCCCAGCAGCTTCTGCGTCAGAGCCAGCTTGGACAATACGTCATTGGCGGTTCGGTAGAGAAGCTCACCTGGCTCGGTCAGCAAAAGCCCGCGCGCGTGGCGATGAAACAGAGTGCAGCCGAGCGAGTCTTCGAGCGCGCTGACCTGCCGGCTGACCGCGGACTGCGACAAATGCAAGCCCTCGCCAGCGTGCGTGAAGCTGCCAGCCTTGGCGACCGCATGAAAAACACGCAGCTTATCCAAGTCCATGGGCATGAACAGGCTCGCTTAAACTGCAATCGCCGACGGTCGCGATGGGCTTGTCCCCCGGCACGATATCGGATCGGGGCGGCTCGGCGGCAAGCCCAGGCAGCGAGTCTTTACTCGGCCGTGTGGCGACCAGGTGCGGTCTCTTCGGCGGCGAGAAAGCGTTCGGCTTCGAGCGCCGCCATACAGCCCATGCCGGCTGCCGTGACCGCCTGGCGGAACACCTTATCGCGCACATCGCCAGCGGCGAAGACACCGGGGATGTTGGTCACGGTCGAATCCGGGCGGGTGCGGAGATAACCGTCCTCGTCGAGGTCCAACTGGCCGCGAAAGAGCGCCGTGTTCGGCTCATGCCCGATGGCGACGAACACGCCATCGACCGAAAGCTCACTCAACTGCCCACTCTTGAGATTGCGCAGCCGCACGCCTGTGACCGTTGGCGGCTTGCCTGCGCCGAGGATTTCATCGACCACGCTGTCCCAGACGACCGCGACCTTTGGATCCCGGAACAGCCGTTCCTGCCCGATTTTTTCCGCCCGCAGGCGATCGCGGCGATGAACTAGCGTCACCTTGGAGGCGAAGCGGGTAAGGAATAGCGCCTCTTCCACCGCCGTATTGCCGCCGCCGACGACCAGCACCTGCTTGCCGCGGAAGAAGAACCCATCGCAGGTGGCGCAAGCCGATACCCCTGCCCCGCGTAGGTGCTGCTCGGAGTCGAGCCCAAGCCAGCGTGCCGAGGCGCCAGTGGCGACGATCACCGCATCGCCGACATAACGGTCGCCGCCGTCGCCGGTAATGACGAAGGGCCGGCGCTTGAAATCGACTTTAACCGCGGCGTCGTTGAAAATTGTGGTGCCGACCTTGCGCGCCTGCGCCTCCATCTGCTCCATCAGCCAGGGGCCTTGGATGGTCTCGGCGAAGCCGGGATAGTTTTCGACATCCGAGGTGATGGTCATCTGTCCGCCCGGCTGCAGCCCATGCACCATGATCGGATGCAAATTGGCGCGCGCCGCGTAAATGGCGGCGGTAGCCCCAGCGGGGCCGGAGCCCAAAATCACGACCTTGCTGCTATGCGTGGCGGACATGTTCGAACCTGAAAGCCATGTGTGTCCAGGCAGTAAAGCGCCCGAGCCGCCCGAAGCAAGGGGCCGCGCGACACAGGGGGCGGAGCGTCAGACGCGCGCCTGCGCCACGCGACGGACGGAAACCGGCGGAACCTCCGGCGGCGCGAACACTTCGCGCTCGCCGGCGATGCCGCGCAGCGCATGCGAGCCGAGCGACTCCCACTCGATCGGCAATTGCCGGGCGAAAGCGGCGCTGACCACGATCGACCGCTTAAGCGCACGCCCCAGCCCATGCAACCGGGCCACCTCATTGGCCGCCGGGCCGATGACGGTGAATTGCAGCCGCTCCGGCACGCCGATATTGCCAAAGGTCAGGTTGCCGATATGCAGCGCCAAGTCGAAGCCAAGGAGCGATTCACCAGCCGCCAAACGCTTGCCATTAAGCGCGGCCAAACGCCGCTCGGCCTCGCCGGCCGCGCGCACCGCCGCGGCGCAGGCGCGCCGGGTCGCGCGCGCCTGGCGCTCGATCGGGAAAATGGCCAAAACCGCGTCGCCAAGCAGCAGCAAAACCTCGCCGCCATTGGCGATCACCGCCCCGGCGCTGCATTCGAAATAGTCGTTGAGCACCTTCAGGTACTCCTCGGGCGGAAGCGCCTCCGCCAGCTCGGTCGAGCCGTGCAAGTCGCTGTACCAGACGGCGGCATGGATCGTCTGATGATCGCCGCGCTTGATCTGCCCTTTCAGCACCTGACGCCCTGCCCCAGGCCCAAGATAGGTGGACAAGATCGTGCGCGTGGTTTCCTCGAGGATGCTCACCTTGCAGGCCACGCCCAATCGCCGCTGGATGCGCATGAGAGCGCGCAATTCGTCCTCGGTGAAACCGCCCGGCCGATCCGTCGCCCAGGAGCCGAACACGCCGTCATTGCCCTCCGCACTGAACGGCGTCGCATAGGCCAGATAATCGGTCGCCCCCTGTTCGCGCAATTCGGCAAGGATCGGAAAATCGATCTGCGCCTCCGATCCGACCAGCCGGCGGCGCAGGAACGGCAAGCGCGCGTTCTGCAAATGCTTGACCGGGCTGTTATGAAATCCGGTGGATTCATCGGGCACGTCGTGCCCGATCCGCATCGTGCTGGCGCCCTTGTCGCGCCGCCAGGTGACGGTCATGGCGGAAAACAGCGGATGCAACGTCTGGAAGGCGACATAAGCCCGCCAGATTGGCAGACCGGCGGCGCTCAACCGGTGGCAGCTGCCCTCGACCAGCGCCTCGACCCCACCGGTTCCGGCCAGCGCTTCCGTCATCAGCCAATCGGCGACGCCGTCGACCAGCACCCAGCCAGTCGGCGATGCGGCGACGGTCGGCTTGATCACGTGCACACCAAGCTTGCGTGGCGGGGATACACCTGCCGCTTGCCGCCCTGCGTTTTGGATTTCCTCTGCTTCGCCATCGTCTGCCTGCCGCGTCTGGGAGCAACGCAGCGCGTTACGCCCGGAAAGGCCACATTGCAAGCGGTCGCTACAATGCTACAGTCCGACCGCCCCGGCGGCGTCCGTGAAACCGCCGCGAAAACGGTTGCGATCCACAGAATGACGAAGCGCCAGCATAAGCTCGATGCGATCGATCGCACCATCCTGCGCGCGCTGCAGCGCGACGGACGCATGACCAATGTCGAGCTGGCGCGCCGCGCCGGCATATCGGCGCCACCCTGCCTGCGGCGTGTGCGCGCATTGGAACGCGCCGGCTTCATCCGAGGCTATACCGCCCAGCTTGACGCCGAGCGTCTCGGCTATGAGGTGACGTTCTTCGCCCTCGTCGGGCTCGCCAGCCAGTCGCTGACGGTGCTCAAGGCGTTCGAGGAGTTCGTATCCGCCTGGGACGAGGTCCGCGAATGTCACATGATCCGCGGCGGCGGCGATTTTCTGCTCAAATTCGTGGCGCACAACACGGCGCATGAAAATGAGCTAACCACCCGCTTGACCGACGCGCCGAACGTCACCAAGGTTGCGACCTTCCAGGCGATCCGCGCCTCGAAGCAGGAGCCCGGAGTACCGATCGCCGATGCGAGCGAAGAGTAGCTCGGCACCGGCTCCCATGACGCGCGTCATTTGCGGCCCGGGCAGCGCCAAGCTCGAACTGGTCCGCTACCTGCACCGCCATGCGCCTGTAAGCGCCGGAGTAAAAATCCCTCACTGAAGCGGCCGGGGAGTCCGGTTGCGCCGGAGTAAAAATCCGGCAGCAGAAAGCCTTTTGCCCGGTGGGCAGGGGGCGGAGGGATGAAGGGCGTGGAGTTATATGGACGGGTGCGCCATGCGGTCCAGATCGAGGGGCTGAGCCAGCGCGAGGCGGCG
>SHVS01000020.1 GCA_009694135.1 Alphaproteobacteria bacterium
CGCCGGCGAATATCCTTCACATGGCTTGCGGCCGACTGCTGCGGCCAGGAATTCTGTCTCATCTTCACTCCTCGCTGGGCTGCGATGAGCCAGAATTCCTCCGTTAGCAAAAACACTCAATCTGTCTCTCGGTTGCTGACGCCGGACAGGCGAGATCGTGCAGAGCGCGCATAAGCTGCTCGGTGAAAAGGCGCAGCGCAGCGGGGTCAAGCTCGGACTGGAGCTGCCCGACGACCTGCCGCAAATCTACTGCGACCCGCGCCGGATCAAGCAAGTCTTGGTCAATCTGCTGTCGAACGCGGTCAAGTTCACGCCGGGCGGCGGCCGCGTCACGACCAAGGCCTGGGCCGGGGCGGACGGTTTTGTCATTCAGGTCATCGACACCGGCGTCGGTATGCGCAGCGAAGACGTGCCGCGCGCCTTTGCGCTCTTCGGCCAGGTGGACGGCGGGCTCAACCGGAAACACGAAGGGACCGGACTTGGCCTGCCCTTGAGCCGCCAGTTAATTGAAATGCACGGCGGCACGCTCGACCTGCAAAGCGTCGTCGGCGCGGGCACGATCGTCACCGTCTGCCTGCCCGCCGCGCGCCTGATTCGGCTGAAGGCGCAGACCGATACGGTCGTGGTTCCGCACGCCAAGCTGGCGAGCAAGCGAGGGCGCTAAATTTTGTCCGGCGGCACGTCTGCCCGCGGCCGTCGGGCGCGCCGCGACAGCATGTTGAATCCCTCGACCACGGCGGAAAACGCCATCGCCGAATAGATATAACCGCGCGGGATATGCACGCCGCAACCGTCGGCGATTAAGGTCGCGCCGATCAGCAGCAAAAAACCCAGCGCCAGCATGACCACGGTCGGATTGGCGTGGATGAAATCGCCCAGCGGATCGGCGGCCAACAGCATCAACACGACGGCGACCACCACCGCCACCACCATGATCGGCACATGCTCCGTCATGCCGATCGCGGTGATGATGCTGTCGAGCGAGAACACCAAATCGAGCAGCAGGATCTGCACGATCGCGGCGCTGAATCCCATGGCGGCGGGCTGGCCGCCGAACAAATCCGGCCCTGGATCGGGATCGACGTTGTGATGGATTTCCTTGGTCGCCTTCCACACCAGGAACAGCCCGCCGGCGATCAGGATCAGGTCGCGCCAGGAAAAGCCCTGGCCGAATGCGGTCAGGATCGGATCGGTCAATTGCACGACGAAGGCGATCGTGCCCAGCAAGACGAGCCGCAGCCCCAGCGCCGCGCCGATGCCGATGCGGCGCGCGCGCGAGCGAATCGCGGCCGGCAGTTTGTTGGTCAGGACCGCGACGAAGACGAGATTGTCGATCCCGAGCACCACCTCCATCACGATGAGCGTGGCGAGCGCTACCCAGGCGGTTGGATCGAGCACAAGCTGAAGGAGCGTTTGCATCGGCGTATGGTTTCCTCGGGTGAATTGCGTCGGCTGCCTAGGTCAGATCGAGTCCCTTGAGCAACTCGCGCACATAGTCCAGCGCCCGGCTATGGGTGTGCGCGCGATCGGCTTGCTCTCGATCGTGCCGCAAATCGGCCACTTCCTCGAAATAGTGAATCGCCGCGTGGTAGAAGGCGCTTGTCTTGCGCTCCGGCTTGCGGACCAAGAGCTCGACGCGAATGCGCTCGGCCAGCGCCTGCACGTCGGGCAAGGGACGCATCCAGGCCTTGGCCGCGAGCTGTTGCAGGTGCTCGAAGTCCTGCTCGACGTGGGCCTCGTTGACTTCGTGCGTCATCGCTTGCGTCCTTTTTTGAGCACGCCACGCTTCTTGGGAGTCTTCGGTGCTCCAAAAGCGCGGATAGCGGCCAGCGCTTCCTCGGCGGTGGCGACAAAACGGAACAGATGCAGGTCGGCGGGCGAAACCATCCCTTCCGCCACCAGGGCATCGAAATCGACCACGCGGCGCCAGAACTCCTCGCCGAATAAAAGCACGGGCATCGGGCGGATCTTGCCGGTCTGGATCAGCGTCAGGGTCTCGAACAATTCGTCGAAGGTGCCGAAGCCGCCCGGAAACGCGACCAGCGCCCGCGCGCGCAGCAGGAAATGCATCTTGCGGATGGCGAAATAGTGGAATTGGAAGCTGAGCGCTGGGGTGATGTAGCGGTTGGGCGTCTGCTCATGCGGCACGACAATGTTGAGCCCGATCGATTCCGCCCCGGCGTCATGCGCGCCGCGATTGGCCGCCTCCATGATCCCGGGACCGCCGCCGGTGATCACCGTCCACGGACGGTCGCCGTCACCCAGTTCGGCCTCGGACACCAGCCGGGCGAAGCGCCGCGCCTCCTTGTAATAACGGGCGTTGACCGCCAGCCGTGCGGCGATCCGGGCGTCGCGCACGAATCGTGGGTTGCGCGGGCTGGCGAGAGCCTTTTTGGCGGCGCGGGCGGCGGATGCCTTCGCCTTGGCTGGCTCGGCCAGCCGGGCGCTGCCGAACACGACCACCGTCGCCTCGACGCCATGCGCCTGGAACGCGAGTTCCGGCTTTTGCAATTCGAGCTGGAGCCGGACCGGGCGCAGGTCGTCGGCGAGGATGAAGGTCGGGTCGGAATAGGCCAGCCGGTAGCTTTGGCTGCGCGTTTGCGGCGTGAGCTGCAGCTCGGCCGTAAAGCGCTCTTCCTGGCGGGCACTGCGGAACAGCTTGGAGCGGATGCGGCGGGCCATTGACAGCGTCCCCATGATTCGAGCGCATGTGAGTCTCGCCGCCCGGCCGCGTCGGGGCAAGCACAGAGGCTGCCAGTGAACGTCCTTTACGCGCTTGTGACCTTGATTGTCGTCATCGACCCGCTCTCGATCGTGCCGTTCTTCGTCGCTGTCACGCGCGGCATGTCCGAGAGCGACTATCGCCGCATCGCGTGGCGCGCACCGGCGATTGCGCTCGGCGTGCTGCTGGCCTTTGCCTTCCTGGGCGAGGCATTGCTGACCGCGCTCGGGATCAGCCTGGCCGCCTTCCGCATCGCCGGCGGCGCACTCCTGTTCCTTTTGGCGATCGACATGCTGTTCGCGCGCCAGTCGGGGTTGCGCTCGGTCACGCTGCGCGAGGATGCCGAGGCCATGACCCGGCCCGACGTCACTGTGTTTCCGCTGGCCATACCGCTGATTGCCGGGCCGGGCGCGCTCGCCACCGTGGTGCTGCTGATGGGACGCGCGCCGGAAAACTGGCCGGACAAGGCGATTGTGCTCGGTCTGGTGGTGCTGGTGCTCGGCATCGTCTGCGCGGCGCTTTTGTTTTCCCGCCCGCTCTTCCAGCTGCTTGGGGTGACCGGAAACAACGTCATCAGCCGGGTTTTGGGCATCGTTTTGGCCGCGCTGGCGGCGCAATTCATCCTCGACGGGCTTAAGGCGGCCTTGGCCTCGTCATAGGGTCAATTTTCCGCGTGAGCGTCAGGCTAGGCGGAGCTATGGTGGTCGCCAGTTCGCGTCGGCCCGGCGCGGGCGGCCGTTCAGGTCTTGGGAGGAAAGAGTATGAAAAAAGGCATCGTCGCGTTGGCTGCCGCCGCTCTGTTGTGGACGGGCGGGGCTTTGGGCCAGGCAAAGATCAATCCGGCCGTCGTATTCGACATGGGCGGCAAGTTTGACAAGTCGTTCAACGAGGGCATCTACAACGGGATCGAGAAGTTCAAGAAGGAAACCGGCACCGCTTATGCCGAGTTCGAAGTCACCAACGAGGCGCAGCGCGAACAGGCCTTGCGTAACTTCGCCCGGCGCGGCAATGACCCGATCATCGCCGTCGGTTTCGCTCAAGGGCCGGCGGTTGAGGTCGTGGCCAAGGAGTTTCCGCAGCTTCGTTTCGCGATCATCGATTCGGTGGTCGAACTGCCCAATGTGCAGTCGCTGATTTTCAAGGAGCATGAGGGCTCCTATCTGGTGGGCGTGTTGGCGGCGCTCGCTTCCAAGACCGGCAAGGTCGGTTTTGTCGGCGGCATGGACATCGGCCTGATCCGCCGCTTCGCCTGCGGCTATGAGCAGGGCGTGAAGGCGGTCAACAAGAACGCCGAAGTGTACCAGAACATGACCGGCACGACGCCGGCCGCCTGGAACGATCCCGTGAAGGGCGGCGAGTTGGCCAAGTCGCAGTTCGACCGCGGCGCCGATGTGGTTTATGCCGCCGCCGGCGGCACCGGCTTGGGCGTCTTGCAGGCCGCGGCCGACGCCAAGAAGCTGTCGATCGGCGTCGATTCCAACCAGAACTACCTGCATCCCGGCTCGGTCTTGACTTCGATGCTCAAGCGCGTCGATGTCGCCGCTTACAATGTCTACAAGACCGCGGCGGCCGGAACCTGGAAGCCGGGTCTGCAAGTGCTCGGGCTGGCCGAAGACGGCGTTGGCTATGCGCTCGACGACAACAACGCCAAGCTGATCACGCCGGATATGAAGGCCAAGGTCGATGCGGCGCGCGCCGACATCGTCGCCGGCAAGATCAAGGTCGCCAACTACACTGACGGCAACGCCTGCAAGTATTAGCGTCGGGCGTTATGTCTAACCCCCTCCCCTTGTGGGGGGGGGTAGGGGAGGGGGCGGGCGAGTTTCGCTTGCGACGCATGGTCCAAGACGCTCCCGACCTCATCCCCGGCGTGAAGCACACGCCAGCCCAAGCTGCCCTCGGGGAGGGCGTCGACGTGATTCCGCCGGCGATCGAACTGCGCCACATCGACAAGCGCTTCGGCGCGGTCCATGCCAATCGCGACGTTTCGCTCGCGGTCCAGGCCGGCACGATCCACGGCATCGTCGGCGAAAACGGCGCCGGCAAGTCCACGCTGATGAGCATTCTTTACGGCTTCTATCAGGCCGATCGCGGCGAGGTGTTGATCCGCGGCGTCAAAAAGACCATCGCGCGGCCGGTGCAGGCGATCGCCGCCGGCATCGGCATGGTGTTCCAGCACTTCAAGCTGGTCGAGCCGTTCACCGTTCTGGAAAACATCGTGCTCGGCGTCGAAGGCGGAAAGCTGATCGCGCGCGCTCTGGCGCATGCGCGCGGGGAGCTGGCGCGTCTCGCGCGCGACTATGCGCTCGAAGTCGATCCCGACGCCGTGGTCGCGACGCTGTCGGTCGGCTTGCAGCAGCGGGTCGAGATATTGAAGGCGCTCTATCGCGGCGCCGAGATCCTGATCCTCGACGAGCCGACCAGCGTGCTGACGCCGCAGGAGGCCGACCATCTGTTCCGCATCCTCGGGGCGCTCAAGCGCCAGGGCAAGACGGTGATCCTGATCACCCACAAGCTGCGAGAGATCATGGCGATCACCGACCGAGTGACGGTGATGCGCCGCGGCGAGGTGGTGGCGGAGCGCGAAACGCGCGCGACCACACAAGAGGAACTCGCCGAGCTGATGGTCGGGCGCAAGGTGCTGCTCCAAGTTTCCAAGGGCGCGGCGAGGCCGGGCGCGGCGAGGCCGGGCGCGGGGCGTCTCGCGGTCGAGGACTTGAGCGTCGTCGACGCGTCCGGCGTCGAGCGCGTGAAGAACGTCAGTTTCACCGTGCGGGCCGGGGAAATCGTCGGCATCGCCGGTGTCGCTGGCAACGGCCAGTCTGAACTGATGGAGGCGATCGCCGGGATTCGCCGTGCCGCCAAAGGCACGGTCCGTATTTCCGGTGGGGCGGCGCATGGCAACGCGCGCGATTTGCGCCGGCAGGGCCTCGCGCATGTGCCGGAGGACCGCCGTCGCATGGGTCTGGTCACGGCCTTCGCCGCGCATGAATCGGCGATTCTGGGCTACCACGACGATCCGGCCTTCACCGGTCCGATCCTGCTCGATCGGCGGGCGATCGTGGCGCATTGCGCGGCGCAGATGCGCGACTTTGACGTGCGCCCGCCCGACCCGCATCTCGCCTCCGAAAGTTTCTCCGGCGGGAACCAGCAAAAAATGGTCCTGGCCCGCGAAATCGGGCGCGACCCGGAAGTCCTGCTCGTCGGACAGCCGACGCGCGGCGTCGATATCGGCGCGATCGAATATATCCATCGCCGCCTGATCGCCCTGCGCGACGCGGGCAAGGCGGTGCTGCTGATTTCAGTCGAACTGGACGAGATCATGTCGCTTGCCGACCGTATCCTGGTGATGTTCGATGGACGCATCGTCGGCGAGGTGCAAGCGGACAAGGCCGATGAGCGTCTGCTCGGACTGATGATGGCCGGCATCGATCCGCGCACGCCGCGCGAGGCGGCATGACCGAAACACGGCTGCCGCGCTGGGCAGGGCTGGTCGCCTTGCCGATCGTCAATATTTTGGCGGCGTTACTCCTCTCCGGATTATTGGTTGCCGCCATAGGCGCCGACCCATGGCAGGCGCTCCTGGTGCTATTGCGCGGCGCCTTCGGCTATCAAGAAGCGATTGGCTTCACGCTGTATTACACGACCAATTTCATCTTTACCGGGCTCGCGGTCGCGGTTGCCTACCACTGCGGGCTGTTCAATATCGGCGGCGAGGGCCAAGCCACGCTCGGCGGGCTGGGCGTTGGGTTGGTGTGCCTTTATGCCGATGCGCTGCCGTTTTACCTGGTATTGCCGCTGGCGCTGATTGCTTCGACCGCGTTCGGCGCGGCTTGGGCGGTGGTTCCGGGCATATTACAGGCGCGGCGCGGCAGCCATGTCGTGATCACCACGATCATGTTCAATTTTATTGCGTCGACGCTGATGGTTTATCTTCTGACCCATGTGCTGATCCGGCCGGGGCAGATGTCCCCTGAATCGCGTGAGTTCCTGCCGCACACATTTCTGCCCTTCGCGCATCAGGCGCTAGCGTGGCTGGGGATTCCCTTCGCGCGTTCGCCCTTGAACCTGTCGTTTTTCCTTGCCCTGCTGGCGTCCGTGTTCGTCTGGGGCTTCGTCTGGCACACGCGCTGGGGTTATGAGCTGCGCGTGGTCGGGGCCAATCCGCAGGCGGCGCTCTATGCCGGGATTTCGCCGCAGCGGAACATCGTGCTGGCGATGGCGATTTCGGGCGCGTTGGCGGGGCTGCTTGGCGTCAACGAGATCATGGGCGTGAACCATCGCCTGCTGCTCAATTTCACCGCCGGCTACGGCTTCGTCGGCATTGCCGTGTCGCTGATGGGTCGCAGCCATCCGGTCGGGATCGTGCTGTCGAGTTTGCTGTTCGGCGCGCTCTACCAGGGCGGGGCGGAGCTTGCCTTCGAGGTGCCGCGCGTCAGCCGCGAGATCGTCGTGGTGATCCAGGGGCTGGTGATCCTGTTCGCCGGCGCGCTCGAATTCCTGTTCCTGCCGCTACTGCGGCCATTTGTGAAAGCGGCCTAGACGCGATGGAGGCGCTCACCTATTTCGCGCTGCTGCTCGACGCCACGCTGCGCGTTTCGGCCCCGCTCGTGCTCGCCGCGCTCGCCGGGCTGTTCTCCGAACGCGCTGGCGTGTTCGACATCAGCCTGGAAGGCAAGATGCTTGTCGGCGCCTTCGCCGCCGGTGTCGCGGCGCATTATGCCGGCTCGATGTGGGTCGGACTCGGCGCGGCGATCCTGGTCTCGGTCGCTTTTGGGCTCTTGCACGGCTTTGCCTGCATCACCCATCGCGGCAACCAGATCGTCTCCGGCTTGGCGATCAATATCCTCGCTGCGGGATTGACGATCCTGCTCGGGGTCACCTTCTTCCGCCAGGGTGGCCGCACGCCGCAACTCCCCACCGAGGCACGGTTTACGCCCATAACCTTGCCGGGTGCGGAGGCGCTCAAGGACGTGCCGGTCTTGGGCGCGCTGTGGAGCGAGCTGATTTCCGGCCATAATATCCTGGTTTATTTTGCCTACGCAGCCGTGCCCTTGGCCGCGTTCGTGCTCTATCGCACGCGTTTCGGTCTGCGTTTGCGCGCGGTGGGCGAAAACCCGGAAGCGGTGGACACCGCCGGCCTGTCGGTCGAAGGCTTGCGCTACCAAGCCGTGATCATCTGCGGCGTGCTGTGCGGCATCGCCGGGGCTTATCTGTCGATCGCGCAGAGCGCCGGCTTCATCAAGGATATGACCGCCGGCAAGGGCTTTATCGCGCTGGCGGCGCTGATCTTCGGCAAATGGAAGCCGGTGCCGACACTGCTGGCGTGCCTACTCTTCGGCTTCCTCGAAGCGACGGCGGCGCGCATCCAGGGCGCCTTCGATTTGACCGGGGCATCGGATGCGGTGCGCCGTGCGGCCGAGGCCTTGCCTTTCGTGATCGAGGCCTTGCCCTATATCTTGGTGGTGCTACTGCTGGCCGGCTTCGTCGGCACCGCCACCGCGCCCAAGGCCGGCGGCATCCCTTATGTGAAGGAGCGCTGATGCGGCCCGACCCGGAAATGTTCGCCCGCGCGAGAGCCGTCATGGACCAGGCCTATGCGCCCTATTCCGGCTTTCATGTCGGCTGCAGCCTGCGCGGCGCCGGCGGCAGGCTCTATAGCGGCGCCAATGTCGAGAACGCCGCCTATCCGCAAGGCTGGTGCGCCGAGACTTCGGCGATCGCCGCCATGATCGCCGATGGGGAACGCGAGATCGCGGAAGTGCTGGTCATCGGCGCACGGCGCGTTACTTCCGGCGGATACGAGCCCGATCCCAAGGCGCTGTGCACGCCCTGCGGCGGTTGCCGGCAGAAGCTGAATGAATTCGCCGCCGCCACCACGCTGGTGCATGTCTGCGGCCCGGAAGGCGTGCGCAAAAGTTTTACATTGGGCGAGTTGCTGCCGGCCGCCTTCGGCCCGAACAACCTCGCGCCATGAGTGTCGACGCCGCTGTTAATGTCATTCAAACGCGCCGGCCTGGCTTTGTGCCGCGCGCCGCGCTGGTGCTTGGCAGCGGGCTTGGGCGGCCGGCGGAAGCGGTCGCGGACGCGACCATCATTCCCTACGCCGATCTGCCCGGCTTTCCGCGCCCGAGTGTCGCCGGGCATGGCGGCCGGTTGCTACTGGGAAGTTTTGCCGGCGCTCCGGTCGCTGTGCTGCATGGGCGCGCGCATGCCTATGAGGGCCATGCGGGCAGAGGTGGGGGCGCGGGGGTGATGAACCTGCCGATCCGCGTGCTTAAGCGGCTCGGCTGCGAAATGCTGGTGCTGACCAACGCCGCGGGTTCGCTGAAGCCGGAGATGGGGCCGGGGAGCCTGATGCTGCTCACCGACCACATCAATTTTTCCGGCGCGAATCCGTTGCTCGGCGAGGGCGATGAGCAGGGCTCGCGCTTTGTCGATCTGACCGACGCTTACGATCCCGCCCTGCGCCGCACCCTGCTGGCGACGGCGGCCGCGTCCAAGGTCAAGCTGCATCAGGGCGTCTATGTCTGGTTCCTGGGGCCGAGTTTCGAAACCCCGGCGGAGATCAAGGCCGCGCGCACCCTGGGCGGCGATGCGGTGGGCATGTCCACCGTGCCGGAGGTGATTGTCGCGCGCCAAGCCGGGATAAAGGTGGCGGCGATATCGCTGATCACCAATCTGGCTGCCGGGATGTCCAGCCTGAGGATTTCGCACGAACACACCCAGGCCGAGGCGGCGAAGGCGGCGGACGAGATCGAACGGCTCCTCGCCGCCTTTGTCGCGGCGGTTTTCCCCGGCGCCTGACAGCGGCACAGTGGTGACATGAGCAGCGGCGCCGCCATCCACCCCCTCGCGCGGCCAGAAGCCCGCAACCCCGGCATGATGCTCGATCGCGGCGTGCTCGATGCCCTGCGCGTGAATCTCTCGGCCAGCGAACGGCGCGCGGCGACGCTGGGTGCGCGGCGCACGGTGAAGAAAGAGTGGCAGGCGGCTTGGCTGCTGAAAGCCATCGCCTGCATGGATTTGACCACCCTGTCCGGTGACGACACGCCGGGCCGCGTCGAACGCCTGTGCGCCAAGGCGCTTCGGCCCGTGCGCCAGGAGTTGTTGGACGCGCTCGGCTGCGGCGCGCTTGGGCTCACGGTGGGCGCGGTCTGCGTCTATCCGACCCTGGTCGCGACGGCGGTCAAGGCACTCAAGGGCTCGCGCATTCCGGTCGCTTCCGTCGCCACGGGTTTTCCCGCCGGTCTGACGCCGATGGCCGCGCGCCTCACCGAGATCAAGGTGGCGGTCGCGGATGGCGCGGCCGAAATCGACATCGTCATCACCCGCGCCCATGTGCTCACCGGCGACTGGGATGCGCTGTATGACGAGGTGAAGACGTTTCGCGCGGCTTGCGGCCCGGTGCATATGAAAGCGATCCTCGCCACAGGCGAGTTGGCCACGCTGCGCAACGTCGCCAAGGCATCCTGGGTCGCCATCTGCGCCGGGGCCGATTTCATCAAGACCTCGACCGGCAAGGAGCCAGTCAATGCGACGCTGCCGGTGGCGCTGACCATGGCGCGCATGATCCGCGCCTATCACCAGGCAACCGGCATCCGCATCGGCTTCAAGCCGGCCGGCGGCATATCCACCGCCAAGGATGCGCTCGGCTATCTGTTGCTGATGAACGAGGAGCTGGGCCGCGCTTGGCTGGAGCCGTCACTTCTGCGCCTCGGCGCCTCCACGTTGCTCACCGATATCGAGCGCCAGCTTGAGCATCTGGCGAGCGGACGCTATTCCGCCGCGCACCGTCACCCAATGGGATGAGCATGACCATCGCCGAAATCTACGCTCGTATGGATTATGGCCCCGCGCCGGAGGATGCCGCCGACGCGCGCGCTTGGCTCGCCCAGCATCAGCAAGCCGGGCTGTTCATTGGCGGGAAATTCGTGACGCCGCGCAGCAAAGCCTGGTTCGACACGATCAACCCGGCGACGAGCAAAAACCTCGCGCGTATCGCGCAAGCCGGCGCGTCCGATATTGACGCCGCCGTCGCCGCCGCGCGCAAGGCCCAGCCCGGCTGGGCGAAAGCCGGCGGGCATGCGCGCGCGCGTTACCTTTATGCGCTGGCGCGGCTGGTGCAGAAACACAGCCGGCTGCTGGCGGTGCTGGAAACCCTCGACAACGGCAAGCCGATCCGCGAGACGCGCGACATCGACATTCCATTGGTGGCGCGGCATTTTTATCACCACGCCGGCTGGGCGCAGCTTCTGGAGAGCGAGTTTCCCGCCTATGAGCCGGTCGGCGTCGCCGGGCAGATCATCCCGTGGAATTTTCCGCTGTTGATGCTGGCGTGGAAGATCGCGCCTGCGCTGGCGGCGGGAAACACCGTCGTGCTCAAGCCGGCCGAGTTCACCAGCCTCTCCGCGCTTGCCTTCGCCGAGCTGGTCATCGAAGCGGGGCTGCCGGCGGGCGTGGTCAACATCGTCACGGGCGATGGACGGACGGGCGAGTTGATCGTGGGCCACAAGGGGATCGACAAACTCGCCTTCACCGGCTCGACCGAAGTCGGACGCAAGATCCGCGCCGCGACCGCCGGCAGCGGCAAGAAACTGACGCTCGAACTCGGCGGCAAGTCGCCTTTCCTGGTGTTCGATGACGCGGACATTGACGGTGCGGTCGAAGGCTTGGTCGATGCCATCTGGTTCAACCAGGGGCAGGTGTGCTGCGCCGGTTCGCGGCTTCTGGTGCAGGAATCCGTGCAGGATACGGTGATCGCCAAGGTCAAAGCGCGCATGCAGAAGCTGCGCGTCGGCGATCCGCTCGACAAGGCGATCGACATCGGCGCCATCGTCGCCCCGGTGCAACTGGCGCGGATCGAAAAACTGGTCGCCGCCGGCAAGGCCGAAGGCGCGACGCTGTGGCAGCCCGATTGGGCGCGGCCCAAGGAAGGCTGCTTCTATCCGCCGACGCTGTTCACCGGCGTGTCGCCGTCCTCGACCATCGTGCAGGAAGAAATCTTCGGCCCCGTGCTGGTGGCGATGAGTTTTCGCACCCCGGCCGAGGCGGTCGCGCTGGCCAATAACACGCGCTATGGGCTGGCGGCGAGCGTGTGGAGCGAAAGCCTGTCGCTCGCGCTCGACATCGCGCCGAAACTGAAAGCCGGCGTGGTGTGGATCAACAGCACCAATATGTTCGACGCCGCCGCCGGCTTCGGCGGCTATCGCGAATCCGGCTTCGGCCGCGAAGGCGGGCGCGAAGGCCTGTATGAATATCTGCGCCCGGCGTGGGAAAGGCGCGCCAAGCCGTATTCCGCGATCACCCCACCCTCTGCGCGCAAGACGCGAAGCCACCGCACGCAAGGGGAGGGAGAAAGCCTTCCGCCGATCGACCGCACGGCCAAGATGTATATTGGTGGGAAGCAGACGCGGCCGGATGGCGGCCATAGCCGGCGTGTGAGCGCCGCCGATGGAACGCTGCTCGGCGCGGTGGGCGAGGGCAATCGCAAGGATATTCGCGATGCGGTCGAAGCCGCGAGCAAGGCCGAGGCCTGGAGCAAACTGAGCGGCCATGCGCGCGCGCAGATTCTCTATTTTATCGCCGAGAATCTTTCGGCCCGCGCGGCGGAATTCACGCAGCGTATTGCGGCCATGACCGGCGCGACCAAGGCGCAGGCACGGCGCGAGGTCGAAGCCTCGATCCGGCGTTTGTTCACCTATGCCGCCTGGGCCGACAAATACGACGGGGCGGCGCATGCCGTGCCGATCCGCGGACAAGCGCTGGCCATGCCGGAGCCGCTGGGGGTCGTTGGCGTCGTCGCGCCGGATGAGGCGCCGTTGCTGGCATTTGTCTCGATGGCGGCTCCGCTTTTGGCGATGGGCAATCGCGTGGTGGCGATTCCCTCCGAATCCTATCCGCTGGCGGCGACCGATCTGTATCAGGTGCTCGATACCTCGGATCTGCCCGGCGGGGCGCTGAATATCGTCACCGGGGCGCGCGATGTCCTCGCCAAAACCCTGGCCGAGCATGATGGCGTCGATGCGCTTTGGTATGTCGGGTCGGCGCCGGGCAGTGCTTCGGTCGAACGCGCCAGCATCGGCAATCTCAAGCAATGCTGGGTCAATTACGGCAAGCAGCGCGATTGGTACGACGCCGAGGCGGGCGAGGGGCGCGACTATCTGCGCCGCGCCACGCAGGTGAAGAATATATGGATTCCATATGGCGAGTGAGCTGCCGCAGGAGATCATCCGCAAAAAACGCGATGGTGGCGCGCTTTCGCCCGATCAAATCAAGGCTTTTATCCAAGGCCTGACCAATGGCGCGGTGAGCGAGGGCCAGGCGGCAGCCTTCGCCATGGCGGTGTTCCTTCGCGGCATGAGCCGGGCCGAATGCGTGGCGCTGACCGACGCCATGGCGCGCTCGGGCGAATGTCTCGATTGGTCCGGCGAAAAACTCGGCGGACCTGTGATCGATAAACATTCGACCGGCGGCATCGGCGACAAGGTGTCGCTCATCCTCGCGCCGCTGTTGGCGGCCTGCGGGGCGTTTGTGCCAATGATTTCCGGCCGCGGGCTTGGCCACACCGGCGGTACGCTTGACAAGCTCGATGCGATTCTCGGCTATCGCTCGACGCCCGATATAGCGACGCTCAAGCGCGTGGTGCGCGAAGCCGGCTGCGCCATCATCGGCCAAACGGCGGAACTGGCGCCCGCGGACCGGCGGTTCTATGCCATCCGCGATGTCACCGCGACGGTCGAATCCGTACCGCTGATCACGGCATCGATTCTATCGAAGAAACTCGCCGCCGGACTCGATGCGCTGGTCATGGATGTGAAATTCGGCAGCGGCGCCTTCGCCTCCACGCTCGAATCCGCGCGCGAGCTGGGGTCCAGCATCGTCGCGGTCGGCAACGGCGCGAGGATGAAAACCACGGCGCTGCTGACCGACATGAACCAGGTGCTTGGCCGCGCCGCCGGCAATGCGCTGGAAACGCTTGAAGCGATCGAACATCTGACTGGCCGCGCGCGCGATCCTCGCTTGCTGGAGGTGACTCTCGCTTTGGGAGCGGCGCTTTTGGTTCTCTGCGGGCTTGTACCCGGTGAAGGCGAAGCGCGGAAAAGACTGGAAAACGCCCTCGCCAGCGGCGCCGCCGCCGAACGCTTCGCGCGTATGGTCGCCGGCCTCGGCGGACCGAAAGATCTGCTTGAACATCCGGACAAATATTTGGCGAAAGCGCCGGTGGTTGTCCCCGCGCTGCCGCAAGGCGAAGGGCGTGTGGGCGAGATCGATGTGCGCGCGCTCGGTCTCGCCATCGTGATTTTGGGTGGCGGGCGCATGCGCGCCGACGGTGTCATCGATCCCGCCGTCGGGCTAACCTCGGTCAAGGGGATTGGCGAAAGCGTCGGCCGCGATCGCCCGCTGGCCATGGTGCACGCACGCGACAAGGCTTCGGCCGAGCGCGCGGCGGCGGCGATAGCAGCGGCTTATCGGTTGGGCGCAGGCGAGGCGGGACCGCTCATTGCCGGCGAGATCAGAGCAGACACCGTACGAGGAGCGCGATGAAAACTTTCGCCGAGTTTCCCAATCTGCGCGTGCATGACCATCCGCTGATCGCGCATAAGCTGAGCCTGATGCGCGACCAAGACACGACGACGATAATGTTTCGCCTGCTGCTCAAGGAGATCGCGACGCTCATGGGTTTCGAGATCACGCGCGATCTGCCCTTGACAACGCGCGCGATTGAAACGCCGGTCGCGCCGATGCAGGCGCCGGTGATCGACGAGCGCCGGCCGTCGATCATCTCCATTCTGCGCGCTGGGCTCGGGATGGCGGAAGGCTTGCACTCGCTGATCCCCGAGGCCTGCGAAGGCCATATCGGGCTCTATCGCGACCATGAGACCAAGCGGCCGGTGCAGTATTACTGCAAGCTGCCCGACAAGGCCGCGCGGCCCTTCATCCTGGTCGACCCGATGCTGGCGACCGGGCATTCAGCCGCCGCGGCGGTCGAACTGGTCAAACGCCACGGGGTCGGAGACGTGGATATCCGGCTGATGGTGCTGGTGGCCGCGCCGGAGGGGGTGCGGGTCATGCTCGAGCAACACCCGCGCGTGGCGATTCACGCCGCCGCCCTCGACAGCCATCTCAACGAAAACGCCTATATCGTGCCCGGTCTCGGCGACGCCGGCGACCGGTTGTTCGGCACGAAATAGGCGCGTGCCTAGTGGTTGTGGCCGGAGTGGCTGTCCTGGCCGCCGAGCGCGGCGTAGATCGAGTAGAATACGAAGCCGATCGCGATCACGGCTATCGACAGGCCGGTCGCATAGCCCTTGATCTCGTGCGATTGCTGAATGACGGTCAAACCGGCGACCACCATCAGCGTCATCACGCCCACCAATATCCAGCGGCTCCGTTGTTCCATAGCCCTCTCCCCTGCGCGAACCCTCATACCCCTTGTCGGGGCGGGGTCACCTACCCGATAGGCGCAGTGAATGCACCAATTATCCGTCGCTGGCAACGTCCCCGACCATGATTCGGTTAACGCGGCGCGGATCTGGCAGGCGTAGGATTGCAGGAAACATTAACGCCTTTGGCATATTAAAGTATGAACTCCTGGTTCTGCAACGAAGAATTGTTCTAGCCATGTGGTTGACCGGGCAGCCGCCGGCCTATGGAATAGCGGTTCCGCCGCGTCGCGGACGCGGCCAATGATCGGGTCGTGCCGCGTAAACGGCACAAGGGGGTACCATGCGGTTTCGGACCCAAGCGGTTGCGGCGGCTGCGAGTCTGGCCCTGCTCCTCTCTTGGGGCCTCGGTCGGGCGGAAGAGACGGTCGACGTCGAACTCATCTTGGCGGTCGATGTCTCCGGCAGCATCGACGAGGACGAAGCGCGGCTGCAGCGTCAGGGTTACATCGACGCGATCCTCAATCCGCTGGTCATCGACGCCATCAAATCCGGCCCGCATCAGCGCATCGCGCTCACCTATTTCGAGTGGTCGGGCGATTATCACCAGCACACGGTGGTGGATTGGATGATTATCGACGGCGAGCACGCGGCGCAGGAATTTACCCAGGCGCTGGCCGAAGCTCCGCTGACCCGGGCCAATCGTACCTCGATCAGCGCCGCCCTCGACTATGGGCAGAAGCAATTCGCGCGCAACGCGGTCGAAGGCACGCGCAAGGTGATCGACATTTCCGGGGACGGATATAACAATATCGGCCGCTCGGTGACCGATGCGCGCGACGATGCGCTGGCGCAGGGCACGATCATCGACGGGCTGCCGATCATCAACGAAAATCCCAATCCCTTCGGCCGGCCGGGGCCGAAGGATCTGGACGAGTATTTCCGCGACTATGTCATCGGCGGCCCGGGTTCGTTCGTGGTCGTGGCGCATAGTTTCGCGGATTTCTCCAACGCCATCCTCAACAAGCTAATTCGTGAAATCGCTGCTCTGGGGGCGAAGCCCCCGGCGGCCACGGACTAGCTCCGCGCCGGCACTATCAGGCCGTGCGGGATGATCACGGTCTTCGGTTCAATCAATCTTGATCAAGTGATGCGGGTGCGACGCTTGCCGCGCCCGGGCGAAACCGTGCTGGCGCGCGGTGCGCTGACCGCGCCCGGCGGCAAGGGCGCCAACCAGGCGGTGGCCGCCGCCCGCGCCGGCGCGCGCGTCGCCATGGTCGGCCGCGTCGGGCGCGATCCGCAGGCCGAGGCCGCGCTTTCCGGGCTGCGTGCCGCCCAAGTCGACCTCCGCCATGTTGCCACTGGGGAGGCTCCGACGGGCGTGGCGGCGGTGTGGGTCGAAGAGAGCGGCGAAAACGCGATAGTGGTGGCCTCTGGCGCGAATGCGCTGGTATCGGCCGCCGACCTGCCGGACGCGCTGCTCACCGCTGGCGCGACGCTGCTCTTGCAAATGGAAGTGATGGCCGAAGCCAATTGGGCGGCGATCCGCCGCGCGCAAGCCGCGGGCATGCGAGTGGTTCTCAATCTTGCCCCGGCGGCCAAGGTACCGCCGGAGGTCCGCGGAAAAATCGATCGGCTGATCGTGAATGAAGGCGAAGCGCGGGCGCTCTCCGGCATCGATGATCCGTTAGCGGCGGCGCGTAGCCTGGCCGCGCTTCATGGGCTTGTCTGTATCGTCACCCTCGGCGCGCGTGGCGCGCTCGCCGTCGGGCGTGACGGCGGTTTTGCCATATCCTCGCTCGACATTACGCCGATCGACACTGCCGGCGCCGGCGATGCTTTTGTCGGCGTGTTCGCCGCCAGCGAGGACCAGGGATACCCGCTGCCGGAAGCGCTGCGGCGCGCATCTGTCGCCGGGGCGCTTGCCTGCCTCGCGCCCGGCTGTCAGCCTGCCATGGCCGATGCGCGCGCGATCGAGGCGCGGCTGCCGGAGTTGCCTCCAGCACGGGTCATTTAGGAGTCGGCCATGCCGGTAATCGAGGAATTGGCGCAAGAGGCTGCCGAGTTGGCGCGCTGGCGGCAGGATTTGCACGCGCATCCGGAAATCGCCTTCGCCGAGCACCGCACGGCCCAGGAAGTCGCCGCGCGACTCGCCGGCTTCGGCATCGAGGTGCATGGCGGCGTCGGCAAGACGGGCGTGGTCGGCAAGCTCGCGGTCGGCGGCGGCAACCGCGCGATCGCTCTGCGCGCCGATATGGACGCCTTGCCGATGGAGGAAAAGAACAGCTTCGCGCATCGCTCGCGTCATGCGGGACGGATGCACGCCTGCGGCCATGACGGCCACACCACCATGCTGCTCGGCGCCGCCCGCCATTTGGCGCGCACGCGCCGCTTCGATGGCACAGTGTATTTCATCTTCCAGCCGGCGGAAGAGGGCGATGGCGGCGCTCAGGCGATGATCGACGATGGGCTGTTCGAGCGCTTTCCGGTCGAGGCCGTTTACGGGCTGCATAATTGGCCCGGACTCGCCGCCGGCACCTTCGGCGTGCGCGCCGGGCCGATCATGGCGGCGTCCGATACTTTCGAGATCACGGTCACAGGGCGCGGCGGGCACGCCGCCATGCCGCATCAAACGATCGATCCGGTGGTCGCCGCCGCGCAGATCATCACCGCCCTGCAAACCATCGCCAGTCGCCGCGTGATGCCGACCGAGGCGGTGGTGGTGAGCGTGACCCAGCTTGCCGCCGGCGAGGCGTGGAACGTGATTCCTGACCAGGCCGTGCTGCGCGGGACGGTCCGCGCGCTCAGCCCCTCGGTGCGCGACGCGATCGCGCCCGAGATCACGCGTATCGCCGAAGGCATCGCCGGGGCGCTTGGCGCCAGCGCGCGCGTGCGCTACGAGCGCCGCTTCTCGCCGACGGTCAATTCGATCGCCGAAGCCGAGGCCGCGGCCGCCGCCGCCGAGGCCGTGGTTGGCCCGTCCGGCATCGTGCGCAGCCTGCCGCCGAGCATGGGCGCGGAGGATTTCGGCGCCATGCTCGAGCGCCGTCCGGGCGCCTATGTCTGGCTCGGCAATGGTCCGACCGATGGCGGCCGCGCGCTGCACAGTCCGCTCTACGATTTCAATGACAGCGTCTTGCCGGTCGGCGCGAGCTATTGGGTGAAACTGGTCGAGCAACAACTGCCGGTACACGCATGACGACCACGCCGCGCATCTTTCACCTGTGTCCGCGCTCGCTGTGGGACGCAGCCCTGGCGCGCGACGCCTATTACGGCCGGCCGGCCGATATTGCCGACGGCTATATCCACTGCTCGACAGCGGAGCAGGTGCAGGCAAGCGCCGCCAAGCACGCCGCCGGCGAGGCCGATCTGCTTCTGCTTTCGATCGATCCGGATCGCTTGGGCGAAAGCTTGCGCTGGGAGCCCTCGCGCAAGGGGGAGTTGTTCCCGCATATCTATGGCGGAATGCCGGTCGGCGCGGTGGTGCGCGCCGACCCGCTTCCGCTCGACAGCGATGGCGTGCACCAGTTCCCGGCCTGGCTGGTGGACACCACGGATTCTCGTTAACCATATCTCAAGCATGTCGGCTCCAGGCTACCGGGATGATCGATCAATCCCTGGTCCGGCAGATTGGTTTCATCGGTGGCAGCCTGCTGCTCGCGGTCGCGGCCGGTTTCATCCTGCCCAAAGTCGTCTCCAGCATGGGGGTTGCCAGCACCTTGGCCGCGTCCTTGGCTCTTGTGGCGCTGATCGGCCTCGGAATCCTTGCCACCATTCAGCGCGGGGATGCGCAGGCGCAGGCGGCGGAAATCGAATCACTGCGCAATGCGCTGCGCTTGATCGAACGGGTCTTGTCCGAGGGACATAGCGAGGTGGCCACGCGACGCAACTCGACGCAAGAAACGCCGATGCGCGAAGACCATCGGGTGGAACGCGTGGTCGCCGAGGTGCGCATCCTGCAGAACCTGATCGAACGCCTGAACCAGGCGGGGCACCCGCAACCGGCAGCGCCGGAAGCACTTGCCCCTGCCGCCGATGCGCCATCGCCGGAGCAGGTGGCTGTACCGGACGTACAAGCCGCGCCGGTGCCGATCGTGACTCCCGGCGCGACCGAGTTGATCGCCGAAACGCTGCGTGAAGCGCTGCGGCTCGATCGTGTCGACGTATTTCTGCAGCCGGTGGTGGCCTTGCCGCAGCGCAAGCCGCGCTTTTACGAATGCTTTTCGCGCGTGCGTGCGGCCGACGGCACACTGGTTCTGCCCGAGCAATATCTGCCGGTCGCCGAGCGCGACGGGCTCACCGGCACGATCGACAACATTCAGCTCTTCCGCTGCGTCCAGCTTATCCGCCGCGCGCGGCGCAAGAGCATCGACACGGCGTTCTTCTGCAACCTCTCGCATCTGTCGCTTGCCGATCCGGAGTTCTTCCCCGCCTTCGTCGAATTGTTGGCCGAGAATGCCGATCTGGTCAGCGGGTTGATGTTCGAGTTCCCGCAGGCCGAAGCCGAGAAGATCTTCCGCGATCAGCGCGCCGAACTGGCGCGGCTGACCAAGCTTGGCTATCGCTTCTCGCTCGACCGGGTCACAGATTTGCGGCTCGACGCGCATGCGCTGGCGGCGCGCAACGTGCGTTTTATCAAGGTCGAAGTCACTCTTCTTCTGGCCGATGGCCGCACTCCGGCCGACAATCGCGCGCTCAAGGAAAAATTGGATGCCGCCGGCATCGGCCTGATCGCTGAAAAGGTCGAGCGCGAGAAGGACCTGCTCGAGTTGCTCGATGCCGGGATCGATTTCGGCCAGGGCTATCTGTTCGGCCAGCCGCGGCCCGCGCGCGCGGCATAATCGCACTTGCCGAATAACTACGCGCCAGGCTCTTTGGCGCCTTCGCTCGAGCGTGGAGGATGCGTGCGCGCGCGCCTGGTCCGTGGACTGACAGAGCTTATCGCCGGCTATGACGGGCTGGTGCTCGACCTTTGGGGGACGCTGCATGACGGTGTCCGGCCTTATCCGGGCGCGGTCGAGGCGCTGACCCGGCTGCTTAAGCGCGGGACGGCGCTGGCGGCGTTGTCGAATGCGCCGCGGCGCGCCGAGGAAGTCGCCGCCAATATGCGCGCGCTCGGTTTGCCGGATGCAAGCGCCGCGCGTGTCATGAGTTCAGGCGAAGAAGCCTACCAGGCGCTCGCCCGGCGCGACGATCCATGGTATCGACGCCTCGGCCGGCGCGGCTATCATCTTGGCCCGGAGCGCGATCACGGCATGCTCGACAATCCCGGCTTTACGGTTGCCGCCCGGCTCGATCAGGCCGATTTCGTGCTCTGCACCGGGCTCGACCGGCCGGAGGAAACCGTGGCCGACTATCGTCCGTTGTTAGTTGAGGCGGCGTCGCGCGGCCTGCCGATGGTATGCGCCAATCCAGACTTTGAGGTAATCCGCGGCGATCGGCGCGAGTTATGCGCCGGTGTGCTGGCGCGCGTCTATGAACAGGAGCTCGGCGGCGAGGTGCGCTGGCACGGCAAGCCGCATGCCTCGGTCTTTGCCAGTGCGCTTGCGCTCATGCCCGGCGTCGATCCACGCCGCGTTCTGGTCGTTGGCGACAGCCTGCGGACCGACATCGCGGGCGCCGCCGGGGCAGGGCTGGCCAGCGCCTTCCTGACCGGCGGCATCGCGTTGGAGGCGCTTGGCGGCGACTGGGGAGCGATGCCGGAAGAATCCGCGCTTGCGCCGATGTTCTCGGCTTCCGGCGTTACGCCTGATTGGGTGCTGCCCGCCTTTCTCTGGGATGCGCCGCGATGATGGATTGGTCGCGACTGTTGTCCGCTCGCCGGTTGGGTGAAAGCCTCGCGGCGCCATCGCGCGGCGAGGAGGCGCGCGGGCCGTTTCACAAGGACGCCGACCGGATCATCTATTCCTCGGCCTTTCGCCGGCTGCAGGACAAGACCCAGGTGCAGCCCTTTCCGGGCAGCGACTATTTGCGCACGCGGCTGACGCATAGCCTCGAAGCGGCGGCCGTCGGCCGTTCGCTCGGCGGGGCCATCGGTCGCCAAGTATTGCGCCGTCATGGGCCGCTCACCGCCGACAGGCGGGTCGTGAGCGAAGAAGACTTCGCCTCCATCGTCGCGGCGGCGTGTCTGGCGCATGACATCGGCAATCCGCCCTTCGGCCATGCCGGCGAGGATGCGATCCGTCATTGGTTCGCCAATGATGGCGCGGTGCTGCTCACCGCCGATATGTCGCCGGCCGAGCGGCGCGACCTCGAACGCTTCGAGGGCAACGCGCAGGGCTTCCGCATTCTCACCCGGCTGCAAACCTGGCGCGAAAGCGGCGGGCTGCGCCTCACGGCGGCGGCGCTCGGCGCTTTTAGCAAATACCCGCAGGATTCGCTCGCCGATCCCTCCGGCAAGCTCGGCTATTTCCAGGCCGAACGCACGAGTTTTGCCGAACTCGCGTCGGTCCTGGGGCTGATTCCGGCCGGGCCCGGCGCTTGGTGCCGCCATCCGCTCGCCATCCTGGTCGAGGCGGCCGACGACATTTGCTACACCGTGGTCGATCTCGAAGACGGGGTTAAGGCGGGCAAGATCGCTTTCGACGAGGCGGCCGAACCGCTCAACGCCATCGCCGGCGGGGATCGGCCCGCCTATGACGAACTCGACGACGCCATGGACCGCATCGGCTATCTGCGCGCCAAGGCGATCGGCGCGCTGATCGAAGAAGCGCGCGCGGTGTTTCTCGACAATGAGCGCGAGATCCTGGCTGGCGCCTATCAAGGCAGCCTGATCGATCGGACCAAGAGCCGCGCCGCGATCGATACGATTCGCGTGCTGGCGCGCGATCGCCTGTTCCACGATCCGGCCAAGCTCGAGGCCGAACTCGGCGGGCTCGAAGTCGTGTGCGGGCTACTCACGGCTTTCGGCGGCGCGCTCGACCGGCTGGCGGATAGCGGTTTTGCCCTCGATGCGCTGTCGCCGCGCGATCGGCGCATCATGCGCGTGCTGCCCGGCCAGGCGCAGGCACGGCAAAGCCGCTATGAATTGCTGCTGCGCTTAACCGACTATGTTTCGGGCATGACCGACCGCTTCGCGCTCGGTCTGCATCGGCGGCTTACCGGCCAAAACATCGGCCAAGCGCGCCTTTAACCGCGATCATGCGTCGTCGCTGGCATCCGCCCGCTTGGCGTCCGCGCGTCCTGCCGCCGCGGGTGAATTGGCGCGAATTTTAGACAATATGATAATGTATTAGTAAATATAATAGTGGGGATTTTGCTGATCTTGTAAGCTATTGTATGGTTGATAATAGACTTAACAAAATACTAATTGCCGCCGATAAAATAGTATGGACGCTCGTGGTGAGGCGGTAACGCCCCAGGTAGGGGTCGCGCCGCGCACAACCAGAGGCCAGTGCCATGCAGGTTTTAGCCAATACGGCGACCGCCGCCGACACACTGGGCGCGCTGCTGGCGATCGTTCTGTCGGCTCTCGGCGCGTGGATGTTGTCCGCGCAGCTGCAGAGCTTCATATGGCGGCCGATCCTTGGCCTGTTGTCGGTCATGCAGCAAGTGTCGCAGCGCAACGATTATTCTCTGCGGATGCACAAATCGAGCAATGATGAACTCGGCCAGCTCGCCGACGGCCTCAACGCGATGCTTGAGCGGATCGAAGCCAATGACGCGAGCTTGCGTTCGGCGTGGAAAGAGGCGACCGCGGCCAGCCGGGCGAAGAGCGAATTTCTCGCTAACATGAGCCACGAGTTGCGCACGCCGCTGAACGCCATCCTCGGCTTCTCCGAGCTGATGCGCCGCTAAATCCGTGGCCCCCTTGGCCACCCGTCCTATGGCGAATACGTGGCCGATATTCACGAAAGCGGCAAGCATCTGCTCGAAGTGATCACCGACATTCTCGATCTGTCGAAGATCGAAGCCGGCGAGCTCAAGCTCGACCCGGTGGAAATCGAGTTGCCGCAGCTGGTGCGCAAGGCGGTCCGCTTGATCGCGCAGCGCGCGCGCTGGCGGGCTCATTCTCGATGTCGCGGTCGACGAGGGGCTGCCGCTGATCGAAGCCGACGAACGCTTGATCAAGCAGGGGCTGCTCAACTTGCTGTCGAACGCCGTCAAATTCACGCCCAAAGGGGGCAGCGTTACGCTCACCGTGGCGGCCAAGGGCAGCGATGCGGTCACGCTAACCGTCCGGGATACCGGCATCGGCATGGCGGCGCATGAGCTGCCACTTGTATTCAAGCCCTTCGTGCAGGTGGAAAGCTCGACCAGCCGCAATTACGAAGGCACCGGGCTTGGCCTGCCATTGACCAAGTCGTTCGTCGAGGCGCATGGCGGCACGCTGACCCTGGACAGCGCCCCGGGCCAGGGCACGACCGCGGTCATGACCTTGCCGCTGACGCTGACGACGGCGATCCGCACCAAGCGTGCGGCGCCTGCCCTGCAGGCGATGGGCCGAGCGTCCTAGCCCTCTTCACCACCAAGCCGGCACTATCGCGCCCCTTGCGTTGACCCGCCCTGGCGCGTCAAGGTCCGCCAAACGTAAGACGCGCGGGCGGGGGCAGGTATGGCGACGGGCGGACCACTCGACGGACTCCTGGTCCTAGACCTCACGCGGGTATTGGCTGGCCCCTTTTGCACGCTGATTCTGGCCGATCTGGGTGCCCGCGTCATCAAGGTCGAGATGCCCGGCCGCGGCGACGACACGCGCCAGTTCGGCCCATTCGTCAACGGCGAGTCGGTCTATTTCGCCTCCCTCAATCGCGGTAAAGAATCGATCGCCCTCGACCTCGACGCCGCGCCCGATCGGGTGGTGTTCGAGACCCTGCTTGCGCGCGCTGATGTGCTGGTCGAAAATTTCCGCCCCGGCACGCTCGACCGCAAAGGCTATGGCTGGGAGAAGCTCTCGGAGCGCTTCCCGCGCCTGATCTATGGCGAAATCTCCGGCTTCGGGCGTACCGGCCCCTATCGGGAACGGCCGGCCTACGACATCATCGTGCAGGCGATGGGTGGGCTGATGAGCTTGACGGGCGAGCCTGGCAGCCCGCCGCACCGCACGGGGACCTCGATCGCCGATATTTCCGCCGGCATGTTTGCCACGATCGGCATCTGCGCCGCGTTGCAGCAGCGCGCGCGCACCGGCCGCGGCGTATTGATCGACGTCGCGATGCTCGACTGCCAAGTGGCCATTCTCGAAAACGCGATCGCGCGCTATACGGCGACCGGCGAAGTGCCGGGGCCGACCGGCGGGCACCATGCGTTGATCGCGCCCTTTGGGCCATTCGCCACCGCAGATGGGCGGATCGTTCTGGCGGCCGGCAATAACACGCTGTTCCGCGGCTTATGCGCGGCGCTCGGCCGGCCGGAGATGGCCGACGATCCGCGTTTTCGCGAGAACGAAGAGCGCGCGAAAAATCGTCAGGATCTGGCGCGCGAAATCGAGTCCGTGCTGCGTGGTGCGCCGGGCTCGACCTGGCTGCCGCTGCTCGAAGCGGCCGGCATCCCGGTGGCCGCCGTGAATACGATCGACCGTGTGGTCGCCGATCCGCAGGTGCGCGCGCGCAATATGCTGGTGCGCACGGTCGGCGGGGCTTTGGGCGAGTTGGTCACCGCCGGCAACCCGATCAAGGTTTCCGGAGTACCCGACCCGGCCGAACGCCCGGCCGCGCCGGCGCTAGACCGCGATCGCGTCCGAATCATCGCCGAATTCGGTGGAGGCTAGACGCTTGGCCTTGCTCAATGCCTGAATTGCGCCCGATCTTCTATGTCGTCGGGCTTTTGCTGTGCGCCCTGGCGGCGCTGATGCTGATTCCGGCGCTTATCGATACCGTCGATGGCAGCGAGGACTGGCGTGGCTTCGTCTTTGCGGCGGCGGTGACCGCGTTCGTTGGCGGCGCGCTGGCGCTCACCAGCATGAGCCAGCGGCGCTTCACGATCGATCTGCGCCAGGGCTTTTTGCTCACGACCTTGACCTGGATCGCGGTCGGCGGTTGTGCCGCCCTACCGTATCTGTTTTCGGGCCATGGCTATAGCTTCGCCGACGCGTATTTCGAGGCGATCTCCGGCCTGACCACCACCGGCGCCACGGTCATCACCGGCCTTGATGGGATGTCGCGCGGGATCTTGCTGTGGCGCGCACTGACGCAAGGCCTGGGCGGGGTCGGGATCGTCGTGATGGCGATCTTGATCCTGCCGTTTCTGCGCATCGGCGGCATGCAGCTGTTCCACTTGGAAAGCTCCGACCGCTCCGAACGGGTCGTACCGCGCGCCGCGCAGCTCATGCGCGCGCTTTTAATTGCCTATATGGCGCTCGTGCTTGCCTGCGCTGCTCTATTCACCGTGGCGGGTATGAGCTGGTTCGACGGACTGTGTCACGCCTTTGCCGCGGTCTCGACTGGCGGATTTTCCACCCACGACAGCTCGTTCGGGTTTTTCCCGCAACCGGCGATCCAATGGATCGGGATCGTGTTCATGGTGCTTGGCAGTCTGCCGTTCACGCTGATGATCAAGGCCGCGCGTGGCCGGCCGATCGCGCTGCTGCGCGATCCGCAGGTGGCCCTGTTCCTCTCCTTGCTGGCGGGCGCGAGTTTTCTTTTGGCGGCCTGGATCGGCATGAAGCAGCACGTGCCGGCGCTCGAGGCGCTGCGGCTGGCGGCCTTCCATGTGGTGTCGATCACCACCACGACAGGTTTCGTCAGCACCGATTTTCTCCTTTGGGGCGCGTTCCCGACCAGCGTGTTCTTCGTGCTGCTGTTCGCCGGCGGCTGTTCCGGCTCGACCGCCGGCGCGATCAAAATCTATCGCTTCCAGGTGTTATGGCTGATGGCGCGGGCGCATCTGTTGTTGCTGCTCGAACCCCGGCGCGTGATCGTGCCGACCTATGCGGGCCGCCCATTGCCGGCCGACGTGCCGACTGCGGTTCTGGCCTTCATGTCGGCCTATGTGGCGGCGGTTCTGGTCTTCGGCCTCGCGCTCAGCGCGCTGGGGCTCGACTTTCTTGGCGGCATGAGTGCCGCGGCGAGTGCGCTCGGCAATGTCGGACCGGCGCTGGTGCCGGAGCTCGGCCCATCCGGAACCTTCGCTCCGCTGTCGGATGCGAGCAAATGGATCTTGTCGGGCGCGATGCTGCTCGGCCGGCTGGAATTGTTCACCGTGCTGGTGCTGCTCGAACCGCGCTTCTGGCGCGGCTAGGAGCTCTGGGCGCGGGCGCGTCGCAGGCGGCGCACGGCCATTCCCGCGACGACGACAAAACCGGCGCCGAGGGCCGCGCCCGATAGCTCGACCTGGCTCGCCGCCTCGATGCCGAAATGCTCGGTGTTCAGCCCCTTTAGCAGCGGATCCTCGAGCATGATGCCGCCGGCGATCCAGCCAAGCAGGGCCGCCCCGGCCCAGACCAGGATCGGCAGTCGGGTCAGGACTGCGGTCACGACCGACGCGCCGGCCACCACCAGTGGGATTGAGATCGTGATCCCCAGGATCAGCAGCAACAGGCTACCCTTCGCCGCCGCGGCGATGGCGATCACATTGTCCAGGCTCATGATCAGATCGGCGATGGCGACGATGCGTGCCGCGCGCCACAGGCTCTTCTGCGCCTCGATGCCGGAATGGTCGGCCTCGCCCTCATCGGTCAGGAGCTTGATTGCGATCACGAACAGCGCCACCCCACCGATCAGCATGACGTAGGGCAGGGCCATCAGCCAGGCGACCAGGCCAGTGAAAATGATCCGCAAGGCAACCGCCACGCCCGAGCCGAGGACGATACCCCACAGCCGGTGGCGCGCCTGCAAATGCCGGCACGCCAAACCGATGACGACCGCGTTGTCGCCCGAGAGCAGAATGTTGATCCAGATGATCTGGAGCAGCGCGACCCAGAATTGCGGCTGGCCGAATTCAACAGACTCCACGGCTAGGCTCCATTGGCTGGCTGGACCCTCCGCGAGCGTTCCAGCCTATGCGGCACTGGCCTGTATATGGCGCGGGCGGGACGGTTTAGCTACTCCGAGCGAGGGCTCAGCCGCCGAATTCCTGACGCAAAAGTTCGGTCGCGCGCGCCGCCGAGGCTTCGCAAGGGTTGGATTCATTGCGCGGCAAGCGTAATCGCGACCGACGCCGACCCTGCCTAGGAGGCAGGATCGGCGCCGCATGGTCTGGGCGGGTTTAGGGATTGGTGATGGCGAAGCAATAGAACAGCCCGGCGCCGCCGGTCGAAACCAGGCCGGGCTGGTCGCAGCCGCGGCTGGGATGGGCCGAGTTCCACGAGGTGTTGCCGCCGCCGTTGCGGTCGTGGTGTCCAACCTGGGCCGAGTGCGGCGCTGGCGTTCCGGCCGCGACCGCGACCGCCGCCGCGTTGCTGGTCCAGTTGGAGCAGCTGTGGTCGTTGCCATCGGCATAGGCGCGCCCGGCGGTGGTCGAACCGGTCAGAATGTCGTGCTGGTTGGGCTGATCGCCGACCCCGTTGATCGTGGTGTTCTTCTCGGTATAGGCCGTCGAGCGATGCAGGTTATTGCCCAGCTGCGCCTGCTCAAGCGTGTCGCCATGCAAATCGGCGACGCTCTGAGCAATGCGCGCGCCGCGGACATTGAACCACGGTCCCGGGCCGATGCGGTCGCGGACATTCACCGCCGGCGTCGCGCCTACGGCGCTGGTGCTCAAATAGGCGTGCCAGGTGCGGCCGGTATTGGCGCCCACGGCTGTGGCGAGCGCGGTGCAATGCGCGTCGGCGCCGGCCAAACCGCCGAGATTGGCGCCATCGCCCTTGCCGACGCTCGTGACAAAGAACGACATCGGTGGCGGCGGGGCGGCCGGCTGCTGCTGCGCCTGCAGGATTGGCGAGCCGAGCAGGATGGTCATCACCCCGGCGGCGGCTAGTTGGGTACGGGTCATCGTTTGCTCCCTATATGCATTCCGGCCAGCGGTGACGGACCGTGACCGTTCGGGAGAAATGTAGCTAAACGCGGCCCGGTTTACAAAGGGGCGCGGGCGAGTTCCGCTAACGCGCGGCCGGGGGCAGGGGAAGCAGGGGCGGGATGCTGCCGAGGCTGAGCGGGCGTAACTCCGCTGCGACGGGAGTGCCGCCGTTGCCCGGCGCGGCTCCTTCGCGCGCCAGGCTTGCTTCGCCGGCACGCAGGCGCAAGGTGAACTCCGACACTTCGCTCCGGCTCAACGCGGTCTCTTCCATGAGAGCTGAGTAGTAATCGGCGCGAACGGTCGGATCCAGGCGCTGGGCAACGTGGAACGCATCGAGCGCCGGCAAAAGATTGCGAAACCGTGCCGTCAACACGCCCTCGGGACGATAGGCGGGATCGAACCCGAGCACCCCTTCGCCCTCAAGGTTGACCATGCCCCAATTAAACTTCGCCCGGGTGACTTTGATCCGGCCGCTTTCGGCCGCGCGCCAAGCGGGCAACTCGCTGCCGAATTTCAGGCTCGGCAGCCCGCGATCGAATTCAATTTCGGCGGTCAGGGTTTCGAGCGTCTTGCCGAGCACGCTTTGCTGCAACGAAGGGATCACCAGCTTCTCGATGGCGATCGACAGCCCGCTGCGATCCGGGATCGCGCCGGCGCCATCGGGCAGGGTGAAGCGCGCCTGGATGCGGCTGGCGGTCACCATCTCGCCGCCATCAGGCGGGGTGAGCGACAGTCCGGTGAGATTGGCCTCGATGCGGGTCGAATGCGCGCCTTCGTTGCGCAACACCTCGATCTGCAACCCGCGCGCCGTGAAGCTCGCGCTGCGCTCGGCGCCGGGCGGGCCATAGCTCACGGTCTGGGTGCCGCTCAGCTGGAGAGCGATGCGGCCGCCATCGCCGCGCAGTACCTGCAATTGGGGCGCGGACCAGCGCCAGCGGAAACTATCGGTCGGCCCGCTCAGCTGGAAATCGCTGATGGTCGCGACATTGCCTTTGACCGCCACCGCGCCATAGGAAATTTCATAGCCGGCGGCACGCATGCTCTGTGCCCAGCCTTCGATCCCGGCGTTGCCGGATGGGGCGCCGCCGCCCGCGGCCGGGACGCCCGCGGATTTTTTGCCGGCGAGCGAATTCAGCAGCGTCATGCCGCCGATGCCGACCGCAAGCAAGACGGCCAGCCCGCCTATGACATACAGCAGGTCGCGGCGCATCGATTTATTCCTGGGTGCGTCTCAACGGAAAAAAGCAAAAGAAGCGAAGCTCAACATCGCCCAATTCTCACGCGCTCTATTCATATTCGGCTGCCGGCGGGCGATAGGGGTAGCGCAGCGAGATCACCTCGTCGCTTTTCCAGAGCAACTCAAGCGCGTAGCGCATCACGGCCATGGGCGCGGTGGCCTCGGTGCCCGGTTGGTGATCCACGGTGATCATGCGCCCGCCGGCATCCACCCGATAGTTGATCGCGGAGAGAATATCGGCCGGGAACAGCAGCGCTTCACCTTCGGGAAGTGCGCCGCGATAGATGTCGACGCCATTGACCGTGAACAAATAGACCGACGAGCGGTTTTCCTCGTTGCGCGACAAGTTGAGGCCAGGCATCGGCGCGCCGCCGAGCAATTCGCCGATCCATGGCGGATCCCCGGCCCCGCGCACGAACAGGATCGGCTTGCGCCCGGCTTTTACCCAGGGTTTCGAGCGTTCGATGATTTCTGTCAGGAAGGCGACTACATCCGGTGTCGTGACCTCAATTTTCGGAAGTTCGCCGAGCGCCGACCAAATCTGCCGGTCGGCGAAGGCGCGCGCCCGCAGGACGACCATCTGCCGCCAGCGGATGGTCGCCATCGCCGGGTCTTGCCAATTGAAGGCGTGGTCGTTCGGCACGGCGCGGGTGATGAAATTCGCCCCCAAATCCTCGACGGAAAACTCGCGCACACTCCACGGGCGGGACGTGCGCCCAATCTTGAAGCCTTGCAGCACTTCGATCCCGCCCTGACCCTCGGTGAGGGCGCGCTCGATGTCTTTCTGCACGGTCGTGAACAGCCGCTCGGCGACCCGATCTTCGATCGCGCGCAAGTCAGCGCGATAGATCCAGGGCGCGACGAAGGCGCTTTTCCAGATCTGCAAACCGATCGCCTTGGCCGCATCCTCGAAGGGCACATATTTATCGGTCTGGGCGCGGTTGGCGAGGGCGAAGCCGGCGCGCACCATCGCCTCGCCAATGTCCTTGCCGCCGACCGTGCACTCCGCCCACAGGTTCTGTCCATCGGCCGGGATCGCTACCTCGCGGCAGGTGACCGGCTCGAGCGAGGCCATGACTTCGAGCGTGCGGGTCGCAACCGCGCCGCAGGCCCAGGCCTTGCCATCGAGATAGCAATATTGATGCGGCTCGATCGCATCGATGCCGAAAATGCGGTAGCGCTGGCGGCCGATTGCCAGCAGGTCGCCATCAATCACATTGGCCCGCCCGGTCGCCGGAGCCGGCGTTTGTGCTTGCGCCGCCGGAGCGGCGGCGAGCAGCAACAGCAGGGGGAGCAAAATTCGGCGCATGGGATCGTGCCCGGCGGTTAAGGGACGCGAGCTTAAAAGGCGACGCCGCCGACGGCAAGCCGCTGGGTGCATCGTGGGGATCGCGCGATTGCGGCTAAGTGCTGGCGTCCCCAACGGGACGGGGAAAGGTGTGGTCAAGAAAGCCAACAATCCAGCCTTTCTGCGGTTGACATGGCGATAACGTGTGTTGGAAATGTGTGTGGTAGCTATCAAAATTTCCAGGTATGGAAGCCCAGGTATGGAAGCCATGGCGTCCTATCTACAAAAGCGCCGGCAACGCTGGTACGCCGTCCTGGAAATACCGGCGGCAGTCCGGTCGCATTTCCGTAAGAAGGCGCGATTCGTACAGTCACTTGGAACTGATAGCCACGCTGTAGCGCAACAGCGCGTCGGGCCGATCATTGCCGCGTGGCGTTCGGAGATTGCACGGGCCAAGCCTGAGCCAAAGGACGAAGCCGCATTCTACCGGGCTGCGCTGCACAGGGCGAAGTCCGCCTTGAAGCGAGCCACGACAGCGGACCAGCGCGCGGCGGCCGAAAAACAGCACGAGATTGTCTTGTACGAAATCGAAATGGCCGCATGGGATATCGGGGCGATGCACGTCGATCCCGACGGCCGATCGCCGTCGAGCGACCCCGCGGCGCGGCGCTTCTACAGGAACGCCACGGCGGCGGCGTTCACTGACCATTTGGAGGAGTGGCTGGCCACTTGGCCGGTCGCCGAGAAGACCAAGGCCATGGCCAGGTCGGATGCCACCAAGTTCGCCCAGCGCTTCCCGGTCGTCCCTGATGTCACGCGGAAGGGCGTCAAGGGGTGGACCGCCGACCTCATCCAGGGCGGACGCTCGGCGTCCACGGTGCGGCGGAGCCTCGCGGCGCTGCGCACCTACTGGCGGCATCTGCAATCCAACGAGGTGGCCGAAGACGATCACAACCCATTCGACGGGCTGCGCTTGACGGGGAAGGCTGGCGGTGTACGGAAGCCGTTCGAGGCCGCCGACGTGGTAAAGCTGCTGAGCGCGGCGATCGAGCGGGAGGACGGTCGGCTTGCCGACCTGATCCGGCTGGCCATGTACAGCGGCGCGCGCTTGGAGGAACTGGCGAGCTTGAAGGTCGCGGACATGGCCAAGGATCATTTCACGATCAGGGCGGCCAAGACGGAAGCGGGGAATCGGGTCGTGCCGATCCACCGCAAGCTCGCGCAGACCATCGCGCGGCTGATCGAGCAAAGCGACGACGGTTACGTTCTGTCGGGGCTGGGGGTGACGAAGTACGGCGATCGTGGCGACGGCATCGGCAAGAGGTTTGGCCGGCTAAAGCGGGAATTGGGTTACGGCCCCGAGCACGTTTTCCACTCGATCCGCCGGACCGTCGTGACCATCCTCGAAAACGCTGGCGTGTCCGAAAACGTAGTCGCCAACATAGTTGGCCACGAAAAGCCCCGGATAACCTATGGGCTGTATTCTGGTGGCGCTACGCTGGCGGTCAAGCACGCGGCGCTGGCCAAGCTGGCCTATCCAAAAGGGACGTAATGCTATGAAGTCGTTCGCCCCTGTAATGGCGGTTGCGGTTTTTTTTCTAGCGAACCCAGCCGTAGCGGCGTTTTACGGCTCTTGTACAAGCGACGATTTGTCTCGCTGGCTAGGTAACATTTATTCTGGCGATCCAAATTGTAAGCGCCGGAGTAAAAATCCCTCACTGAAGCGGCCGGGGAGTCCGGTTGCGCCGGAGTAAAAATCCGGCAGCAGAAAGCCTTTTGCCCGGTGGGCCGGGGGCGGAGGGATGAAGGGCGTGGAGTTATATGGACGGGTGCGCCATG
>SHVS01000004.1 GCA_009694135.1 Alphaproteobacteria bacterium
CGCCGGCGAATATCCTTCACATGGCTTGCGGCCGACTGCTGCGGCCCGGAATTCTGTCTCATCTTCACTCCTCGCTGGGCTGCGATGAGCCAGAATTCCTCCGTTAGCAAAAACACTCAATCTGTCTCTCGGTTGCTGACGCCGGACAGTTCGGACCGATCGAATAGGCAAAGGTTTCGAGCCGGTCGCGATCAAGCGCCGAGAATATCTCGCCGGCGAGATGCCAGAGCGCGTTTACCCGGAAGTCGGCGGAAAGGAACCAGACCCGGAGCCGGTCGGTCGAATTCACCGCGCGTGGCCGGAATCTCGGTGTGTAGTCGACAGGAAAGCGGCGGGCGATGTAGCGCTCGGCATTGTGGCGCAGCTCCGGCATCGAAAATGGGTGCAGCAAAGCCTCATAGGGGGATAGCAAGGCGGCCCCGTTCGCCAGCAACGGGCGATCATGCCCCAGCGCATCTTCCTCGGCATCCCAGTCCAAGACTCTCCGTGCCACGTCAATACGCCACACCACCCCTGGGCGAGTTGCGGATCGAGTTCGAGCGTGATGCGGAAAGCGCGCAGCGCCTCTTCGCCGCGATTTGCTTTCACCAGCAACTGACCCATTTGCATGTGCAGCATCGGGTCGCGCGGCTGCAAATCGACCGCACGGGCAAGCCGGTGAAAAGCCTGCGCGAGATCGTTCTGGTACTGCAGGACCAGGGCGAGATGGGAAAGCGGCTGATGCGCCCGAGGGTCGAGCGCGAGGGCCTGGCGAAAATAGGGTGCCGCATCATCAAAGCGGCCGGCCTTCAGGTGCTCGACGCCTTGGCGGTCGAGCGCCGCAGCAGCGTCCCCTGTCGTCGTGTCGCGCCGCATCGCTTGCCTCATCGCCCCGCCGCGAAGCGAGTTTCTTAGCGCGGCGATAAGGATCTGACGACTGATAGATCGACTTTGCACCCGTGCCACAACCAAGCGCATCGCGGAGGGGGGATGCGCTGTATCAATGTTGGTGCGTTTTGGGCTGGCATCATGCTCGGTGGTTGATAGCCGGAGCGCGGCTACCAATAGCAGCGAAGGACGGTGTAGCCGTGCTTCGGGCCCAGGTCCACGGGACGCCCGGCGCCAGCGGGAGATATTGGAGGCGGCAATGCGCTTGGTCTTATTGGCTTCGGTGATGCTAACGGCGAGCGGAGCGCTGGCCCAGGAGTTGGGCGACCCGGCGGCCGGGCAGTGGTTGGCGCAGTCGTGGTGCACCGAATGCCACCAGATCGCCTATGGGCGGACCGAAATCTCCGTGCTCAAGCCGCCGAGCTTTTACACCATCGCCGCGCGGACCGAGGTTACCCCTTTGTGGCTCAATACATTTTTCCAGACGCCGCACCCGGTCATGCCCAACATCATCCTCACCCCGAGCCAGCGCGATGATATTGCCGCCTATATTCTGGACATGAAGCGCCGCTAGCGCGGGGCTAGGCTGCGCTGCCGGCGGCCTGCGGAGTCCGGCGGATCGCTCCCCGCTGCGGGTCGTAGCCGTAGGCGGCGAACAGGAAGAACACGACGCCGCTGCCGACCACCACGGCCAGGGCCGTGCCATTGAGCTTTCCATAAGCCGCGTAGCGAATGAGTTCGATGGCATAGGTGAACGGGTTGGCAAGCGCCAGCAAGTAGATGATCTCCGCGCCGGATTCGCGCAGTTTCCAAAGCGGGTAAAGCGCCGGCGAGATAAAGAACATCGGGAAGATGACGAAGTTCATCGTTCCGGCGAAGTTTTCCAGCTGCTGCACATAAACCGAGAGCAACAGTCCGACCGCGCCGAGCATCAATCCGCCGAGCACGATCGCCGGAAACATATACAGCCAGCCGCTCCACGGCACGGTGACATCGGTCCACGGCAGGATCCAAGTCATCACCAGGCAGGCGGCAAGGAAGGCATAGGCCTGGAGCGTGGACAGCAGCGTGCCGGCGATCAGCTTGCATAGCAGCAGGTACCAGCGCGGCAGGGGCGCGGTGAGCAGCAAGCGCATCACGCCCATCTCGCGATCATAGACCATCGACAGCGACGACTGCATGCCCTGGAACAGGAGCACGATCCCGAGCAACCCGGGAAGCACATAGATTTGATACGTGATGTAGGTGTCGTAGGGTTCGATGATCGAGACGCCGAACACATTCTGGAAGCCGGCGGCGAACACAAGCATCCAGAGCGCCGGACGCACCAAGGCGGAGGCCATGCGTCCGAACTGGTGGACGAACTTGATCACCTCGCGCCCGGTGACGGCATAAAGGGCGCTGAGAGCGTGCCGCGGCGACGGAAGCATAACTTATTCCTCGTCAGTCGTTCTGCGCTCACCCGCTCGTCTCTGCGGTCGCAACAGCATCACGGTGTGCGAGCCCTTGCGCAACTCCCCAATCCGGCACTCGGGCAGAAGACGAGTCCCGATTCAATCCGCCGGAGTTGGCGCTAAAAATCGAGGTCGTATGACAACCCAAAATTATAGGTCCGGTCGGCGGTTGCCGGCGTCAGTCCAAACAGGAGGCCCGCGTTCAATGTAATTTCACCGCGCAGACCAATGTCGTCGAGCGCCCAGAGATTAGGAGATGACCGGCCCAATGCGATGCTCCGTGTCGCGGAGCGGCGGCGCATTGCCGATGTTTGGAACGGCGCCATAGGCTTCGAAGCCGACATAAAGATTAAAATTGGTCGCATACAGCGCCTGAACCCCGTAGCCGAACTCGACCCCATCCTGGTGGTTGGCTCCGAATTCTCGGCTCACGGTTGCATTTAGGGTGGTCTTTATTGGCCCGGTTGTGAAAGACAAAGCTGGCCCGGCCTGGATCGCGAAGGCCTCGCCGCTTGCGAGTGGCGCGCTCAGATTTGCCTCAAAGCCGAAATCCGCGCTCGCCCAGGGCTTGCCGAGCGCAAAAACGTTCGACCATTGAACGGACGTGGCGCGCAGCTCCTCGCCTCCCGCCTTCTCGATTGCCAGGGCGAGGCCCGGCGCCCAAAAGCTTGTCAGGCCGTAAGAAATGTCCAGCTCATGCCCGTGGCGTTGGTCGCCGTTTGAGTAAAACGCCGATAGCCAGTCCACGGTCAGTTGCCCGCGTTCGACCGTCGGATCGGTAATGGAAAATTGGGCCCAGGCCGGATAAGCGGCGCTCAAGAGCAGAATGAGCGCCAGGAAAAAGGGTCTTGTCTCTTTCATTTTTTGGTCTCCAGACGGTGGATTATGCGCGGAGTGCCTGGCGCGCTTCGTCAAGCGAATCGAGGCAATCAGCCCATTGCTTATCTTCGACCGCGCGCTTCATCTCGCGCAACTCGCCCTCAGCCTTGCGTTTGGCGCGCGCATCGGTGGCCTTGGGCAGCGCCGCCTCCACATCGACAATACCTTTGCGGCATGTCTGCTCGGGCGTGTCCTGCACGGGTGCCTGCGCCGTGAGCAAGAGAATGCCGCAGCCGGCCAGCGACAAGAGTCCGATCCGTTGCATGTTCGACGATCTCCGGTTTTCTTGCTCGCCCGGCGACGGCCCCTCGGCTACATCCGACATTGAGTCTCAAGCTTGTCGATGCCAAGCGTGTCGAGATCGTTGGTCGCATGGGCAAAGCCGCGCATCGGCAGGCGCTCGATTTCCGCATTGTCGGTTACGGCGAGCAGCGGCTGACGGAGTTGTCCGTCCCAGGGGCGGAAGGTCGCCACCGCGCCCTTGACGCTATCGAGCTTCATCTCGTCGCTGCGAATGTGCGCGGCGACTTTCTGCCAATCGACGGATTTGGTCCGCAGGATTCCTTGGCCGAGTGCGCGCACCGCGACCCAGGCGCCCCAATCGTAGCCGGTCATGCGCCGCTTATGGAGGCGCTCGAAGCGGCTGTTGAGCTGCGGCGCGCCCTGGCGCTCCCAGGCCCAGTGCCAAGCATCGGTGATCAGCCCGGCGCTGCCCACGACCGGACGCGGCTTGCTGACGTTGAACGGAACGTAGCGGGCGAACTCGCCATCGGTATCGATGACGATCACGACGTCATAGTCCCTGCGGATTGAGGTCATCAACGTGACGTTATTCGCCTCGCGGATGCGCTGGTCGTTGCTCAGGACGAAGTCTTTTTTCTCGACGATGCGCGCGCCGAATTTCTTGATCGAGCGCTCATAGGCCGCGCCAAGTTTTCGGTCATCGGGCAAGGTGCCTTGCAGCAAGAATATATTGGTCCATTTGCGCGAAACCAGCGTCTGCATCATGGCGTCGGCCAGCATCGCGTAGCTCGGGATCGTATGCAGCATATTGGCTTGGCAATTAGTGGCGCGCAGGTCGTCATCCGCTGCCGTGGTATTGATCAGTAGCAGATCCTTGCGGCCCTTGAGCACCTTGGCCACTTCGCGCATCACATCGCCCGGCACGTCGACCAGAAAGATATGGATGTCCTTGTCCTTGACCCAGGCGTCAGCCGTCTGGGCCAAATCAGCTGCACCGGCGCCCTGATAGCGTTCGGCGGCGACGTTGAGGCCGGTCGCGCGCGCCTGGCCGCTAATTTCGGCGATCGCGACTTCGACGCCATCATAGGCACGTCCCAGAGCCCGGAGCTGGATGCGCGCATAGGCCTTGTCATTGTCGAGACGCGGATCGTCCGCCAACTCAAGAAAGCCAAAACGCAGCGTTTGGATCTGAACTTCGAGCGGACGCGGCGCCGGAGCATCCGGAGCCGGGGCTGGTTGCGCCAGCGCGGGGAAGGCGAGCGCGCAGCCAAGCGAAATGGCGGCGAAGGCTTTCAACATCGCTCTGCTCCGCTGATGTGCTGTCAATCGTCGATCAGAACGGCATACGGAATGCGGCCCACCTGCACCGACTTGATTGATTTGCGCGCGATATTATCGACGACGGTGATGTCGTCCGACAATCCGTTGGCGACATAGAGCGTCTTTTCGTCCCGCGACAGGGTGACATTCCAGGCGCGCGATCCGACCAGCACATAGGCATCGATCTTGCGCGACTTCACATCGACATAGGCGATATGATTGGCGCGGCCGAGCGCGATCACGCATTTCGACCCATCCTGATTCATGAGGATGCCGACCGGGGTGACATCGACCTGACGAAATCCGGGCGGCAGGAAGGTCATTACCTGGAGGATCTTGAGTGTTACGCGGTCGATCACATAAATCTCGCCCGACAACTCGCAGGTGACCCACAATTCCTTGCCATCGGGGGTGAGCCAGAAACGACGCGGGCGCGTGCCGACGACGATATTATCGGTGACGAAGCCGCCCTTGACGTCGACAACATGCACCATGTCCGCGACCTCGGAGGTGACATAAATCGTCTTCTCGTCCGGTGAGAGGATCACGCCTTCCGGTTCGGCGCCGGTCGGCACGTCATGGATGATGATCTTCTCTTTCAGATCGATGATCGACAGCGAGGAGTCTTCCTCGTTGGACACATAGATCTGGGTTTCCGTTGAGTTGAGGCGGAAGGCTTCTGGGCTCGGGCTGGTTGGAATCTGGTCGACGACCGCGAGCTTGGCGATGTCGATAATGTCGATCACATCGTCATCGCCGCAGGCGGCGTAAAGCAGCGTGCGCGCCTTGTTGAAATGGATGTCGCGCGGCCGGCGCGAGGTCTTGATCTTCTTCACGATCTCGAGCGTGCCGGGTTTGAGCACCCAGATATCGTGGGTCTTTTCATGGCTGACGAAAATCAGCCCGCTGTTGGCGGCGCGCGCCGGCTGCACCGGCGCGAGCGCGGCCGCGACCGTGCCGCCAAGCAACAGCGCCGAAGCCTGCCGCCGTGTGAATTTAATGCTCATGCATCACCTCGCCGAGTGTCGCCGATCCATTGCCGGTTTCGGCTACGCGCATCGCTGGGCGCGCCTATTTGACCACGAATTTGCCGATCATGCCTTTGTTCTCGAAGCCAGCGGCGTAGAACGAATATTCGCCGGGCCGGATCGGAACGAATTGCACCCGGGCGATGCCGGGGTCGTCGAATTCGATACCGAAAATGGCGCCGAGCGCGTGCACCTCGATGCCATTGATGACCACCTGCTCCAGCCAGGAGTTGCGGAACAACAGCGGCGCCTCAATGCGGAATTCTTCGCCGCCCTTGCTCTCGATCGTCCAGAAATAGTACTTGCCGGTTTCGAGACGGTACTCCTTCTGCGAAAAGGACAGGTCGCCGGCGATCACCAACGGCTCAAGACGGTTGGCGCGCGAGGCGAGATTGCCTTCGGCCTGTGTCGGCGCCGATGCCAACAGCCCGGCAGCGCATGCAAATGCGAAGAGCCGTGAAAGCATGGTCGGGTTCCTCCCTTGTTGGCCGCGCGGCACGGGCCGTACCCAGGCGCCGTATTCCTTGGCCTGTCGCGCGCACTCTATATGCCAGGAGCGGCCCTCGGCTGCAATCGAGTCGTGGGGTGGAGGATGCACGGTGCTTCCTCTACCGGGCTTTTTCCAAGGAAACGTCGCCCTTTGGCGCGTAGCTCCTTAGGCTGCAGTTGTTGGAAGTGATAGCGCTCGCCAGCTGCCCGGAGGCATCCCTAACCGGACCATCCGCCTTGTTCCCTAACCGGACCATCCGCCTTGTATCGCTCCGATCCTACTTATATGATCGAAGCAGCCTGAATCCCATGGGAGGGGAAGGCGAGGACACGCTGCCCGGTCCGCGTGGGTCCACATAGCTGCGCGGCTTAGGTTATTCGGTCGACGAACCCTGAGGCAGGAGCCAAGGCCTCGTGGTCGCCGCCGGTACCTTCGCCCGCATCGCCAGCGAGGAGGTCTAATCAACATGATGCTTCGCCGTAGCGTGCTGTCGCACGTCGTCGCTCTCGCCATGCTTGGCGGGGCAACGCTTGTCGGCGGACTGGTCGCAACGCCCGCCCTTGCCCTGGACAAGATCCGGGTCGGCGTACTCGCGACCGGCACCGCCAAATGGGAAATGGATACTATCATCCGCAATAAGCTGGCCGAGAAATTCGGACTCGAGCTAGAGCTCGTTGACCTCGGCACCAAGCTGACCCAGGTGATCGCGCTCGAGAGCCAGGCCGCCGATGTCGTTCTTACTGACTACCTGTTTACCTCGGCGCAACGTAACCAGAAGGCCGATTATACTTTCGTGCCGAGTTCGCGCGCAGCGGGCGGATTGATCGCACGTCCTGAGTCGGGTATCACCAAGGTGGCCGATCTCAAGGGCAAGCGCATCGGCATCTTCGGCGGGCCGGACGAAGACAATTTTGTCATCTTCCGCGCCTATCTCAAAAAAGTCGCCAATATCGACGTCGAGAAAGACGTCAAAATTTCCTTCGTTGGCGGCGCGCCGCTGTTGAACGAAACGATCTTGAAAGGCGATCTCGACGCGGTCATCAATATGTGGAACTTCAACGCGCGGCTGCGCGCGGTGGGGTACAAGGACGTTGTTTCCATGCCGGAGATGCTGGCCGCGCTCGGCGTGTCCGCGCCGCCGCCGCTGCTCGGCTGGGTGTTCAGCGAGAAATGGGCCAAGGCCAATCCGAAACTGATCGATGGCTTCCTCAAGGCTTCGCTCGAAGCGAAAAAGATTCTGCTCACCAATGACGACAACTGGAAGGCGATGCAGGGGTTGATGGGAGCTCAGGGCAACGACGCCTTGTTCATCGCTCTGCGTGACGCCTATCGCGCCGGCATCGCCAAGAGCTATGGCAAGGCCGAAGTGGATGCGGCGCAAGCGATTTACAGCGTCGTGCGCAAGGAATCCGGCAATAAGGGCCCGGAAACGCTCGCTCCAGGGACATTCTGGTCCGGGATCACGTTTAACCTCTAGTGGTTGCAAGCGGCATCACACGCGTGCAGGGCGGGGACCGCATCAAGCGGTCCCCGCCCCTTCCGCGGTCTATTCCCGCCGCCGCGTGGCGGTTGTTGTCGTTCTTTTCGTTTTTCGGGGTTTGGTGGCTGGCGGCCAACCCGTGGAAACCTCTGGCCAGCGCGCGCGTGTTGCCGTCTCCGTTGACGGTCGCCGAGGCATTCTGGGTACACGCCTACGAGAATTTGCGAACGCTCGATTGGAGCTTTGCGCTTTTTGGCAATGACATCGATCTGGTCTTCCAAATACCCGTCCTGATTCACGCCGTTGGCGTCACGCTCGGTCGGGTCGCGATCTCCTTCGTCATCGCCATGATTTTGGGAACCATTGGCGGCATCCTCATGGGGCGATGGGGGAAGGTCGATTTCGCCTTGGACGGCTGGCTGATGATGGGTCTCAATATGCCGGCGTTGATCATCGGCATGCTGAGCTTCGTCTGGTTCGGGCTGAACGACACCGCGCTGATCATCGCGGTGATCATCAATAAGGTTCCGACGGTGGCGGTCACCGTGCGTGAAGGCGCCCGCGCGGTCGAGCGCGACCTGATGCAGGTGGCGCGCGCCTTCCGCCTCTCCTGGCAGAAGACCTTGTTCAAAGTCTATCTGCCGCAGCTCTATCCGTTCATCATGGCGGCCGGGCGTTCCGGCCTGGCGCTGCTATGGAAAATTATTCTGGTGTATGAGTTGCTCGGTCGATCGAGCGGCGTCGGCTATCAGCTGAGCACTTACTTCTCCATGTTTGAAATCAAGAGCGTGCTTGCCTATGCCTTTTCTTTCATGGCGGTGGTGATCCTGATCGAGATTCTGCTGGTGCGCCGGCTGGAGCGCCGCATGACCCGCTGGCGGATGGCAAGTTGAACGTCCTCGACGTCAATATTGTTGAGAAGCAGTTTCCGGCTCCGCAGGGAGACGGATCCGTGCTCGCCTTGCGCGGCGTCAAATTCAGCATGCCGACCGGGCAATTCATGTGCGTTGTCGGTCCGTCCGGCTGCGGCAAGACCACGCTGATGCACCTGACCAGTGCGCTCGATGCTGATTTCGACGGCTCGATCACGGTCGCCGGCAAGCCGCCGGGCGAGGGGCCGGCGCTCGGCTATATGTTTCAGTCGCCCCGGCTGATGAACTGGCTGTCGGTGCTCGACAATGTGCGCTTGGTCGCTTCGCCCGAGGCGCTGGCGGCGGGACGGCCCGAGCGCCTGCTGAACGATATGCGCTTGGGCGACTTCCTGCACACCTTTCCCAATCGCCTGTCCGGCGGCATGCAACGACGTGTCGCCTTGGCGCGCGCCTTCGTGAATGAAGCGCCGCTGTTGCTGCTCGACGAACCGTTCATCTCGCTCGACGAGCCGGTGGCCGATATGCTGCGCTCGCTGCTGCTGCAGTTGTGGAGCGAGAGCCAGTCGAGTGTGCTGTTTGTTACGCATGATCTGCGCGAGGCGCTGTTCCTGGCCGACCGGGTGCTCTTCATGTCGCCGAGCCCTGGGCGGGTGGTGCTCGATATGGCGATCGATCTGCCGCGGCCGCGCGACGCCAAAGGCCCCGCGCTTGAGTCGCTGCGGCGCAAGCTGCTCGCCGAACATCCCTCGCTGTTGGCTGGTCTGGCCGGGGCGGCTGAACAGCCCAAGCAAGAAGCGCCAGCATGGTCCTAGCCTTGGCCGAAAATCCGCAAGCGGCTGGCGGCGACATGCCCGTGCTTAAGGTCGAAGGCGTGGTCAAATCCTATGGTCGCACGCGGGCGCTCGACGGCGCCAGTCTCGACCTGCGAATCGGCGAATTCGTAGTGCTGCTTGGCCCGAACGGCGCCGGAAAATCGACACTGTTTCAACTTTTGACTGGCCTGTTTGTCCCCGACGAAGGGTCGATTTCGATCATGGGGCATGATATGCGCCGCGCACCGGTACCGGCGCTCGCCCATCTCGGCATCGTGTTCCAGCAATCAACGCTCGACCCGGAACTGACTGTCTCCGCCAATCTATGGTTTCACACACGGTTGCAGGGGATGGACAGCAAACGGGCCGCCACGCGCATCGCCGAAGAGCTTGCACGCGTGGAATTGACGGCGCGCGCCAATGACCGGGTACGTACCCTGTCCGGCGGAAACAAGCGCCGGGTCGAGTTGGCCCGTGCGCTGCTGCACGATCCGTCGATCCTGTTGATGGACGAGCCGACGGTGGGACTCGATGCCGCCCGGCGACGCGACATGCTCAATAATGTCTTGCGGCTCAGACAGGAACGGCGTGTCGGCATTCTGTGGTCGACCCACTTGGTCGACGAGGCGCAACTCGCCGATCGGATTGTCGTGCTGCATCACGGTAAGGTGTTGCGCAACACGACCCCGACCGGGCTGATCAAGGAGACTGGGACCAAGACTCTGTCGGATGCGTTCCTGAAAATGACCGCCGATACAAACGGGCTCGACGAAGTCTAGCGTATCGGCGCAGCGCCCGGGCCGGGGCGTCGTGCGCCCGCCGGCGGGATAACACCGCCAGCTGGTCCGGCGCCGGGATTGGCCATGGGGGCCGGGCCGCCAGGGCGGTCGTTGAGGCCTGGCACTACTTCAAGCAGGACTTCGACGGCGCGTTCGGTAAAGTTTTCCGGGCGCAACGCGTTGACACGCTGCGCGCCCCGCGCCTGCGCATCGAGGAGTGCGTCGGCTGATGACGCGGCGACGTCGATCAGGCGCGCGTAGCCGGCGACCGCTTTGCCTTGGCGCATGAGCGCCTGCGCGGAAACGATCTGCTCGGACAGCGCGAGCGTATAAGGCACACGAAAGGCGCGCGGCTCGCCGAGCGGTTCGTCGCCGGCGCCGAGCGCTACAATCCACATGAAGACCGAGCCATCGATATTATAGAACTTGTTCGGTTCGGCGACTGAGGCCCACAAAAACTCGAACCGGCCGGGAAGCTGATCCTTGGTCGGCCAACCGATCAGCCCGGTCACCGACGCATAAGACTGGACGAAAAACAGCGTCGTGGCGACGATCGCCACGCCCTTGATCCACCACAGCCAGCGCGACGCGACGTTCACGCTCAGCAGCAGCACGGCCAGCAGGATATAGGCGGTGACGACGCCGAGGAGGCCAAGTGTCAATTGCGATGGTTCGTCCACTGACTACTCCTCTTACGCCGCCGGAGAACAAGCACTCTTAGAAGGGAGCCTTTTCCGGCTGCACAATATCTGGCATATCCTGGAAACTCACATCCAGAAGCTCGGTGACGAAATTATTCGCCCCTTCGCCGACTTGGCGATCGCCTTCGCGCCGTTCCTGGTTTTCCTCGGCTTGGCGTGAGTCCTCATCCGACCGATCTTCGGCCATTTCCGCGGTGCCGGCGACTTCCTTGCCGTCCTTGATTTTGTCCTGCGCCTTGGTGAGCTGGTCCTTGAGCGACTTGGAATAGGCCAAGCGGTAATTACGCGGTGTCCCCATGGGCACGTTATTGGCATCCAACTGCTCGACCCACATGTAGATGGCGCCGGGGAAGCTGGTGAATTCGTCCGGCTCAACGATTTTCGCCCAGTGTAGCTGGAAATGCGGCGGCAGCCGGTCACGCGAGGGCCAACCAACGAGCGAGCTGACGGCGGCATAAGACTGTACGAAAAACAGAGTGGTCACCACGATCGTGCCAGCCTTGATCCACCACAGCCAGCGCGAGCCAACATTCAGGCTCAGCAGGGCGACGGCTACCACGACATAGGCGGCCACGACACCGAGCAGTCCGAAGGATAGCTGTGATACCAGGTTCACGCCCGCCTCCCGTCGTATCCGGCAGCGGCCACCATCGGCCTATTTCGCCCGCCGTGTCAGGCGAACGAGCGAAATCTCACGCGTGTTCACGTCCTTCACCGATCCATCGTCGGCGACGGTGAACCGCACCGCGGTCTTTTCGTCGCCGCGGTGGTCGAGTTGCAACGTGGCGTAATACACGACGATGACCTGCGGATTGATTTTTTCTACCTTGACCGACACCGGCACCGGGTCTGTCCCGGTGGCGAGGTAATGATTGACGTTGACGACGTATTCGCCCGCCTGAAAACCGCGCACGGCGGCGATCTCCTGATTCAACGGGTTGGTTACTTTCTCGCCATTGACCAGGATCGTATCGCGATACATGCCGCGGTCATCGCGGTCGAGATGCATCAGCCCGGCTTCCCGGGCGTTGTACCAGACGATCTGCCCGGACGGATCCTGGACATAGGTATCAATGTCGTCGGGATGATTATCGGGCCAGGTGACGGTGACGATGAACTCCGCCTTGGCGTCGATCTTGCCGGTCTTTTCCTCAGGGTTGATCATCATAAAGGTGATGATGAACATCATCGCGACGACGGACAGCACCTTGAAGAGCACGGCCACGAACGGGCCGACGCTCTCCTCCTCGCGGGCGTAGAGTCTATACTGATCCATGCTCGCCTCGGTCGAGCACCGGAACCACATAGATCTCGGTCAGTTCCGTTGTCATGCCGAACAGTCCAGCAGTGGAGTCATCGACGAAGTAGTACTGCATCTTGATGAGAATGGCGGCCACCAGCCCTGCCAGAGTGGTGTACAGAGCGATGCCCATGCCGGTGCTCATCGAGGTGAGTACGCCGCGCATCGAGCCGATGCTGAAGTCCGTCAGTTCATTCAGCGGCACGAGCATGTAGATGAACCCGACGATTGTGCCCAAGAGCCCGAGCTTGAGTTCAAGATCGGCGGCGAAAATTCCTAGAGCTTGTTTGCTGCGCAATCTATCGGCGAGCGATCGCAGCAGCGGCGTTTGATCGATTGTCTTGCTGCCGGCGCAGCTCATCTTGACCGCGATATTGCGAATGTGATCGGTGACGACGCAGGGCAGGAGTTCGCTGCTATCCGAAAGCAATACGCGATCGCCGACGACGCGGAAACTCTTCGTGCCGCGCATGATCTGCTCGCGCACGCGGTGCACTGCGTTCACTTCGCGCGACACTTCCAGCGTGATCGCCAGGCAGTGCAGGGAGGTTATCGCATAAACGGCAAGAATGATGACCGAGATGTAGCTGATGTCGCTCGCGATCATCAGTTGCATCAGGTTGAAGTTCCACAGGGCAAGAAAGCCGAACAGCGTCACCCCGGTGAATATCATCCATTTGAGCAGCAGGAGATGATCGCGCACCTCAACCCCGCTACCAAAAACTCTGAGCGGCACCGTAGCCATCCTTCAATCCCCCCTTGCTCTCGTTCGCGTGCTTCGGCTTCGTTCGGCGGGTGGCTCGAATAGCCGCTCCCTCCGCGTCATTCTTGTTAGCAACCACATCCAACCGGCGCGTCGAGCGCATTTTCGTTGGACACGACGCGCCGCCAGCGGATGTGCACCTTCAACTGCCCGCTTGCGGTCTAGAGACTGGCCCGCTCGCCCCAACGTAGAGCGCGCCAGCGCAACACCTCCCCACAGGCAAAGCAATCAAGCGCCCGCCAACAAACCCTGCTGATTCTAAGTAAGGTGTGCAATCGGTCAAACACTTTTTGTGGATGAAGGTACTAGGGGGGGCGATTTCACTTGTGACAAACTACCGCATCGTCTTAGGTTGATACTCGGACCGACGCTTCGCATAAATCATTCGGAAACGTCCCGGGCAATGCCCGTCGGGTCCAAAGAGGAGCCACGCCATGTCCATGCTGCGCCCCATATCCGCAATTCTTGCCTGTGTCCTCGGTTTTTCCGCAACGAGCGCTTGGGCCGATGGTGATCCGGCTGCTGGGCGTCGCGTCTTCGTTCGCTGTGTCGCCTGCCATCAGGTGAACGCGAACGGCAGTCATACGGTCGGTCCGAATCTCTACCGCGTCGTCGGGCGCAAGGCCGGGACGGTAGCCGGATACGACTTCAAGTCGAAGTTGAAAGGGTCGGACATCATCTGGACGGAGGATGCTCTCGAAAAATTTCTGGCTAACCCGAAACCGCTGATCGAGGGCACGTCCATGCAAACTTTCCCCGGGCTCCCGGTGGCGAAAGATCGGGAAGACCTAATCTCGTACCTCAAGGACGCGGGTAAATAACCCCGTCGGCTTCGCGCCACGCGTGACGCTAAAATTATTCTAGCTCTCAGGCGCTGAGCGTGAGGAGGCGTCCATCCGGGCGGGTTATCAGCGCTTGGGTTCCCGGGTATCCGGCCAGCATGCGCGCACCGGTCAGTTCATCGACAACGCAGAGCGCCGTCGACAAGCCGTCGGCCGCCGTTGCACGCGGGCTGATGACCGTGACGTCGAGGTAGCGCGCGGCGCTGTGGCCAGTCGCCGGGTCGAAGATGTGGTGGTTGCGACCGGCAGCGTCGAATTGCGTGCCGTATCCGCCCGAAACCGCCATCGCCTGATTGGTGATTCCGACTGTACGCGCAACGCGCGTCGGATCGAGAGGGTCCTTAATTCCCATGCGCCACGGACGCCCCTCAGGGTGATCACCGAGAGCGCGCGTTTCGCCAAGTTCAGCGACGACGTGCTCGAAGCCGGCGTCGCGCAGCATGTCCGCGACCCGATCGGTGATATAGCCTTGGGCGATGCCGTTGAGCGTCACGCCCATGCCGGACTGCTCGAACCGGAGCTGCTTGGCATCGATCTCGATGCGGCGATAGTCAACTAGAGCGCGCGCGGCGGCGATCTCCGACTCGGTCGGGCCGGTGGTCGCCGCCGGATTAGCAAAATAATGACGCTCGTAGGCTGTCCACAGTGGTTGCACCGTCACGTCGAAGGAGCCGCCGGAGGCATCGCCCAGCGCGACGCTCGTCGAAAGGAGATCGACCAGATCGCGGCTCGGATCGTCCAGCCGCCCGTCGCGATTGAGCCGCGACAATTCGCTCTCCGCATCGAACAGGCTGAAAACTCGCTCAAGGCGGGCGATCTCGAGCAGACTTGCATCGATCATGCGCCGGGATAGGGCTGGGTCGGCGTGCCACAGCGACATGCTTGCCTCGGCGCCGAGCGCCGCGCCCGTCCAGTTGACGAATTCACCGCGCGGCGCCAGCGCGTTCAGGCCGTAACCGACCAGCGGCAGGCCAGCGGCCGCCGCCGTGATGCCAAGCATGCGCCGGCGCGTCAGCGGCTTTGGACCCGAATGCGGCTTGGGAGAGGACTGCATCGCCATCGCTTGATTCCCTGCCTTAGATCGTAACCTGCGTGCGCGCGACCGCTGGGACCGGCATCCCACCCGGCGCCACCGGGAGGTTTTGCCGCGCCTTTTGCTTGCGGTCCTTGACCAGCGGCGGACAGCGCTTGTCGTCATAATACTCGACCTGGCAGTCGAGGCACTGGAAGCATTCGGTCATGTTGATCTTGCCGTTATGCGCGATCGCCTTGACCGGGCAGGCGCGTTCGCACAGGTGGCACGGGCTGCCGCAGGCTTCGCGGCGCTTAAGCATGTCGAACAGGTGCAGCTTGCCGACGAAGGCCAGCACCCCGCCGAGCGGGCAGAGGAAGCGGCAATAGGCGCGCTCCGAAAACAGCCCGATCGACAACAGCGCAAGCGAGTAAATAACGTAAGGCCATTCGCGGATGAAATGCGCAGTGATCGCCGTCTTGAACGGTTCGACCTCGGAGGCGGTTTCCGCCATCTCCATCGAATAGAAACCGATCCCGATGACAACCAGGGCGCTGGCGTATTTGCCCCACCAGAGCTTGTCCTGCAGCTTTTCGCTTGGTTGCCATTGCGGCAACCCGATGGCGCGCGCGAGTTGACCAAGCAGTTCTTGCAACGCGCCGAAGGGGCACAGCCAGCCACAAAACACGCCGCGGCCGAGCAGCACGAGCGACACCAAGGTATAGGCGACGATCACGACGATCAGCGGCTCGGCCAAATAGAATCCAAGGCTGATGTCACCAAACGGCGCCTGGAGGTAGTTGACGATGTTGATAATCGTCAACTGTCCGCCGGCGTACCAGCCCAGCCAAACCAGGCAGAACAACAAATACCCGTTGCGCACCCACCGGTGCAGTTTGCGCCGGCGGGAAAGCGGCCCTTGCAGGGCAAGAATTACCGTCAGCACCGTCAGCATGACGCCGAGAACGATTAGATTGGTGCGTGCGTCGCTCCAGGCGGCGATCCAGGCGGGCTCGGCCGCTTGGTCGGGCATCAGGATTAAATCGCTCGGAAGCCGGTACTCGACCGGGATGGTCAGGGACTTGGCGCCTTCGGCGTCGCTCGAGGGCACGATCAACTCGAGCCGCCAGGGCTTCATCGGGTCGAAGCCCGAGTTGCCGTCGAGGAAGAAGAGCCCGCCCTGCGACAGTCCGCGCACGCCTTCGCCCGAACCCATGGCGATGCGCTGGAAATGGTCGCGGTCGAAATGGAAAACCTTTTCGCCCTGCGCGAGCTGCAGGCGGTCGAAGGTATAGTTTTTGGCGCGCTGATTATACGCGTTGCCGAGAATGTCGAAGCGACCGGTGGATGCAAAGAATAAGACCTGCCCGCCTTGCGCCTTGCGTGAGGCATAACTCGCAAAAGTGTTGGCGCCGAAGAGATTGCGCCCGACCATCTCGGGGGTCGAATAAGCGGCAAACAAATGCACGAAGATATCGTCGGGAGCCGCGCTGAGCGGTTGATCGGCGGCCGGCGCTTCGGCGCCAATCGCGGCGAACAGGCGCTCGGCCTCCTCGTTGCTGACCCAGCGATGCTGCAAGGAGCCGTTGGCCAGCAATTGCTGGAACGTCAAAGGCGAAAAACCATCGATATCGAGCGTCGGCACCTTGACGACCGGCCCCATGCCGCGCGCCCGCATGACGAACTTGGCAGAATCCCTAACCCCGGCGCGCATCGCGCGCGCGGTTATCGTTGCGCCGGCGACATAATCCGGTGGCATCTGCGGTATGTTAGCGCCGAACAGCTTGTAGCCGAGATGACTGGCGAGGAAGTGATCGAGCTTCGGCTGGCGAATGCTGTCATTCAACACATGCGGCTCGCTATGATAGATGACTTTGGCGCCGGTGATCGTCCCGGTGAGGTCGACGCCGGCCAGCACATCGAATGGCGTCGAGGAATAGCCCGGCATGTTGACGACGTCGAGCGTGGAATAAATGTAGCCGACGACTTGCCCGCCCTTGAGCACCGACATGGCCGGCGGCTTGCCGGACACTTCGCCCAGTTTCTCCGCCCCGGGATAAAGTTGCTGCAGGATATCGGGTGCAATGCGCTGCGCGAGCGTGCGCTTCGGCGCTTGCGCCAGAGCGGGAACGCTTAGTGCGGCCAACACGGCGACAAGAGCAGCCATCCGCCCCCACCAAGCCACCGGTCGCCACGAAAAATTGCTGCGCCTATACGCTTGGCGAAACTCAGCCGCTTTTGCCCGCATCATTGTTTCAACCTCGGGACTGCTTTGCGTCTGGAGCATGGGCAATGGCCCGATTTCGCGCAATCAACTTTTTTCGATCTCCAGCGCGCGGCCTTGGCTATCCGCAACCGCAAATTAGCGCAGTCACCGCGGGGGGACCGCGGAGTGGCGCCGCGCCCGGCCGCGAGCGAGGGTATATGGATGATACAGCTTTATTCCTGGCGCACCCCTAACGGGCATAAGATTCAGATTATGCTAGAGGAATGCAGCCACGCCTATACGATCCACCCTGTCAATATCGGCAAGGGCGAGCAGTTCGCGCCCGAGTTCCTAAAGATAAGCCCGAACAACAAGATACCGGCGATGGTCGACGAGGATGGCCCGGGCGGCCGGCCCATCGGTCTGTTCGAATCCGGCGCTATTTTAATGTACTTGGCGGGAAAAACCGGGATGTTCATGCCGTACGCGAGAGCCGACCCGCGACGGTATTACGCCGTTCTGCAGTGGCTCATGTTTCAGATGGCGCATATCGGGCCGATGCTTGGGCAGACGCACCACTTTCGGATGTATGCGCCAGAGCCGGTGCCCTATGCCATCGAGCGCTACACCAAGGAGGCCGGACGCCTCTATCGTGTGCTCGCCGCGCGCCTGTCCGAGTCGCCATGGATTGGCGGAGATTCCTATACAATTGCGGACATGGCGATCTTTCCGTGGATTCGCTCCTCCTCCAACCAGGGCCAGGCGATCGAGGAGTATCCGGCGGTCAAACGCTGGTTCGATGCGATCGCCGCGCGACCCGCAGTTATCCGTGGTCTTGCTGCACTTCCGAGCACGCCGCGCGCCGGGCCGATCTCCGCCGCAGAGCGGGAGGTCCTGTTCGGGGCGATCCAATACGCACGGCACTGAGACCGGTCCGGGCCGGGTGTTGATTCGGTCATAAACGCTGCCCTATCCTGCAGCAATTGCGGGCGGCGGCGGGGGGCGGTAGCTGTTGCCGTGGCACGCTCGGCCGAAGGAGTCGCCATGGCAGCCAGCAGCGCTCGTAAACCTCATGCCGACAAGTCCGGGGGTTCGAAACCCGGGCATGCTCCGGCCGATGAATTGATTCGGCTCTACCGCATGATGCTGTTGATTCGCCGCTTCGAGGAGAAGGCGGGACAGCTTTACGGCATGGGGCGGATCGGTGGCTTCTGCCACCTCTATATCGGGCAGGAGGCCGTGGTCGTCGGCGTGCAGGCCGCTCTCACGCCCAAGGATAGCGTGATCACCGCCTATCGCGACCACGGTCACATGCTTGCGTGCGGAATGGAACCCAAAGGCGTGATGGCCGAACTCACCGGCCGTAGCGGCGGCTATTCGCGCGGCAAGGGTGGCTCGATGCATATGTTTTCGCGCGAGAAAAACTTTTACGGCGGCCACGGCATCGTCGGCGCCAGCGTTCCGCTCGGCACCGGGCTTGCCTTTGCGCATCAATATCGGGGCGACGGCGGCTTATGCGCGGCCTATATGGGCGATGGCGCGGCCAACCAAGGGCAGGTCTATGAGTCGTTCAACATGGCCTCGCTGTGGAAACTGCCGGTCCTTTATGTGATCGAGAACAACCGCTACGGCATGGGCACATCGATCGAGCGCGCCTCGGCGCGCACCGACTTCGCTGGCCGCGGGCATAGTTTTGGCATCCCTGGCGAGGCCGTGGACGGCATGGACCTGTTGGCCGTGCGCACCGCCACCTTGTCGGCGGTCGCCGCCATACGCGCCGGACAGGGGCCGCGTATTTTGGAGATGATGACCTACCGTTATCGCGGCCATTCGATGTCCGATCCGGCCAAGTATCGCTCGAAGGAAGAGGTCGACAAGGTACGCGGCGAGCGCGACCCGATCGAAGGATTGAAGCACCGTCTGGTCGAGCAAGGTACGAGCGACGAGGCACGGATCAAGGACCTCGACGGCGAAGTGCGCGCGCTGGTCAATGCCGCGGCGGAGTTCGCGCAGGCGAGCCCGGAGCCGGACCCGGCCGAGCTGGCGACCGACATCCTGGTCGCCGCGTGAGCCACTCGGTGGAAAGGTAACCCGAGCGATGCCGATCCAGGTGCTGATGCCGGCGCTGTCGCCCACGATGACCGAAGGCACGCTCGCCAAATGGCGCAAGAGTGAGGGCGAACGGATCAAAGTCGGCGATGTGATCGCCGAAGTCGAGACCGACAAGGCGACGATGGAAATCGAATCAATCGACGATGGCGTACTCGGCCAGATCCTGGTCCCTGCCGGGACGGAGAAAATAGCCGTGAATACGCCGATTGCCGTGATCCTGGGTGACGGCGAAAAAGCGGGCGACGCGCGGCCGACCAGCAATGGCGCCGTCAAGGCGCAGCCGCCCATAACGAAGCCAGCGTTTGCGCCGGCGCGTCAGCCGGCAACCGGGGCCGCGCGCGTGCAGACTGTGCGCGAGGCCTTGCGCGACGTGATGGCCGAGGAAATGCGCCGCGATCCGAGCGTGTTTTTAATGGGCGAAGAGGTCGGCCAGTACCAAGGCGCCTATAAGGTAAGCCAGGGGCTGCTCGAAGAATTTGGGCCCAAGCGCGTGATCGACACGCCGATCACCGAACATGGCTTCGCCGGCCTGGGTGTCGGCGCTGCCTTCGCCGGGCTGAAGCCGATCGTCGAATTCATGACCTTTAACTTCGCCATGCAGGCGATCGACCACATCATCAATTCGGCCGCCAAGACGCTGTATATGTCGGGCGGGCAGATGCCGGTGCCGATCGTCTTTCGCGGCCCGAATGGCGCCGCCGCCCGCGTCGGCGCGCAGCATTCGCAATGCTTCGCGTCGTGGTACGCGCATTGCCCGGGCTTGAAGGTCATCGCGCCCTATACGGCGGCCGATGCCAAGGGACTGCTGCGGGCGGCCATCCGCGACCATAACCCGGTCGTATTTCTGGAAAACGAAATCCTTTACGGCATGAGCTTCCCGGTGCCGGACGATCCCGAGCACATCGTGCCGATCGGCCACGCCAAGATTGTGCGCGCAGGCCAGCACGTCACCATCGCCGCGTTCTCGCTCATGGTGCACAAAGCGCTGGCCGCCGCGGAGGTTTTGGCGAAAGAGGGCATCGAGGCCGAGGTGATCGATCTGCGCACGCTCCGTCCGCTCGATACCGAGACACTGGTCGCCAGTGTAAAAAAAACCAATCACCTGGTCACCTGCGAGGAAGGCTGGCCCTTCGCCGGCATCGGCTCCGAGATCGCGGCATTGATGATGGAGCAGGCCTTCGACTGGCTCGATGCGCCGATGGCGCGCGTCGCCGGGGCGGATGTGCCGATGCCCTATGCCGCCAATCTGGAAAAACTCGCCGTGCCACAACCCGAGCACATCATCGCCGCCGCCAAATCCGTGCTGAATCGCCGTTAGGGGTGCACGCATGCCGATTCAAATCCTGATGCCGGCGCTGTCGCCCACCATGACCGAAGGCACGCTCGCCCGCTGGCACAAACGCGAGGGCCAGGCGGTCAAATCGGGCGATGTCTTGGCCGAGATCGAGACCGACAAAGCGACGATGGAGTTGGAGGCGATCGATGACGGCGTGCTGGGACGAATCCTTGTGCCGGACGGGGCGGAGGGCGTGGCCGTGAATACGCCGATTGCCGTATTGCTTTCGGCCGGCGAGGGCGCAGAGGCGCTGGCGAAGTTCAAGGTTTCCGCGCCGCCAACAGTTCCGCCCGCTGTCCCGGCCACGCCTGCGGCTGTTGCCGCTCCAATGCCGAAGAGCAACGGCGCAGCCGCGGCGCCAACCGCGCAACCATTGGTTGGGCGTGTGTTTGCTAGCCCGCTCGCGCGCCGCATCGCCGCAGACTCTGGAATCGACCTCAGGAGCGTGGCCGGCTCGGGTCCGTCGGGGCGCATCGTCAAGGCCGATGTCGAGACCGCGCATGGCGCCGATCCGGCCAAAACCGTGCAGCGCGCGCGCCCGCTTGCGCCGATGGCGGGCGAGCCAGGCTTCGAACTTCTGCCGCTGACCGGCATGCGCAAAATCGTGGCGCGCCGGATGACGGACGCCAAGCAGCAGGTGCCGCATTTTTATCTTACCGTCGACTGCGAGATCAACGAGCTGTTGAAGCTGCGCGCGCGGCTCAATGAAAGGGCCGCTGGGCGTTACAAGCTCTCGGTCAATGACATGGTGCTGAAGGCGCTGGCAATCGCGCTTAAGCGCGTGCCGGCGGCGAATGCAGCTTGGTCGGACGCCGGGATCAAGCTCTACAAATCGGTCGATGTCGCGGTGGCGGTGGCGGTCGAGGGCGGGCTTTACACCCCGGTCATTCGCGACGCCGATGGCAAGGGATTGGAGACGATCTCGACCGAAATGAAGTCGCTCGCCGAACGCGCCCGCGCCGGAAAGCTGCTGCCGGAGGAATACCAGGGCGGCACGGTCTCGCTCACCAACCTCGGCATGTTCGGGGTGAAGGAATTCGCTGCCGTGATCAATCAGCCGCAGGGGTGCATTCTCGCGGTCGGCGCGGGTGAAAAGCGACCGGTGGTGAAAAACGATGCGCTCGCGATCGCCACGGTCATGACCGTAACGCTGTCGGTCGATCATCGTTCGGTCGATGGGGCGGTGGGCGCTAAGCTGCTCGCCGCGTTCAAGGCTCTGGTCGAAGACCCGCTCACCATGCTGCTCTAGGCGGCCGGTCCGTGGCGGCGGAGCGTTTCGATCTCATCCTCATCGGCGGCGGGCCGGGTGGCTATGTCGCCGCCATCCGCGCGGCGCAGCTTGGCATGAAGGTCGCGCTGGTCGAGCAGGCCGAGCTGGGCGGCATCTGCCTCAACTGGGGCTGTATCCCCACAAAGGCGTTGTTGCGCACGGCCGAGATCTATCACTTGATGCAAAGGGCCGAGGCCTTTGGCCTCAAGGTCGAGGGCGTGTCCTTCGCCTTCGCCAAGCTGATCGCCCGCTCGCGCCAGGTGGCGAAACGCCTGTCCGATGGCGTCGCCTTCCTCATGAAGAAGCACAAGGTGACGGTGATCGCGGGACGCGGGCGGTTGTCCGGCGGCGCGCATACGGTCGCGGTGACCAGGGATGGCAAGCCGGTCGCCGAGCTGACCGCGCCCAATGTCATCCTCGCCACTGGCGCACGGGCGCGTACCTTGCCGGGTTTGGAGCCGGACGGAAAACTGGTGTGGAGCTATCGCGAGGCGATGGTGCCCAAGGCGATGCCGAAGTCGCTTTTGGTCGTCGGCTCGGGCGCCATCGGGATCGAATTCGCCTCGTTTTATTGCGATCTTGGCGCGGAGGTGACCGTGGTCGAGGTCTTGCCGCGCATCCTGCCGGTGGAAGACGAGGACATCTCCGCCTTTGCCCGCAAATCCTTCGAGAAGCAGGGCATGCGGATCGTGACCTCGGCCAAATTGGCCGGGCTGACGCGCGGCAACGATAGCGTCACCGCGCGCATCGAAGCCGAGGGCAAGAGCTTCGAGGTGACCGCCGAGCGCGCCATTTCGGCCGTCGGCATCGTCGGCAATGTTGAAGACCTGGGGCTTGAGGGCACCAAGATCAAAGTCGAGAAAACGCATGTTGTCGCGGACCAATGGCTGGCCACCGGCGAGCCCGGCGTCTTCGCCATCGGCGATCTGGCCGGCCCGCCCTGGCTCGCGCATAAGGCCATGCACGAGGGCGTGGTCTGCGTCGAACGCATCGCCGGGGTGAAGGACACCCATCCGCTCGACCCGGCGCAAGTGCCCGGCTGCACCTATTCGCGCCCGCAGATCGCCTCGATCGGGTTAACCGAAGCCAAGGCCAAGGAAGGCGGCCGAGCGGTAAAAATCGGCAAGTTCCCGTTTTCCGGCAATGGCAAGGCAATCGCGCTCGGGGAAAGCGACGGCTTTATCAAGACCATCTTCGACGCCAAGACCGGCGAGCTCTTGGGCGCGCATATGGTTGGGGCGGAGGTGACCGAGCTGATCCATGGCTATGCCCTCGCCCGCACGCTCGAAACCACCGAAGCCGAGCTCATGCGTACCGTCTTCCCGCACCCGACCTTGAGCGAAATGCTGCATGAAAGCGTGCTTGACGCCTACGGCCGCGCGCTCCACTTCTAGGCCCAAGCCATGACCGACGTTGTAAAATTGCGCCATCCGGAGAAGCGCGACCGGCCCGACAACCCGTCGCCGCGTAAGCCGTCGTGGATTCGGGTCAAGGCGCCGACCTCGCCCATGTTCGGCGAGGTAAAGCGGTTGATGCGCGGCCTGGGCCTTGCGACCGTATGCGAGGAAGCGGCCTGCCCAAATATCGCCGAATGCTGGGCCGGCAAGCACACGACGCTCATGATCATGGGCGATACCTGCACGCGCGCTTGCGCCTTCTGCAATGTCGCGACCGGCAAGCCGAAGCCGCTCGATCCGACCGAGCCGACCCGGGTGGGGGAGGCGGCGCGGGCGCTCGGCCTCGCGCATCTGGTGATCACCTCGGTCGATCGCGACGATCTGGAGGATGGCGGCGCTTCGCATTTCGTCGCCGTGGTGCGCGCGATCCGCGCGGCGGCGCGCTCCACCACGATCGAGACGCTTACCCCCGACTTCAAGCACAAGCCGAAGGCGGTCGAAACGCTGCTCACCGCGCCGCCGGATGTGTTCAACCACAATCTAGAAACGGTGCCGCGGCTTTATCCGACCATCCGGCCCGGCGCGCGTTATTTCACCAGCCTCGCGCTTTTGGCCGAGGTGAAGCGGCTGCTGCCGACGATGTTCACCAAATCGGGGCTGATGGTTGGGCTAGGGGAAACGCGCGGCGAGATTTTACAGGTCATGGATGACCTGCGCGCCGCCGATGTGGATTTCTTGACCATCGGCCAGTATTTGCAGCCGACGCCGAAACACGCCGCCGTCGATCGCTTTGTCACGCCCGATGAATTCGCCGAATATGCGGCGCTGGCGCGCGGCAAGGGCTTCCTTATGGTCTCGGCCACGCCGCTCACGCGCTCCAGCTACCACGCGGGCGAGGATTTCGCCCAGTTGCGCGCTGCGCGGTTGGCGCAGGCAACGCCCGGCTGATGCCGATCCACTCCGAGCGGCGCGCGCTCGGCTTTACGCCCGAGCAGCTGTTCAGTCTGGTCGCCGATGTCGAGCGCTACCCGGAGTTCCTGCCCTGGTGCCTGGGCGCGCGCGTGCTGGAGCGGCGCAAGAACGTGCTCACCGCCGATCTGATCATCGGCTTCAAACTCATCCACGAGTGTTATCGCAGCCGGATCGAGCTGACCGAGCCGGAGCGCATCGATGTGACTTTCATCGCCGGGCCGCTCAAGCGGCTGGAAAACCAGTGGCTGTTCAAGCGCCAAGCCGACGGCGGCACGATGGTCGATTTCATGATCGATTACGAATTCCGCTCCCGCGTATTTCAAGCCATGATCGGCGGCATGTTTGGCGAAGCGACGCATCGTATGGTCGGCGCCTTCGAGACTCGCGCCGCTGCGCTTTATCGTGGACCAGGAATCGGCGCGGTCGCCTAATCGATCGCTGTGCCGAGCAATTCGATCCCTGCCGCGACGCTGGCCATACGGATGGCGCGTCGATCGCCGGTGAAGCGTGCGGCGCGGTGTATAAACTTTCCGCCTTTGCGCGCGACCGCGAAATGCACCAGCCCCACCGGCTTTGCCTCACTGCCGCCGCCCGGCCCTGCGATCCCGGTCACGGCAAGCGCCAATTCGACCGGCGCATTGCCGAGCGCGCCTTCGGCCATGGCACATGCGACCGCATCGCTCACGGCTCCTTCGCGTTCGAGCAGCGCAGCCGGCACGCCTAGTAGCGCCGTCTTGGCAGCATTGGAATAGACCACCAGCCCGCGTTCGAGCACGTCCGACGCGCCCGGAATCTCGGTCAGACAAGCGGCGATCAATCCGCCGGTACAGGATTCGGCCAGAGCAAGCTTGATCCCGGCGGCGCGGCAGCGGTCCAGCATCGTCTTGGCGTCGGTCAACAGGCGGGCATCGAACATCACTCAGCCGCCAAAATAGCGCTGCATCAGCCACAGCGACCCAGAAAGGAAGAGCACGACATAGAGGGCGGCGACCGCGTCATCGGCCATCACGCCAAGCGCGCCGGGAAGCCGCTCGGACACATTGGCCGGCCAGGGCTTCACGATATCGGCGAGGCGGAACAGGATAAAGGCGATCGGCCACCAGAGCGGATCATGCGCAACTGGCGCCAGTGCCAGGAGCTGCCCGGCGACTTCGTCGATCACGATTTCACTTGGGTCTTTGATGCCGCCCGGAAGCAGGAACCTTGCCGTGGCCCACAGCCCGAGCGCGAAGATGACGACGGCGCCGCTGACTAGCCCCCACCCGCCCGCCGCCCAGGCGAGAGCTGCGGCGAGGGGCAGGGCGCCGAGCGATCCCCAGGTGCCGGGCGCGATCGGCAGATACCCGGCGCCGAACCAGGTCGCGAGCAGGCGCGCGGCCCGTTTCATGCGCCGTCCGCAGCCGGCAAAGCGACGCTGGCGACCGCTTGGGCGGCGACGCCTTCGCCGCGCCCGGTAAAACCGAGCTTTTCGGTGGTGGTCGCCTTGATGTTGATTCTTTCGATGGCGACGCCGAGTATCTCCGCGACTTGCGCTCGCATCCGGTCGCGATGCGGGCCGATGCGCGGTTCCTCGCAAATCAGCGTCACATCGAGGTTGAGCAACCGGCCGCCGCGGGCGCGCAGGCGTTCGACGGCATCGGCAAGAAAGCGCGCCGAGGCAGCCCCTTTCCAGCGCGGATCACCGGGCGGGTAGTGCTGGCCGATGTCGCCATCGCCAATGGCGCCGAGCAGCGCATCGGTAGCCGCGTGCAGCGCCACATCGGCATCCGAATGGCCGATAAGCCCCTGGCCATGCGGCACCCGAATGCCGCAGAGCATTACGTGGTCGCCGGGGCCGAAGCGATGCACGTCGAAACCTGAGCCGATGCGCGTTTCGGTCGCTCCCGCGAGCAGCCGTTCGGCGCGGCGCAAATCGCTTTCGGTCGTGATCTTAAGCGCACGCGCGTCGCCGGCCACGATCGCGACTTCCAGCCCGGCGGCCTCGGCGACCGCCGCATCGTCGGTCAGTTCGCGGCCGGCGGATTTGCGATGCGCCATCAGGATCGCCTCCAAATGAAAGCCTTGCGGGGTCTGCGCCCGCCACATGCCATCGCGCGACACGGTCGCGGTGATCAGTCCGCCATCGGTGCGCTTGAGCGTATCGACAACCTGTAGTCCGGCGATCGCCCCGGGTGTTTTGTCGAGCGCGGCCAGGACGCGATCGATGACCGCGACGGGCAGCAGCGGTCGCACGCCATCGTGGATCAGTACGCGGTCGACTCCCGGCAGTAAGGACAGGCGCTCTAAACCCTCGCGCACCGAATCTTGGCGGCTTGGACCGCCCAACACGGGCGGCAGCAGGTCGAGCCCGGCCGTGGCCGCCTCATAGAGCTTGAGATCGTCTGGGTGAATGACGGCCAGCGCGGCGCTGACCTGGGGATGGTTTCGCAGGGCGGCGAGGCTATGGGTCAGTATGGGGCGTCCGGCCAGGCTGCGATATTGCTTCGGGATCTCGCCCGGCATGCGCTTGCCGCGCCCCGCCGCCACAACCAATGCCGCCACCGTCGCCACTCTGCGCGCCCCGCCTGCTAAATCGACCGCGCGACCCTAGGGGAGGCGGGCCTGCCTGCCAAGTTTTGCGCAAAATGCAGGCAATAAGCGTGAGTTTTACACCGGTCCTGGCATTCCGTTTACGGTTCCTGAACGGCTTTTTGGTTACGGTCGGATGGAAGTAGGACGCGTGTGGCTCCTCCCCCAATCCCGGATCGGGGTCGCACTTGGCAAGGAAACTGGCAATGTGGCCGTGGACACGAAACAAGATTCAGGATCTTGACACCGGTAACGTCTACCGGGCCCGCAACACCGGGCTTTTGGTCGAGACCGCCACGATCTTGGGCCGGTTCGAGGATCAGAGCGGCATTCCGCATATCCGCTATTCGCTGCGGGTGGCGACCAAGACCGGCGCATCGGACGGTGTGGAGCAGCGCGTTTTGGCGATTGGCGCCTTCGCTAGCCGGTATTCCGAGTTCTGCGGCAAAAAGGGCGAGAACGGCGCCCCTGACACAAAAGTTTTCGCCTAGTCCTACCAGCGACGGCCGAGCATCGCCTTCGCTCTTCGCACGGCCGCTACGACCGGTTAGATTGCCGGCATGGCGGCAAGCACACTTCTTAGCCTCGGCGCGCTCGGCGCGCTCCTTCCCGCGACACTGGCGGCCTATCTCCGCGGTGAATCCCGGGACTTCGTATTCTGGGTTTTGACAGCGGTCGCCACCGCGGTTCCCCTGCTGTGGGCCGGTCTGCGGCTGCAATCGGCTTGGAACGCCGGCTTCGCCGTCTCGCTCTGGCTGTCGGTCGGCGTCACCCTTGTTTTATTCGTTGTGCTTGCCGCCGGCACAAGATCAGCCTGGCGGCTGGCGCCAATCCTATTCCCTTATCTCGTTGGTCTCGGTGCGCTGGCAACGGTGTGGAGCGCCTCGCCCGGATCGCCGCTGGCGCAGGGAGCGTTCACGGCCTGGCTGCCGGTGCATATCGCCATCGCGCTCGCCGCCTATGGGCTGATTACCTTGGCAGCGGTCGCGGCCGCCGCCGTCGCGGCGCAGGAATCCGCCCTCAAGCAGAAGCAGCCCAACCGCCTGTCGCGTCTGCTTCCGGCCGTGCGCGACGCCGAGGCGTTGCAGATGCAGTTGCTGATGGCCGGTGAGGGGGTTCTTGGCGCCGGTCTGATCACCGGTATGGCGCTCGAATACCTGAGCGAGTCCCATTTACTCCGTCCCGATCATAAGACCGTGTTTGTTCTGGCGACCTTCCTTGTCATTGGCGCGCTCATCTTGGTGCATCTGCGCTCGGGGCTGCGTGGGCGGATGGCGGCACGCTGGGTGCTGGTGGCGTATCTGCTACTGACCCTCGGGTATCCAGGCGTGAAGTTCGTGACTGACGTATTGCTCAGCTAGGCGGATTACCGAGGTGGAGGCTTGCACGTCGAGCGCTCCTCGGTGATAGTCTGCCTATGAATTGTTCAGAACGAGCCTGTGCCAAAATAATAGGCAGATGGATTTGGCCGAGAGGTTTCGGCCGATGACGGGCTTGGTTGACCCGACATCCGTGCTCTCGGCTCTGCCGCATCCCGTTTTGGTGCTCGATGCCTCAGGTGCAATCGGCTATGCCAATCCGGCGGCAGAACAATTCTTTCACGCCAGCGCCGCTGCTCTGTCGAGCCAGCCAATATCTGAACTGCTCGGCGCCGATAGCGCGATCTTTGCCTTGATCGAACAGTCGCGCGCGCTCGGCAGCTCGATTTCCGAAGCCGGTATCGCCTTGCAAGGTCCGCGCGTCGGCCCACGCCTGGTGTCGATCGATGTGGCGCCGCTCAGCGAAGGTCCTGGGCAATCGGTGCTCGCCATCCGCGAGGAGTCGATCGCCCGGCGGATCGATCGCCAGCTAACTCATCTGTCCGCCGCGCGTTCGGTCACGGCCATGGCGTTGATGCTGGCGCATGAGGTGAAAAATCCTCTCTCCGGTATCCGTGGGGCGGCGCAGCTTCTTGAACAAAACGCGCAACCGGGCGACCGCGAGTTAACCCGGCTGATCTGCGAAGAGGCCGACCGGATCGTCGCCCTGGTTGACCGCATGGACGTGTTCGCCGACGCGCGCCCGCTGGAACGCGGCTCGGTCAATGTGCATGAAATACTGGAACACGTGCGCCGGCTGGCGCAGTCGGGATTCGCCAGACATATACGCTTTATCGAGCTTTATGACCCGTCCTTGCCCCCGGCGCACGCCAACCGCGACCAGTTGATCCAGGCGATCCTCAATCTGGTCAAGAACGCCGCCGAAGCGGCGCCGACCGAGGGCGGCGAAATCATTCTGTCGACGGCTTATCGCCACGGCGTGCGGCTCGCCGTGCCTGGCACAGCCGAGCGCATGCATTTGCCGCTGGAAATCGCCGTGCGCGACAACGGACCGGGGATCGCCGAAGATCTGCTCCCGCATATGTTCGAGGCCTTCGTCACCAGCAAGCGCAATGGCACCGGCTTGGGCCTGGCGCTGGTCGCCAAGATTATCGGCAGCCACGGCGGAGTCATCGACGTTGAAAGCGCGCCGCGCCACACGGCATTTCGTGTCCGCCTGCCGGTATTCCCCGGGCGGAGCGGAGAGGGATCATGACCCCATCCACGATTTTAGTCGCCGACGACGACCGCGCCATCCGCACGGTTCTGACCCAGGCGCTGGCGCGTAGCGGGCACGATGTGCGCGCGACCGGCAACGCCGCCACGCTGTGGCGCTGGGTGGAGGAGGGGATCGGCGATCTGGTGATCACCGATGTGATCATGCCGGACGAGAATGGGCTCGATCTCGTGGCGCGCATCCGCCGTCTGCGGCCGACGCTCAAGATCATCGTCATGAGCGCGCAGAATACGTTGCTGACGGCTGTAAAAGCCGCCGAGCGCGGCGCGTTCGAATATCTGCCCAAGCCCTTCGACCTGCGCCATCTTACCGCTGCGGTGGCGCGCGCCCTTTTGCCGCCCACGACCGCCGCGCCGCTCGCGCCGACCGAGGTGGAGGAGCTTCCGCTGATCGGCCGTTCGCCGGCGATGCAGGAAATCTACCGCACCTTGGCACGGTTGATGAGTACCGACCTGACGGTGTTGATCAGCGGCGAGTCGGGCACCGGCAAGGAGCTCGTTTCCCGCGCCTTGCATGACTACGGCAAACGTAAGCACGGATCGTTCGTGGCGGTGAACATGGCCGCGATTCCGCGCGAACTGATCGAAAGCGAGCTGTTCGGGCATGAGCGCGGCGCCTTCACCGGCGCGGTGCAGCGCTCGGCCGGGCGCTTCGAGCAGGCCGATGGTGGAACCCTGTTCCTCGACGAGATCGGCGATATGCCGCTTGAGGCGCAGACGCGCTTGCTGCGCGTGTTGCAACAGGGCGAATACACCAGCGTCGGCGGGCGCACGGCGATCCGGGTCGATGTGCGCATTATCGCCGCTACGCACCGCGATCTGCGCCAGCAGATACGCCAGGGGCTGTTTCGCGAGGACCTTTACTACCGGCTCAATGTCGTTCCCATCCGCCTGCCGCCCTTGCGTGAGCGGACCGATGATATCCCTTTGCTGGTGCGGCATTTCCTGGCCCGCGCGCAAGCGGAAGGGCTCCCGCTCAAGACCATCGAGCCGGCGGCCATGGATCGCCTGCGGGCGCATTCCTGGCCGGGCAATGTGCGTGAACTCGAAAATCTGGTCCGGCGCCTGACCGCGCTGCAAGCCGAGGAAGCGATCGGGCCGGAGGTGATTGAAGCCGAGTTGACCGATGCTCCGCCGGGCCGACCGGGAGCGGACGATACGCGCAATCTTGCGGGCTTGGTCGAACGTCACTTGAACGGATATTTCGCCGCGCACGGCGGTCAGCCGCCGCCCGGACTGCATCACCGTGTGCTGCGTGAGGTCGAGCGGCCTTTGATTTTGGCTGCGCTCGGCGCCACCGGCGGCAACCAGGTCAAGGCGGCGGCGCTGCTTGGGGTAAACCGGAATACCTTGCGAAAAAAGATCCGTGAACTGGACATCGACCTCCTTCTCGGCCTCAAATAGAGTCAGCGGTCGGCTGGACTGATTACCGGCAGGTTCGGTCGCAGGGAGCGCACGGTTGAGTACGCAAGTGCAAGACACTTTTTCCACCGCGAGCGCGTCGCCCGGTGTTATGCGCGGCGCTGGGCTTATGCTGTGGGCAGAGCGTGTTGGACTCGGGAGCAAGCTCGCGCTGCTGCTCACTGCTTTGGCCGTAGTCAGCGGGCTCGCTACCGTCGCGATTTTCTTTTGGTCCGGCGGCGTGACGTCCCAGCCGGGATGGGTTCTTTCGCTCATCGGACTCGATCTCGGGCTTATTTTTCCTCTAAGCTGGATCGTCGTTTGGCGCGCAGCCAAATTATGGGGCGAGCGCCGCGTCGTCGCCGCCGGCACTTTGTTGCATGTGCGTGGCATGGCGACTTTGTTCGCCGTGTTGACCGCCTTGCCGGCCATTTCGTTGGCCGTGCTGTTTGCCATTTTCTTCGGCCTGGAAGTGCAGGCCTGGTTCGGTGAAAGGGTGCAGACCACCGTAACCCAGTCGGTCAAGGTGGCTGACGATTATCTGCGCGAGCACCAGCAGGCGGTCGTGTACCACGTCCTCGGCTTGGCGAATGACCTTGAACGGGAATGGCCGGAGGGACGAGCCGACCCGAGGGGCTTCCAACGTCTGGTCGAAACCTATGCCCGCATGCGGGCGCTCGACGAGGTCGTGGTGTTCGAAGACACGGGACATTTTCTCGCCACTGTCGGGTTGGAGACAACGCCAGACCGCGGTCCGCCGTCGCCTGATGCGCGACATAGGGCGGCGGACGGCGAGCTTGTCATCCTGCCCGACCACAAGGATGACCGGGTCCGCGCGCTGGTTGGACTTCTGGTCTTGCCGCCGGCCTTCCTGCTCGTGGGCCGAAACATCGACCCGAATGTTTTGGCGCATGTGGACAGCGTGAACGGCGCCGCGGCGATCTATGACAAGCTGCGTTTAGGCCACACCGAAAACGAGACGGCCTTTGCCGGAGTGTTTGTGCTGGCCGCCTTGCTGATGCTTCTGGCGGCCGTTGTCGTCGGGCTCAATTTTGCTAATCGGCTTGCGCGTCCAATCGGCCGTCTGGTAGCCGCGGCCGAACGCGTGCGCGGCGGCGATTTGTCGGCGCAGGTGGAAGAGGGGGGGCAGCAAGACGAACTCGGCACGCTGTTGCGCTCATTCAATCGCATGACCTCGCAGCTGCGCGAAAACCGACATGAGCTGGTCGAAGCGAACCGTGAGCTTGATGAACGCCGCCGCTTTACGGAAACCGTGCTCGCGGGCGTCACGGCGGGCGTGGTCGGTCTCGACTCCGAAGGACGCATTAATCTTCCTAATCCTTCGGCGATCGAGTTGTTGTCGACCGATTATGACAGCCTGATCGGCAAACCGCTCGGAACCGCGGTACCGGAGATGGCGGCGCTGTTCGCTTCCGCTCGTCGCAAGCCGGGGAGTTTGGCCGAAGGACAGCTGACGTTGGTGCGCAATGATCAGGCCGCGACTTTGCATGTGCGCATCGCCGGCGAAGTGGAACCGAGCGGCGAAGTTCTCGGCTATGTCGTGACCTTTGACGACGTGACCGCACTTTTAGCCGCACAACGCAAGGCGGCTTGGGCCGATGTCGCGCGGCGCATCGCACATGAGATCAAAAACCCGCTCACACCGATCCAGCTTTCGGCCGAGCGGTTGAAGCGCAAGTACTTGGGCGAAATCACGAGCGATCGCGAAACTTTCGAGCAATGCACCGACACGATCGTACGCCAGGTCGGCGATATCGGACGAATGATCGATGAATTCGCCGCTTTCGCCCGCATGCCGGCGCCGGTCAAGCGTTCAGTCGATCTGGCCCGCATCTGCCGCGAGGCCGTGTTCTTGCAACGTAACGCGCGGCCGGAAACATCCATCGCTATCGAACTCCCGGAGTCTCTGCCGCCGCTGGTGTGCGATGCCGGCATGTTGGCGCAGGCGTTGACGAATATTCTCAAGAATGCCGGCGAAGCTATTGATGCGCGTCCCGCAGAGGCTAAAGAGCCAGGCCGCATGAGCTTGCGGGCTGAAGTGCAGGAGAATTCCGTGCGGATCATTGTCGAAGACAATGGCGAGGGTCTGCCGGTCGACCGCCAGCGCTTAACCGAGCCCTATGTGACCACACGCGCCAAGGGAACCGGGCTTGGCCTCGCCATCGTAAAGAAAATCATGGAAGATCACGTGGGCGATCTGATAATGGAAAACCGCGATGGTGGCGGCGCGCGCGTAATCCTCACCTTCCCCGGCGACGCAACCGAGGACTTGCAATCGGCGCGGCGGACCGCGGCCGAAATCCGCATGAAAGAGACTGGCGCGACCCATGGCGCATGACATCCTGATCGTCGACGACGAGGAGGATATCCGGCTGCTGATCGCCGGCGTCCTCAAGGATGAAGGTTACGGCACGCGTCTGGCCGCGAATGATCGCGAGGCGGAGGCGGCGCTCAATCTGCGGCGGCCGAGCCTGGTCATCCTTGATATCTGGCTCGAGGGTAGCCAGCGCGATGGGATCGAGATCTTGCAGCGCTTGCGGCAGGAACACCCGGATTTGCCGGTGGTGATGATCAGCGGTCATGGCACGGTCGAGAGCGCGGTCCAGGCGATCAAGGTCGGCGCCTATGATTTCATCGAGAAGCCGTTCAAGGCCGACCGGCTGCTGCTGGTTGTGGCGCGCGCGATCGAGGCTTCGCGCCTCAAACGCGAGAACCAGGAGCTGCGGCTGCGCACCGGTGGCGACACGGAATTTGTCGGCACCTCGCCCGTGGCAAGCCATCTCCGCCAGGCGATCGCCAAGGTAGCGCCGACCGGCAGCCGCGTGTTGATTGTTGGACTGCCGGGCTCTGGTAAGGAAGTGCTCGCCCGCCTGCTGCATCAGAAATCACGTCGCTCCAGCGGTCCCTTCGTGGTGGTGAGCTGCGCCACCATGGCCCCAGAGCGCATGGAGCTTGAGCTGTTCGGGACCGAACGTTCGGCGGACGACGCTCCACGCAAAGTCGGGCTATTCGAGCTCGCCCACGGGGGCACCTTGTTCCTCGACGAGGTCGCCGATATGCCGATCGAGACCCAGGGCAAGATCGTGCGCGTGTTGCAGGAGCAAACCTTCGAGCGGGTCGGCGGCAGTCGTCCGGTGCAAGTGGATGTGCGCGTGGTCGGGGCGACCAGTAAGGACCTCGCCAAATTGATCGCCGCCGGGCGGTTTCGCGAGGACCTTTATTACCGGCTTAATGTGGTGCCGATCCGTGTCCCGCCGTTGATCGAGCGGCGCGAGGACATCCAAGCTTTGATCGAGCATTTTCTGTCTCGTGCGGTGGATGCGAACGGGCTAACGCCACGCGTGATCGCCAATGACGCGCTCGCGGCGCTGCGCGCATACAAATGGCCGGGCAACGTGCGGCAGCTGCGCAATGTGGTCGATTGGCTCCTGATCATGGCGCCGGGCGATCCCAGCCAACCGATTACCTCCGATATGCTGCCGCCCGAGATCTGGGCCGAAGCGCCGCTGGTCGTGCGCGGGCAAAATGGCACGGAGATGATCGGCCTGCCGCTGCGCGAAGCGCGCGAGGAATTCGAGCGGCAATATCTCGTGGCGCAGATCGCGCGCTTCGGCGGCAATATCTCGCGCACGGCGGAGTTTGTCCGCATGGAGCGGTCGGCCTTACATCGCAAGCTCAAGCTTCTCGGCGTCCACTCCGGCGGCGGCACCGTTCCCGGAGAAGTGGTCGAGAACGAAACCAGCCACTAGGGCGGACGCCTGAATGCGGGCAATCGTTTGTGGCGCCGGCCAGGTCGGCTCCAGCATCGCGCGTGAGCTGGCCGCGGAAGAGGTCAATGTCACCGTCATCGATCAGCGTCCGGATCTGATCAAGCGTATCAGCGATACGCTTGAGGTCCAGGCGCTGGTCGGCTTCGCCTCGCATCCCGACGTGCTTGAAGCCGCCGGGGCGCGTGACGCCGAAATGATTATCGCCGTCACCTTCGCCGACGAAGTCAACATGGTGGCGTGCCAGGTCGCGCATTCGCTGTTCAATGTGCCGACCAAGATCGCGCGCGTGCGTGCTCGCAGCTACCTCAAACCTGATTGGGCCGATTTATTCACCCGCAGCCATCTGCCGATCGATGTCATCATCTCGCCCGAGATCGAAGTCGCGCGCGCCATCCGCCGCCGGCTTGCCGTGCCCGGCGCCTTTGAGGTCATCCCGCTCGCCGGCGACCGCCTGCGGCTGGTTGGAGTGCGCTGCCGGGAGGATTGTCCACTGGTGCGCACGCCCTTGCGCCAACTCACGACGCTGTTCCCCGAACTGCGCATTCGCATCGTCGGCATCCGCCGCGATGAACGCCCGATTGTCCCGCGCGGCGATGACCAGATGCTGCCGGGCGACGACGTGTATTTTGTCGTCGATACCAGGCAGGTGGGGCGCGCCATGGCTGCTTTCGGGCATCTTGAGCCGGAAGCGCATCGCGTGCTGATCATCGGGGCCGGCAATATCGGCCAGGGGCTGGCCGAAGATCTGGCCGCCAGCGACAGCGGGGTCGAGGTCAAACTGATCGAGATCGATAAGGAGCGGGCGGAAAAGGTAGCGCAAGCCTGTCCGCGTGCCATCGTGCTTAATGGTGATGCGCTCGATCCGGAATTGCTGGCCGAAGCGGGTGTTGGGCGAGTCGAAACGGTGGTCGCGGTCAGCAACGACGACGAGGTGAATATTCTCGCTTCGCTTCTGGCCAAGCGATCCGGGGCGCAACGGGCGGTTACGCTTGTCAACAAGCTTGGCTATGGACCGCTAACCCGTCCGCTCGGCATCGATGTGGTGGTCAATCCGCGCGCCATTACCGTATCGACGATTTTGCAGCACATCCGCCGCGGGCGAATCCACTCCGTCCATCTGCTCAGCGATGATTTCGGCGAAATTCTTGAAGCCGAAGCGCTTGAGACCTCGGGCCTGGTCGGCGTCCCGCTGCGTGAGGCGCGGCTACCGCCCGGGGTTATCATCGGCGCGCTGGTACGCGGCGGCGAGGTACAGGTTGCGCGACCGGATACCGTATTGGCTGCCGGCGATCGTGTCGTGCTCTTCGCGGTCAAGGAATCGGTCAAGGCGGTCGAGAAGCTGTTTTCCGTCCGACTCGAATTCTTTTGATCGCATGCGGCCCCGTTGCTGGTTGCGCCCGGTGAAACTATGTTGCTTGGGCGGATCGCGCCGCGTGGGTCAAAGCCTTGGGCCTGCGGACGCGCGGCTGGGGACGCGCAGGCGAATAAGAAAACTTGGAGCAGAAACGAATACCGTAAACAGGGGAGGGCCCATGGCGGCGGAAAAAGCGCAGAACGTGCAGGACGTATTCCTCAATCACGTTCGTAAGAATAAGGTCCCGCTCACCGTATTTCTGGTCAATGGGGTCAAGCTGCAGGGCGTCATCACTTGGTTCGATAATTTCTGTGTCTTGTTACGCCGCGATGGTCATTCGCAGCTGGTTTATAAGCACGCGATTTCGACCGTGATGCCCGGCGCAGCCGTGCAGCTATTCGACGGGGACAAGGACGAGGAGCCAGCCCAGGCGTGACCCGTTGAAGACGGAGCGCCCCGAGTCCGGTACCCGCGCCATCGTTCTTCTGCCGTGGCGGCCGCGCGGTTCCGAATCGCCGCGCAGCGTGGAGGGGCGCCTGACCGAGGCGGTCGGGCTGGCGCGCGCGATCGAACTCGATGTCGCGCATGCGCAGGCGGTAAAGCTGCTGGAACCGCGACCGGCGACCCTCCTGGGCAGCGGTTTTGTCGAAGAAATCAAGAAGCTGGTCGCGGCGCTCGAAGTCGCCCTGGTGGTGGTCGCCGCCACGCTCACCCCGGTGCAGCAGCGCAACCTTGAAAAAGCTTGGTCGGCCAAGGTGATCGACCGCACTGGTTTGATCCTCGAGATTTTCGGCGCGCGCGCCCGCACGCGCGAAGGCATGTTGCAAGTCGAGTTGGCGCGGCTCTCCTATGAGAAGAGCCGCCTGGTCCGCTCCTGGACCCACCTTGAGCGGCAGCGCGGCGGCTTAGGCGCGGTCGGCGGGCCGGGCGAAAGCCAGTTAGAGACCGATCGGCGCTTGATCCGCACGCGCATCATGCGGCTGGAAAAGAAACTCGAGGAGGTTCGCCGCACGCGCGGGCTGCACCGCAAGGCGCGGACCCGCGTGCCCTATCCGGTGGTCGCGTTGGTCGGCTATACCAATGCCGGCAAATCGACGCTGTTCAATAAATTGACCGCCGCGCGGGTAGTTGCTCGCGATCAGCTCTTCGCCACACTCGATCCGACCATGCGGCTCTTGGCTCTGCCGTTCGGGGGCAAGGCGATCCTGTCGGACACGGTCGGCTTCGTCTCCGACCTGCCGCATGATCTGGTCGCCGCCTTCCGCGCCACGCTTGAAGAAGTGACGGCCGCCGATCTGGTCGTGCATGTGCGCGACGTGGCGCACGCCGAAACCGAGGCGCAGAAAAAGGACGTCGATGCCGTTCTGCGCGGACTGGAGCTTGACTTGGACGGCGAGGATGCGCCGCTCGAGGCGCTCAACAAGCTCGACATGCTGCCGGCGGAGGAGCAGGCGGCGTTGCGCCAGTCCACGCGCGCGAATCCCGACCGCGTGCCGGTTTCGGCGCTGACCGGGGAGGGGTGTGACGCCCTCCTGGCGCGCATCGATGCGCGCATCAAAGCCAAACACGCCGTGCTGGAGGTCGAGGTGCCGCTGTCCGATGGCGCGCGGCTCGCCTGGTTCTATCGCCGCGGTACGGTGTTGGAGCGCGAGGATCGCGGCGAGACGGCGTATCTCAAGGTCAAGCTCGACCCCGCCGATCGCGCGCGGCTGGAGCGAGAGGGCGCGCTCGCGGCCGAATAGGCGTGCCGTTGCTTCATGCCCAGCCAATCCCTAGCCTCTCGCCCGCGACGAAGGGAGCAGCCGATATGAGCAGCGCGCAAAAAGTTGCGTTTCTGGGCCTCGGCGTAATGGGCGCGCCGATGGCCGGACATCTGGCCGCCGCCGGCCATCAGGTCACGGTCTATAACCGCACCCCGGCCAAGGCCGAGGCCTGGACCAAGAAGCACGGCGGCAAAACCGCTTCCACGCCAAAATCCGCCGCATCCGGCGCGAGTCTGGTGTTCATGTGCGTCGGCAATGACGACGATGTGCGCGCGGTCGCATTGGGCCAAGACGGCGCCTTGGCCGGGATGGGCGAGGGCGCGATCCTAGTCGATCACACCACGGCTTCCGCCGATGTCGCGCGCGAGTTGGACAGGGCGACACGCGTTCAGGGGCACGCGTTCCTTGATGCGCCGGTGTCCGGCGGGCAGGCGGGTGCCGAGAAGGGCCAGCTCACAGTCATGGTCGGCGGCGAGCAAGCGGCCTTCGAGCAAGCGCGCGGCGTGATCGCCGCCTACGCCAAAAGCTGTGTGCTGCTCGGCCCGGCGGGGTCGGGCCAATTGACCAAGATGGTCAACCAGATTTGCATCGCCGGCCTGGTGCAGGCGCTCTCTGAAGGCCTCGCCTTCGGGCTCAAGGCCGGGCTCGACATGGAGCAGGTGGTCGAGGTGATCGCGAAAGGCGCGGCGCAGTCCTGGCAGATGGACAATCGCGCCAAGACGATGCTCGCCGGCAAGTTCGATTACGGTTTTGCCCTCGACTGGATGCGTAAGGATCTGGCCATCTGCTTGGCCGAAGCGCGTCGCAACGGATCGCGCCTGCCAGTCACAGCGCTGGTCGATCAGTTTTACGCTCAACGCCAAGCGCGCGGCGGGGGCCGCACCGATACATCATCGCTAATCGAGCTGCTCAGGAACCCTTAGGCTTTTGCATCCGCTCGCGGCGTTTTACCTCCGCCCAGGATTGCTCCATGCGTTCCAGGCTGGAGGAGGCGGGCTCGAGCCCATGCTCCGCCAACTCCTGCTCGACGGCGCGGAAGCGGCGCTCGAACTTCGCATTGCCGGCGCGGAGTGCCGCCTCGGGGTCGATCTTCACATGCCGCGCCAGATTGACGACGGCGAACAATAGGTCGCCGAGTTCGTCTTCAAGCCGTGCTTTAACAGGCTGAGCGGTCATTTCGGCCCGAAGCTCCTTAATCTCTTCCTCGATCTTGTCGAGCACCTGGATCGCTTCCGGCCAATCGAACCCGACGCGCGCGGCGCGCGATTGCAGCTTCTCGCACCGAGTCAGCGCCGGCAAGGCAAGCGGCACGCCATCGAGCGCACTGGGCGCTACGCCTTCGGTTGCGGCGCGCGCGGCGCGTTCCTCGGCCTTGGACTGTTCCCAATTACGGCGCATGTCCTCGGCATCGCGGCTCGCATCGCCAAAGACATGCGGATGGCGGCGGATCAGCTTGTCGGAAATCGCCTGCGCCACATCGCCGAAGGCGAAATGCCCAGCTTCCTCGGCCATGCGCGCATGGAACACGACCTGGAGCAGCAAGTCGCCAAGTTCGTCCTTCAGCGACGCCAGATCCTCGCGCGCGATGGCGTCGGCGACCTCATAGGCTTCTTCGATGGAGTAAGGCGCGATTGAAACGAAGGTTTGCTCGGCATCCCACGGACAGCCGGTCTGGGGATCGCGCAAACGGACCATCAGCGCCAGGAGTCGATCAATCTCAGTTTGCATGCGCGGACTCGGAGCTTGGGTCAGGGGTGTGCCGCGACCTTAGCGACCAGTCGTTGCGCGGCCAAACGATTGATGTCGCGCCATCCAATGCGCGCATAAGATATATTATGGAAAATACGAGCAAGTGTTCCCGGCCGCTAATGGCAGTTGATCACCATCCCATCGACCCCGGGTTCGACGCCTGGCGGACAAAGGGCGCGCACTTTTTCGTAGTCCATCAAATGGCCGAGATGCGTGAGCACGGCGCGGCGCGGCTTGACGCGCGCGATCCACTCCAGCGTCTGCGCCAGATGGCTGTGGGTCGGATGCGGCTCCATCCCTTGGCAATCGACGATCCAGTACTCGATCCCGGCGAGCGTGGCGAAGGCGGCCTCGTTCAGTTCCTTGACGTCGGTCGAATAGGCAAACTTGCCGAAGCGCAGGCCAAAGGAGCCAAGCTTGCCGTGCTGCTGCGTATAGGGCGTGATCGCAATCGCGCCGACGCGAAACGGGCCTTCGTATTCATGCCCGCTCAGCACCGGCCGGTACCAATCGCCGCGCGTATGCAAACTCGGCGGCGGGCCGAAGGCATAAGGAAAGCGTCGCCGAATTTCCGCCAGCGAGGCCGGATCGGCCCAAACGTCGATCGGACGTTTGAGCACATAATTGATCGCGCGCAGATCGTCGATCCCATGCAGGTGATCGGCATGCGCGTGGGTATAGATCACCGCGTCAATGTCCGACACTCCGGCCGAGAGCAATTGTTCGCGCAAATCCGGCGAGGTATCGACCAGCAGACGCGTGCCGCCATGTTCGACCAGGATCGACACGCGCCGGCGGCGATTGCGCGGATCCTTCGGGTCGCACTCGCCCCAGCCATCGGGTCCGAGCATGGGAACTCCGCCGGAAGATCCGCAGCCGAGCATGGTCACGCGCATCGCTCAGACCTGCGGTCGGACGGTTTTGCGGAACAGCCGGAAGAAATTCGCGGTGGTCACCTCGGCTAGCTCTTCCGTGCTTATTCCGCGCAAACGCGCCACGGCTTCGGCGGTGTGGGCGACAAAGGCCGGCTCGTTCGGCTGCCCGCGCTTGGGCACCGGCGCGAGAAAGGGCGCGTCGGTTTCCAGCAGCAAGCGGTTGAGCGGCAAATCGCGGGCAATGGCGCGCAGCTCATCGGCCTTCTTGAAGGTCACGATGCCCGACAGGCTGATATAAAAACCAAGCGCGAGCGCGGCTTCGGCCAACTTCGGTCCCGAGCTGAAGCAATGCATCACCCCGGTGAAAGCGCCGGCGCGCATTTCCTCGGCCAGAATATCGACCATCTCTTGATCGGCGTCGCGGCTGTGCACCACCAGCGGCAAGCCGGTTGAGCGCGCGGCGGCGATATGCGCGCGGAAATTGCGTTCCTGCGCGGCGCGGTTCGAGTGCTCGTAATAAAAATCGAGCCCGCTTTCGCCGATGCCAACCACCTTGGGATGCGCGGTGTGCGCAATCAGCGCCTTGGCTTCGTCCTGGCCTTCTTTCTCGGCCTCGTGCGGGTGAACGCCGACGGTGCAATAAACTTGTGGCAGGCGTTCGGCCACAGCCAGTACGCGCGAAAATTCCGACAGCCGCGTGCCGATCGACAGCATCAAGCCGACGCCGGCAGCGTGCGCGCGCGCGGTCACCGCATCGAGCGAACCGGACAACTCCGGGTAGTCGAGATGGCAGTGACTATCGACCAGCATCGGCGGCTTCGACAAAGCGGGGGAACACGCCGGCGGGCGGCGGGAGCGGCGTGCCCGCGACCAGCCCCTGCCCCGGTGCGAGCACCGCGAAGTCGCGCGCGCTGACCGCGAGTTGATCGAGAATGCGCGCGGCGCTGCTGGGCATGAAGGGCTGCAACAGGATCGCGATCCGCCGCAGCGTTTCGATCGTGACGTAGAGCACCGTCGCCATGCGCGCCGGATCGGTCTTGCGCAAAGTCCAGGGCGCCTGCTTGTCGATGTAGCGATTGGCGTCGCCGATCACCAGCCAGACGGCTTCCAGCGCGCGGTGAAACGCCTGGCGGTCGAGTTCCAGTCTCACAGTGTCGAGCAGCTTCTCGGCCGCGCCGATCAGCGCCTGGTCAGCGGACGATAACGGTCCCGGCTGCGGCACTTGCGCGCCGCCGTTCTTGGCGATGAAACTCAGCACGCGCTGCGCCAGATTACCCAGATCATTGGCTAGATCGCCGTTGATGCGGGCGATGATGGTCTCGCGCCCGATGTAGCCGTCCTGGCCGAAAGGCACTTCGCGCAACAAACAATACCGCACGGCATCGAGCCCGAATTCATTCACCAACTCATGCGGGCTGAGTACATTGCCGAGCGATTTCGACATCTTCTCGCCCTTGTTGAGAATCCAGCCATGGGCGAAGACACGGCGTGGCGGCGCGATCCCGGCGGCCATCAGGAAGGCCGGCCAATACACCGCGTGAAAGCGCAGGATATCCTTGCCGATCATATGCAGATCAGCCGGCCAATAGGTGCGGAAGCTGGCGCTGTTCGTGTCGGGGTAGCCGGCGGCGGTGATGTAATTGGTGAGGGCGTCGAGCCACACATACATCACATGGCCGGGCGCATCCGGCACCGGGATGCCCCAGGTGAAGCTCGTGCGGCTGACCGACAGGTCGCGCAAGCCCGCCTTGACAAAGGACACGACTTCGTTGCGGCGGCTTTCCGGCAGGATGAAATCCGGGTGGCTGGCGTAGAACGCGAGCAGCCTGTCTTGCCAGGCGGAGAGGCGGAAGAAATAGCTCGGCTCCTTGACCCACTCGACCTCGGCGCCCGAAGGCCCGACCATCTTGCCATTGGGGCCGGGCTTGACCTCGTCCTCGGCATAGAACGCCTCGTCGCGCACCGCGTACCAGCCCTCGTAATGGCCCAGGTAGATGTCGCCGGCTTTGGCGATCGCGCGCCAGATCGCCTGCGCCGAATTGATGTGCCGCGCCTCTGTGGTGCGGATGAAGTCGTCGGCGGTGAAGTTCATGAAAGCCAGCAGATCACAGAACTTCTGGCTGCCCGCATCGGTGAAGCTGCGCGGATCACTGCCGGCGGCCTTGGCCGATTTCTCGACCTTCTGGCCATGCTCGTCGGTGCCGGTCTGGAAACGCACGTCAAAGCCGTCGAGCCGCTTGAAACGGGCCAGCACGTCGCAGGCGAGCGTCGTATAGGCGTGCCCGATGTGCGGCTTGTCGTTGACGTAATAGATCGGCGTCGTGACGTAATAGGCCCGGCGCGGGGCGGCATCACTCATCGGCGCGTCTCCGATCGCCGTTTCTTCAGGCAGTGGCCACAGCGAAAAAGGCGTTCAACATCGCCTGCTTGCGGTCGAGGGCGAGCCCGTCCGCGCGGGCGAACTGGGCCGTGATCTTGTCCCACACCGCCAGCCAGGCATCAACCGGCCGCGCGGCCAGCAGACGCGCGCGCGCCGAGACCTCACCAGGGGCGGCCTCGGCCCGGCCGGACCCGCCCGCGCCAAAGCGCACGAGTTCAGCCAGCCATTCGGTGAGCAGGCTTGCGGCTGCGTCGAAATTCGCCTCCCCCTCCCCGCTGCCGCCGCAGCGCTCGGCCAGCGCATGCAGCGCTTCGCCATCGAAAGACGGATAGCGGGCGAGTAATCCGACAAGCTCGCGATAGAGGGCGACGCCGCCGACCGCGTGCAGCGCCAGCGCCCGACCGGGCGAGCCGCCGGTGATCAGAGCGAGCGCGCGTGCCTCGTCCAGCGGCATTTCTGGCGCCTGCGATTGCATGACGGCGAGCGTATCCTCGATGGATAGCGGACGAAGCGCCAACCGGCGGCAGCGCGAGAGCAGCGTCGGCAGCAGTCGCCCGGGCGCATGACAGACGAGCAGCAGAAGCGCGCGCGTCGGCGGCTCCTCCAACAGCTTGAGCAGGGCATTGGCCGCGCTGGAACTCATCTCGTCGGCGGCGTCGATGATCGCAACCCGCCAATGCGGCGCCGTCTGGTGAAAGAATGGCTGCAGGGCGCGGATATCGTTGACGGCGATTTCACTGCGCAGGCGCGGCGAGGATGTGTCCGGATTGATCGAGCGACGCACTAAGTGGACTCCCGGATGGCTTCCGGCCGCGACTTGTCGCGCGATCTTGCTGTCCGCCCCAGCGTTGAGCGCCTTGCCCTGTCCTTCGGCCAAGGCAAGGCGCGCACAGGCCCAGGCAAAGCTTGCTTTCCCAATGCCTGGCGGGCCGCCGATCAGCCAGCCATGCGCTATCCGCCCGCTCTTCCAGGCGGAAAGAAACGCGCGCTCCGCTTCGGCGTGGCCGATGAGTTTGGTCGTGCGCCGCGGGGCCTCGATGGCGTCGATCTGCGTGTCACTCACGAGTGCATCCACCCAGGTAGTATGGTGGCTCTATAGGACCTTGCTTTGCCCTTTACCCGAATACAACTCGTTCAGAATTACCAGGCTCATCAGAGTCAAATTTCTGCGAATTAGGATTTTCACCTAGTACACTAGGAAACCTATCACGCAACACCCGCTTTGCTTGTTCTAAAGTATTCTCAACAGATCCTGAAGCGTTGATGTGTACATAATGGTCCCCTCGCCTGGAATCATAAATTTGTTTAGCTCTTTTAAGAGTTTCAGGCTTTTCAAATTGGGTCAATTTGCCTTTTCTGCGCTTAATTCTGGCAAGCCCAAAATCCACAGGACAATCGAGTAAGAACGTAACGTCAGGAATCAGTATTTCTGGCGCAAGCTGTCCGTACAACTTGTCGGCATCAGAAGGCGATGAAGCTTGGAATGCCAGCGTTGAGTCGACATACCGATCTGCAATTACGACCCGCCCTTCGAGTAACGCGGGGCGAATCGTTCTTTCTAAATGCGCCAGTCTGTCCTTATGGAAATACTCGATCTCAACGTCGCGCGGTAAGCGTCCGAGGCGTGCCGAGTCTCTGAGCCGCTTACCCCACTCGGACTCATTTGTTGGTTCTTTCGTGACAAGCGGGCGACGATTTTTCAGTAGCTCCGCCAACAGGTTGGCAAGAGTTGTTTTCCCGGCCCCATCAATACCATCGATCACAATAAACATGACATCCCTGTTAGCGGATAGCTAGCCGCTAACATGCCCCACTTACTTGTTGATAGCAAAAAGTGAGTTGGACAGTTACCCCCAGCATCCTCGCTATTACCGCTGCGTTCAATCTGCCGCCGCGCCGAAGAGCACGTAGCTCGCGGCACCGGCAATGCGGCCGAAGAACGGTCGCTGGTCGACGGCCTCGCCGGCGATCAGCGGCTGTTCGATGCGCCCGATGCGCGGCGCCTCGATCACCAACCGCCCAAGCTCCTGCCCCTGCGCGATGGGGCTCTTGAGCGGGCCCGCATACACGACTTTGACCTTGAGATCCTTCCCGATCCCGCGCGGCAGCGTGACCGTCACATCCTTCGACGCGGTCAACGGGACGCGATTTTTTGCCCCGAGCCAGACATCGGCCTGCTCGACCACCTGCCCGGCGCGGAACAGCGTGCGATTGTCGAATTCGCGGAAACCCCAGCTCATCATCTTGACCGCCTCGTCGTCACGTTCCTTCACGCTGCCGAGGCCATTAAGCACCAAAACCAGCCGCCGTTCACCCTGCTTGGCCGAGGCCGTAAGACCATAGCCCGCGTCTTCGATATGTCCGGTCTTGATTCCGTCCGCGCCGACACTGCGATAAAGCAGCGGATTGCGGTTTTCCTGCTTGATCTTGTTGTAGGTAAATTCCTTCTCCGAGAAGAAGCGATAATACTCAGGGAAATCGCGGATCAGATGCTGCCCTAGAATGGCGAGGTCGCGCGCGGTCGAGTAGTCTTCCGGATCGGGCCAGCCATTCGAGTTGGTGAAATTGCTGCTGGTCAGCCCCAGTTCGCGCGCACGCTTGGTCATCAATTCGCTGAATCTCTTTTCGTTGCCGGCGATTGCTTCGGCCACGACGATGCAGGCGTCATTGCCCGACTGGATGGTAATGCCGCGGATCAGATCCTCGATCGCGACGCGCGAATTGATCGCGACGAACATCTTCGAGCCCTGCATCCGCCAAGCGGTTTCCGACACCGGCAGCTGATCAGTGAGCTTCATCTCGCCGGCTTTCAGCTTCTCGAACAGCAAGTAGACGGTCATCATCTTGCTCATCGATGCTGGCGGCATCCGCTCATCCGCATTCTTTTCGAACAAGACCGTGCCCGTGTCGAAATCAACCAGAAGAGCCTGCTTTGCCTTGGTTTCGATCGTCTGCGCCACGGATTGGCTTGCGATCTGCGTCAGCGTCAGCATCGCCGCCAGCACGCCCACAAGACTACGACCGGCCATAAGCATCATCGAATCCCCCTTACACGCGGGATCAGCCCGCGCCCCTCGCTTACCCTGCCCGCGAATCGTTGATAAGCGTATCACAATCAGCGTACGACGGATACCAGGCGGGCGTCGGCGATGCCCGCCTGCGCCACTTGCCGCTTCACGCTTTCCGCCGCGTTTTTCGATGCGACCGGGCCGATCCGCACCAAGTACCAGGTGCGTTCGCCCTCGTCGCTCTGGCTGATCGCCGTGGTCCCGATCGGGCTTAAGCGGCGGCGCAGGGCGGCGGCGTTTTCGTAGCTCCGGAAAGCTCCGGCCTGCACATACATGCCGGACGGCTGCTGCAAGCCATTGGCCGGCGCTGGGGCCGGTGCGGCAGCCCGGCTGGAGGCGCGCGCAGGAGCCGAGGTCGCCATCGGCGCCGGCGCCGCCACGGGCGCCAAAACTTGCAGCGCCAAGGGGCGCGATTCCGGCCGAGGCTCCATCCGCAGGGCGACCGGCGTCGCCGTCATCTCCGCCACTTGCACCGAGGCAATCGGCGCGGCCTTGAAGGCCATGTCGTCGCCAGCGCCCTTGCTCGAATTAAGCGCCAGGAGCTTCAGCTGCTGGCTTTCATCCGCCAATATCTGCACCCGCACCGGAGCTGTGCCATCTTGTTCGAAGCCCAGAATCTGGGCCGCCCGCTGCGACACATCGATCACCCGGTTGGCGACGAATGGCCCGCGGTCATTGACGCGCAGATCGAGCGTCCGACCATTGCGTAAATTGGTCACGCGCACTTTGCTGGGCATCGGCAGTGTGGGGTGAGCGGCCGTCAAAGCCATCTTGTCGTAGATTTCGCCATTGGCTGTCACGCGCCCATGGAAATTGTCACCATACCATGAGGCGACTCCATTGGCTGAATAGCGCCAATTCTCCGCCGGATAATACCAGACGCCATCGACCTGATAAGGCTGCCCGACCTTATAGACCGGCTTTGGCCGCACGTCTGGTTCGCGATGATTCAGGTTCTTCACCGCGTGCATGGCCAAGTTCGTCTCGGCGCAACCGTTAAGCAGCAACGCGGCGACAAGCACGAGCGCCGCGTAGGGCGCGCTTCGATAGTGCGGCATGTGTATCATCCCCCGGTCGATGGCAACCTAAGCGAGCTAGCCCCCCGCCAGCCGGTCAGCCAACAGGCCGATCGCGGTGGCAAATTTCTGCGAACGATTCCAGCGCATGATCGATCGATAATTGTTGGTCACGAGATAGCTTGGGCCGGCAGCCCCGCCAGGCTGCACAATCGATGCGGAACCACCGACCGGCCGCAGCCCTTTGTCGGTCGTGGCGCGCACGCCGAGAAGTTCCCACTCGGCGACCGACTTGGTCACATCGAGCGAAACCGCCTGGGCGGCAAAATCGGCTGGCAGAACAACCGCGACGCCCCAATGAACCTCGGCGCGCCAGCCAGCCTGCTTCAGGTAATTGCCGATCGAGGCCAGCACGTCGGCGGTCGAGCGCCAAATGTCCTTGTGCCCGTCGCCGTCCTGATCGACCGCATAGGCGGCAAAGCTGGTCGGCATGAATTGCGCTTGGCCCATGGCCCCGGCCCAGCTTCCCTTCATTTGGCCAAGCGTGACATGACCTTGATCGAGGATTTGCAGCGCCGCCACGAGTTCGCGCCGGAACAGCGCACGCCGCCCGTTCCAGGCAAGAGTTGCCAGCGCCCCGATTACCGGAAAGCCGCCAATATTGGCGCCGAAGTCGGTCTCCATGCCCCAGAGGGCCGTGATGACATGCGGATCGACCGCATATTTTGTGCCGATCTCCGCCAGCAGGGCGCGATGTTCGGCCATCCGCTGCTTGCCGGTCCGCACCCGAAAATCGGTGATGCTGCGGTTCAGATATTCGGCAAAGGGGACCGTAACCTCCGGCTGGGCGCGGTCGAGTTGGATGATTTTCTCGATGGGGCGCAAATCCTTGAACGCGGCATCGAGCGTCTTGGTCCTGACGCCCTGCGCGGCGGCTTCAAGCCTGAGTTCGGCAAGGAATTGCTGAAAATCCTGCGTCGGCGTGGCGGCGACGGTGAGCGCAGCGGCTCCGGTCAGAAGAAACCTCCGGCGGGCCGCGCCCGGCCTGGTCAGGAATTCCGGCCCCACAGCCGCGCTGTCGCTGAAATCGACCATCGGCCCCTGCCGCAAGGACTAACGCGCCGGCGGCTCGACCGACGCACATTTTCTCTACCATAGCCCACCAAATTCTTCATGCAATAGATTAAGCTGGGCCAGTTAGTGGTCCTGCAATTTCCGGAAACAACTCTTGCCCAGGGGCGTCGCTCAGCGGCCGGCGCACAAGATTCGAACCGTGCATGGACGCCGGGCTGGCCTAGCGAAGGGCCCGAGCCGGTTGAAGCGATCCAAAACATCCAGGCGGCATGCCGGGAACTTGATCTCCGAGCACGATTTGGTCGCCCGGTATGCCTATGTTGAGGACGTTGCGCGCGCGTTCTTCAAGCAAATCGAGGTCGAGGCTCTCGGGCTTCAGCCCGTTGACGCGCAACTCGCAATCGAGCAACTTGGCAACCACCGCGTCCAGTTGCGTTCGGGCGGTTTCCACCTTGGATTCGAGCCGGAAGTGCGCGAACAGTCCACGGTTGCCGTAAATCAGGTAATAACCGAAATAGATGGTCAGCAAGGCGGCAAGCACCGGCCACGCGCTCAGCTGCAGCTGCCGCTTGAGGTCGAACCCCCGCGTTTCCCCCCGGACCATGGGAACGGACGCAGCCATAGCGCGTGACTCCGGTCAATACGTAGTCACCTAGGGATTCCAATAATTTACAGCGCGTGTGGCAAGAGTCCCACAACGTTCTTGCTTTGATCTCGTATGCTTGGCCTAGCTGCTGGTTCGAACGAAGGCGTCGCGCCCCGGATAGCGCGCGACCGTTCCCAATTCCTCGGCGATTCGCAGCAGCTGATTATATTTGGCCAGACGGTCGCTGCGCGACAACGAGCCGGTCTTGATCTGCCCACAGCCGGTGGCGACGGCAAGGTCGGCTATGGTCGCGTCCTCGGTCTCGCCCGAGCGATGCGACATCACCGAGCGATAACCCGCCTCGCGGCCGGTCGCGACCGCGTCGAGCGTTTCGGTCAGCGTCCCGATCTGGTTGACCTTGATCAGCACCGCATTGGCCACTTTGCGCCGGATGCCTTCGCGGATGCGTTCCGGGTTGGTGACAAACAGATCGTCGCCGACCAGTTGCAGCTTGTTGCCCAGGGCCTGGGTAAGAGAAGCCCAGCCATCCCAATCGTCCTCCGCCATGCCATCCTCGATGCTGATGATCGGGAAGCGCTTGGCCAAGTCTTCGAGGTAGCGGACCATCTGGTCGGACGACAGCGCCTTCTTCTCGCGCTTGAAGTTATATTTGCCTTTGGCGAAGAACTCGGTCGAGGCCACGTCGAGGCCAAGGGCGATGTCCTCACCCGGCCGGTAGCCGGCGTCTTCGATCGAGCGCATCAGCACTTCCAGCGCGGCATTGGCGTCGGGCAGCGCCGGGGCGAAACCGCCCTCGTCGCCGACATTGGTGCCAAGCCCGTCCTTGGCCAGGCGCTTCTTCAGAGCATGAAACACCTCGGCCCCGGCGCGCAGGGCGGAGGCAAAGTCCTCCGCGCCCCAGGGCAGGATCGTGAACTCCTGGATGTCGATGCCGTTGTCAGCGTGCGCGCCGCCGTTGATGACATTCATCATCGGCACCGGCAGCACGCGTGCGCCGACGCCGCCCAGGTAGCGATACAGCGGCAGGCCACTGTCGACGGCGGCTGCCTTGGCCACGGCCAGCGACACGCCGAGGATCGCATTGGCGCCGAGGCGCGACTTGTTGGGCGTGGCGTCGAGCGCGATCAGCTCCGCATCGATTTCGGCCTGGGCTGCGGCTTCGCGCCCGCCGAGCGCGTCGAAAATCTCGCCATTGATGGCATCGACCGCCTTGAGCACGCCTTTGCCGCCGTAGCGACCCTTGTCGCCGTCGCGCCGCTCATGCGCCTCGTGCTTGCCGGTCGAAGCGCCCGAAGGCACCGCCGCCCGCCCGAGAGCGCCGGATTCGAGCCGGACATCGACTTCGACCGTGGGATTGCCGCGGCTGTCAAGGATCTCGCGGCCGATAATATCGATAATCGCGCTCATGACTCTCCTGGAAGGTTGATTGGGCTCGCCTTGGCGATGCGATCATAGGCGAGCAGCGTCGCGAGTAGCACCGGCAATTCCTTGAGCACCACCATGTTGGGCCCATCGGACGGCGCCTTGTCCGGGTCTTGATGCGTTTCCATGAACACCGCGGCCACGCCGATAGCGACCGCCGCGCGCGCCAGCACGGGCACGAATTGCCGCTCGCCACCACTGGTCGTCCCGCGCCCGCCCGGCTGTTGCACCGAATGGGTGGCGTCGAATACCACCGGGCAACCGGTGGTCGTGGCCAGGATCGGCAGCGCGCGCATATCGGATACCAGCGTATTATAGCCGAAAGTCACGCCGCGTTCGCCGACCAGGACTCGATCGTTGCCGGCCTCGCGCAGCTTGCCGACGACATGCGCCATGTCCCAGGGTGCCAGGAATTGGCCCTTCTTCACGTGCACCGCGCGCCCTGTTTTCGCCGCCGCGACAAGAAGGTCGGTCTGCCGGCAGAGATAGGCGGGCACTTGCAGCACATCGACCGCCTCGGCGACCGGGGCGCATTGCTCGGCGGTGTGAACATCGGTCAGGACCGGGCAGCCGCGACTCTCGCGCACCTCGGCCAGAATCGGCAGGCTTGCCGCCATACCCAGGCCGCGCGGCGAGCGGCTCGAGCTGCGGTTCGCCTTGTCAAAGCTGGTCTTATAGATCAGCCCGATGCCGAGCTTTTGCGTCATTTCGACCAGCGCCGCGCTCATTTCCAGCGCATGGGCGCGTGATTCCAATGCGCACGGCCCGGCGATCAAAACCAGCGGCAGGGCGTTGCCGAGAGTGAGCCGCCCGATGGTGACTTGTCGCTGCGCTGTCGCGGGCATCAGAGCAGCCGCGACTTTTCGAGCGCGGCGGCGATGAACGAGCGGAACAGCGGGTGCGGCTCGAATGGCCGCGAACGCAGTTCGGGATGGAACTGCACGCCGACGAACCACGGGTGATCGCTGCGCTCGATCGCCTCCGGCAGCAGCCCATCGGGCGACATGCCGCTGAAATGCACGCCGGCCGCTTCGAGCACCTTCTGGTAGGTCACATTGACCTCATAGCGATGGCGGTGGCGTTCGTTGATTTCAGTCGCGCCATAAATGCTGGCCAGCAGGCTATCAGCCGCGAGCTTGGCCGGATAGGCGCCGAGACGCATGGTGCCGCCCAGATGCCCACCGGCGGCGCGTCGCTCGAGCTGGTTGCCGCGCATCCATTCGGTCATCAAACCGACCACGGGCGTCTCGCACGGGCCGAATTCGGACGAGCTGGCGCCCGGCAGGTGGGCGAGGTTACGTGCCGCTTCGATGATCGCCATCTGCATGCCGAAGCAGATGCCGAAATACGGCACCTTCTGTTCGCGCGCGAATGTCACGGCGCGGATCTTGCCTTCCGAGCCGCGGCTGCCGAAGCCGCCCGGCACCAGGATGCCATGCACCTCGGACAGCCTCGCAGCGGCGTCGGATTCCTCGAAGATCTCGGAGGGAATCCAGTGCAGCTTGACGCGCACGTTGTTCGCGATGCCGCCATGCGCCAGCGCTTCGGCGAGCGACTTGTAGGCGTCCTTGCGTCCCATGTATTTGCCGACCACGGCGATCGAGACTTCGCCCTCCGGCTCGCGCGTGCGGCGGGTGATTTCCGCCCAGGTGCTCAAATCCGGCTCGCCGTCATGCGGCAGGTTGAAATGGCGTAGCACTTCGGTGTCGTAGCCCTCGGCATGATAGGCGAGCGGAACGTCGTAGATCGTCTCGACGTCGAGCGCCTGGATCACCGCCTGCGAGCGGATATTGCAGAACTGGGCGATCTTGCGCCGTTCCGTCTCTGGGATCGGGCGCTCGCAGCGACAGACGAGCATCTCGGGCTGGATGCCGGAGCGCTGCAACTCCTTGACCGAATGCTGCGTCGGCTTGGTTTTCAGTTCCTCGGCCGCCTTGAGATACGGCACCAGCGTCAAATGGATGAACATCGCTCGCGCGCGCCCAAGCTCGTTGCCGAGCTGGCGGATCGCTTCAAGGAACGGCAGGCTCTCGATGTCGCCGACGGTGCCGCCGATCTCGCACAGGACGAAATCCTCGCCGGCCAAATCGGCGGTGGCGAATTGTTTGATCGCGTCGGTGACATGCGGAATCACCTGCACCGTGCCGCCAAGGTAATCGCCGCGCCGCTCGCTTTGCAGGACTTCGGAGTATACGCGACCGGTGGTCACGCTGTCCGAGCGCCGCGCCGGCACGCCGGTGAAGCGTTCGTAATGGCCGAGGTCGAGATCGGTTTCCGCGCCGTCGTCGGTGACGAACACTTCGCCGTGCTCATGCGGGCTCATCGTGCCCGGATCGATGTTCAGATAAGGGTCGAACTTGCGCACGCGCAGTTTATAGCCGCGCGCTTGCAACAGCGCGCCGAGCGAGGCCGTAGCCAAGCCCTTGCCGAGCGAGGAGACCACACCGCCGGTGACGAAGATGAACCGAGTCATGTCGCCCTCTCCCGGCCTGCGCGCTGCGAGTCGCGTTTGTCCGGTGCGGGGATCAGGGGGGCGAGCCTAACGCGGGGCAGCCGGCGTCTCGCCGGCTGCTGGCGCAGCGGGTGCGCCCACATCGAGGATCGAACGCGGCGCTTCGCTGCGGCTGGGCAGCAAAGTCAGGCCCAGGCTGGTAATAAAGAATGCCGCCGCCAGGATCGCGGTCACGCGCGTCAGCAAATTGGCGGTGGAGCGATTGCCGATCAGCCCGCCCATGCCGCCGCCTCCGCCGCCTCCGCCGCCAATGCCCAGGCCGCCGCCTTCCGAGCGCTGCATTAAAATGGTCCCGACCAGCCCGAAGGCGATCAAAATATGGATGACAAGCAGGACGGTTCTCATGCCGGCGGGCGCTCCCATACAGGCGGGCGTCAGGAAATGCGAACGGGCCCGCGCTTCGGGGCCCGTCCTCCTATTTACGCGCTCGCGCCGGGTTTTGCCAGTGGTGCGATCATCAAAGCTTGGGACAGGCCTGGGCGATGGCCCAGAAGGCGTCTACGTCCAAGCTTGCCCCACCCACCAATGCGCCATCCACATCGGCGAGCGCCAGGGTCTCCCTGGCATTGGCCGGCTTGACCGAGCCGCCATAAAGTATGCGCATCCGGTCGGCTTCGGCCCCCAAGCCTTGGCGCAGTGTCGCCCGGATATGGGCATGCGCCTCCGCGATCTGCGGCGGGGCGGCATTGCGTCCAGTGCCAATTGCCCAGACCGGCTCATAGGCGATAACCGTGTTGACGGCGGTGGCGTTGGGCGGGACGGAAGCCTTGACCTGGGTGCTGAGCACGGCAAGTGTCTGGCCTCCGTCGCGTTCGGCCAGGGTCTCGCCGACGCAGATGATCGCCATTAACCCTGCCGCCAGCGCTGCCTCGCTCTTCGCGCGTATCTGGGCATCACTCTCGCCATGCCCATGCCGTCGTTCGGAATGGCCGAGAATGACATACCGCGCGCCCGCATCCTTGAGCATGCGGGCGGCGATGTCGCCGGTATAAGCGCCGTCCGTCTGCGGGGCGCAATCCTGACCACCGGTAGCGATCGGCGAACCGGCCAAAGCCTCGGAAATCGCGGCCAGCAAAGTTGCCGGCGGGCAGACCAGAAGGTCGCACGGCACCTCGGTCGCCGCGCGCAGGGCGGCCACGCGGCGCACGCGGTCGAGCCCGTCGGCCTGTAAACCATTCATCTTCCAATTGCCGGCGATCAGTGGCCGGCGGCGAGTATTTTGCGCCAAGGGTCCCTCCCCGCTTGCGGGCTGCTCATAGCACGGCGCATGATCCCGGGCTAGGCCGCGACGGTTGCCCGGATTTCCGCCCCTCCCTATGATGCGCGCCCAATCGCCGCCCGGTCGATCATAAATGCCGGCGGCCCCAAGGGTTTATGGCCGTATGGCGCTCCGATCGCTTCGTAACGCGGCTAATTCTTGGGTGTTCAAGGGCCTGATGGTTCTGCTCGCCTTCACCTTCGCGGCATTTTTTGGCGTTAGCGGCGATCCTTTCACGCGCACCACGGCGCCGATTACCGTTGGTGGAACGGATATCGACGCCAAAACCATACAACGCGCCTTCGAGGAACAACGTCGGCGGATTTCGCAGACGCTGAACCAGGCGATAACGGCAGAGCAGGCGCAGCGGTTTGGCCTCGTCGATAACACGGTGAATGGCTTGATCACCGAGGAAGTGCTGGACCGAGCCGGGCGCAACGCAGGTCTGGCCGCCTCGGACGCCATGATCTCGCGCGCGATCCGCGAAAGTCCGCAGTTTCGGCCCGGCAACGGTCCATTCGACCCCTACGCCTTCGCCGAATTCCTGAGCAGCCAAGGCATGAGCGAGGCCGAGTTTGTCGTCTTGATGCGCAAGCAGATCGTGCAATCGCAACTTCTGCAGGCGGCTGGCGTGGGCGCGACCGTGCCCAATGCCGCGATCGAACTGCTCTATCGCTATCGCACCGAAAAGCGTGTTGCCGTGGTTGCGACTGTGCGTGGCGATACCGCGGGTGAGGAGGCAGTACCGGACGAAGCAGCGCAGCAGGCCTATTACGACGCCAATAAGAGCCGCTTCATGGCGCCGGCGATGCGCGCCGCGACGGTCGCTTTCCTCAGCCCGGAGAAATTCGCCGAGGAAATTGCCATCTCTGAGGCCGATATCGCCGCCGCCTATGTTTCCGAAAAGGGCCGTTACGAAACGCCCGAGAATCGCTCCCTGGTGCAAGCGGTCGTTCCGATCGAACGCAAGGCGGACGCTGAGCGCCTTGTCAAACTGGTCGCCGATGGTGCGACCTTCGCCGCCGCGGCAAAGGAAATCACCGGCGCCCAACCGGTTGAATTGGGCACGCTGACGCGCGCCGATTTTGCGGTGGAGGCTCTGATCGATGCGGCCTTTAATACAAGTGAGGGCGCTGTCAGCGCGCCCGTGCCATCGGCGCTCGGTTGGCATGTGCTGTATGTGAAGGCGATTACCCCTGGCACGACGAAAAGCCTCGATGAGCTGCGTGATCCGATCAAGCGCGACCTTGCCCTGCGGCGGGCGCGCGAGACGATCTTTAAACTCGGCAATTCCGTCGAAGACACGCTCGCCGGCGGCGCGACCATCGAAAAAGCGGCTGAAGTGCATCACCTTGAGGTGGTTAAGATCGCCAGGGTGGCGCAGGACGGCACAACGCAGGATGGGACGCCGATTACCGGACTGCCCGTGCTGCGCAACGTGCTGCAATCGATTTATGCAACTCAGGTGGGGCGCGACAGCGACCTGACGGAAACCCCCGATGGCGGCTTTTATGTGCTGCGGGTCGATAGCGTGACCCCGCCAACACAGAAGCCGCTCGACCAAGTCCGCGCCGAAGTCACGCGCGGTTGGCAGGGTGAACAACGGCGCGCGCGCGCCGAAACCGTGGCCAAGCAGATTCTGGCGCGGGTCGAGGCCGGCGAAGAGCTTTCCGTGGTCGCGCCCGCGCTCGGCGCCCAGTTCCAGACCACGCAGCCCTTCCCGCGCAGCGGCGGCGGCGCGGGAATCGCGCTCGGCACCGACATGGCGGCGCAGCTGTTTCGCGCCAAGCCGCGCGACGTGGTTTTGGCGCCCTCGGGCGAGACCTATCAAGTCGCTCGGCTGATATCGATCGAGCGGGCTGTGCCCAATGTCGCGGACGCCGCATTTAAGCAGGCCGCGGATGCACTCAAGAGCGCGGTCGCCAATGATCTTGAGACGGCTCTGGCCGATGCCATGCGCGCCGGCATCAGCGTCTCGGTCGATCAGACGGCGATCGACAAGCTGTTCGCGCAGTAGCGGTCATGGGCGGCCCAGCTAGCGCGGCACCTCCGGTCGAACCGGACCGCGCCACCTTCTCCAGCCGCCATGCCAAGGGAACGGCCCAGCTCGTCTGGAGCAAGCTCGCGGCCGACCTGCTGACGCCGGTCGCGGCCATGCTGCGACTGGGCGCGCATCGCCCGATGAGTTTCTTGCTTGAGTCGGTCGAGGGCGGATCGGTCCGGGGGCGCTATTCGATCATCGGGCTCAAGCCCGACCTGATCTGGCGCTGCCGCGATCAGCTCGCCGAGATCAATCGCGACCCGCTGCACGACCCGCTCGCCTATGCGCTCGATCCGCTGCCGGCGCTGCAGTCGCTCGCCGCGCTGATCGAGGCCAGCCGGCTTGCTATCCCTGCCCCACTGCCGCCCATGGCTGCCGGCCTGTTTGGCTATCTGGCCTATGACACAGTTCGCTTGGTCGAGCGCATCCCGGACAAGAACCCGGATATGCTTGGCATCCCGGATGCGATGTTCCTGCGCCCGTCGGTGATAGCAATTTTCGACGGCGTCGAGGACGCGGTTACGATCGTAACCCCGGTGCGCCCGGCCAAGGGCGTGACCGCCGAGGCCGCTTATGCGGCCGCCTGCGAGCGCATCTCCGCGATTGCTTCCGAGCTGGAAAAGCCGCTGCCCCCAAGGCAAGCGGCGACCCCGGTCGCACCCGCCACGCCGAAGTCGAACTTCACGCCCGACGCGTTCAAGCGCATGGTCGAGGCGGCCAAGAGCTACATCCGCGCCGGCGACATCTTCCAGGTCGTGCCGAGCCAGCGCTTCCGCGTGCCGTTTACCCTGCCGCCGTTTGCTTTGTATCGCTCCTTGCGCCGGCTTAATCCGTCGCCCTTCCTGTTCTATCTCGACCTCGGCGGGTTCCACATCGTCGGTTCAAGCCCGGAAATCTTGGTGCGGCTGCGCGACGGGACGGTCACCATCCGGCCGCTCGCCGGCACGCGCCCGCGCGGCAAGACCCCGGCCGAGGATCGCGCGCTGGCCGAGGAGCTGCTCGCCGATCCAAAGGAGCGCGCCGAGCATCTGATGCTGCTCGACCTCGGCCGCAACGATGTCGGCCGGGTCGCCAAGATCGGCACGGTCAAGGTGACCGAACAGTTCACGATCGAGCGCTACAGCCATGTGATGCACATCGTCTCCAACGTCGAGGGCGAGATCGACCCGGCGCATAACGCGATCGCGGCGCTGATGGCCGGCTTCCCGGCCGGTACCGTTTCGGGCGCGCCCAAGGTGCGGGCGATGGAGATCATCGACGAACTCGAGCCCGAGCGGCGCGGCGTCTATGGCGGGGCCGTAGGCTATTTCGGGGCCGATGGGGCCATGGACACCTGCATCGCGCTGCGTACCTCGGTCGTCAAAGACGGGGTTATGTATGTCCAGGCCGGCGGCGGCATCGTCGCCGATAGCGACCCGGAAGCCGAGTTCCAGGAGACGATCAATAAATCCAAGGCGCTGATCCGCGCCGCCGAGGACGCCTGGAAATTTGTCTAGCGTGGTCGCGGCGCTGGGGTGAGGCGCGTCGTCGGCGGATCGCCGCGAAAGCCCGAGGCGCGGCCCCAGGGTCCGGCGCTGCGCACCTCGACCCAGTCATAGGCGACGGTCGTTTCGGCCTGCGCCACCAAGCGCCCGTCCTGCTGCAGGACGACCAGGATGCGCCAGAAGGGATCGCTTTTGCGTAGCGTGCAAGACACGCCCTTGCCGGTAATATTCAGGGTCTTCGGCGTCGCCGCGGTGAAGCGCACGTGCTCGACGCCGAGCGTAGCGGTCAACACGGTGCATTCGCCCTCGAGCGTCAGCGCCGGCGTGCCGCCGAGCACCAGCCGGAATTCGGCCGCGGCGGCGACCGGGCTCGCGAATATGGTTAATGCCAGGAGCGTGAGCACGCGATTCATGCTCCGCAGGATACACCAAACCGGCCAAACATTGCCTTGGCCTGTTACGGTCGGCTACACTTGCGCCTGGCTCGCGCGGGGCGCGCGCCAATTCCGCCGGATGTGGCCGCATGTTTCTGCTGATCGATAACTACGACAGCTTCACCTATAACCTGCTGCATTTCCTCGGCGAGCTGGGGGCGGCGGTCGAGGTGCGGCGCAACGATGCGCTCGGCGTGGACGAGGCGCTGGCGCTCGCGCCGGAAGTGATCGTGCTCTCCCCCGGCCCGTGCGACCCGGACAAGGCCGGCATCTGCTTGGCCCTCATCGCCGCCGCCGCCGAGCGTCGCGTGCCATTGCTCGGCGTGTGTCTCGGCCATCAGGCGATCGGCCAAGCCTTTGGCGGCAAGGTCGTGCGCGCGGCGACGCCGATGCATGGCAAGCTGTCGCGCATCAATCATCGCGGCACTGGGTTGTTCAAAGGCGTACCGAGCCCATTCACCGCCACTCGCTATCACTCGCTGATCGTCGAGCGCGCGACCCTGCCGGCGAGCCTCGCCGTCAGCGCCGAGACCGACGACGGGCTGATCATGGGACTGGAACACCGCAGCCTGCCGATCTGGGGCGTCCAGTTTCACCCGGAAAGCATCGCGTCCGAGCACGGCCACACACTCCTGGCCAATTTCATCGAATTGGCCACCGGGCGGAAGGCACAGCGCATGCCGAAGCATGTGCGGGCCGCATGAGCGCACCCGAAGTCAATCCGGCGAACCTCAAGCCCACGCTCGCGCGTGTGGCGACGGGGCATAGTCTTTCGCAAACCGAGGCCGAGCAGGCCTTCGAGATCCTGATGTCGGGCCTGGCCACGCCGGCGCAGATCGGCGGCTTGCTCATGGCGCTGCGCGTACGCGGCGAAACCGTGGACGAGATCACCGGCGCGGCCCGGATCATGCGCCGGAAAGCCATCCCGATCGAAGCGCCGGCGGGCGCGATCGACACCTGCGGCACCGGCGGCGACGCCAAAGGGACGCTGAATGTTTCGACCGGCGCGAGCCTGGTGGTTGCCGCCTGCGGTGTGCCGGTCGCCAAACACGGCAATCGCGCGCTGTCGTCCAAGACCGGCGCGGCCGATGTACTGGGCGCGCTCGGCGTCAATATCGACGCGAATTTCGCGCTGGTGAAGGAAACACTCTGGAATAACAATCTGTGTTTCCTCATGGCCCCGCGCCACCACACCGCGATGCGCAATGTCGCCGGGCCGCGCGTCGAGCTTGGCACGCGCACGATCTTCAACCTCATCGGGCCGTTGTCCAACCCGGCCGGGGTCAAGCTTCAGCTTGTCGGCGTGTTCGCGCATGAATGGGTCGAGAAACTGGCGCAGGTATTGGCCAATCTCGGCAGCGAGCGCGCCTGGGTGGTGCATGGCGCCGACGGACTCGATGAAATTTCGACCACCGGCGTGACCCATGTCGCCGAACTCGATCGGGGTAAGGTCCGCAGCTTCGACATCACGCCGGAAGATGCCGGTCTGCCGCGCGCCAAGCTCGCGGATTTGCTTGGCGGCGATGCCAAGGACAACGCCGCCGCGATGCGCGCCCTGCTCGCCGGGCAAAAGGGGCCATTCCGCGATATCGTGCTGTTCTCCTCGGCGGCGGCGCTGATCGTCGCCGACCGGGCGAGCGATTTGAAAGCGGGCGTCAAGCTCGGCGGCGAAGCGATCGACAGCGGCGCGGCCAAGACCGTGCTCGATCGCATGGTCGCAATAACCAACCGGGCGGTGAGTGCGACATGAGCGATGTTCTCGAGGAAATTTGCGCCGACAAGCGCGTGCATATCGACGGCTGCAAGGCTGAGGTTCCGCTGGCGGTTTTTGAGAAGATTATTAAGCTGCAATCTCCGCCGCGCGGCTTCGCCCGCAAGCTTGAGGAGGCGGCGGAGGCCATGGGCTTCGGTCTGATCGCCGAGCTCAAGCGTGCCTCGCCGTCGAAAGGGCTGATCCGCACCCATTTCGATCCCCCGGCAATGGCGCGCGCCTATGCCGAGGGCGGAGCGACCTGCCTGTCGGTGTTGACTGATGTTCCGTTCTTTCAGGGCGCGGACGAACATCTGGTGACTGCCCGCGGCGCGGTCGCATTGCCGGTGCTGCGCAAGGATTTCATGCTCGACCCGTATCAGGTTTACGAAGCGCGTTCGCTTGGCGCCGATTGCGTCCTCCTGATCATGGCGGCGATCGACGACATGACGGCGCAGCTGCTGGCGCGCGTCGCCAAGGATCTCGGCATGGATGTGTTGGTCGAGGTGCATGATACCGCCGAACTCGACCGTGCGCTTGGCCTGGATGCCAAGTTGATCGGCATCAACAACCGCAACCTGCATACGATGATTGTCGATCTGGCCACCACGGAAAAACTGGCGTTGGGGGTGCCCAAGGATCGCCTGATCGTTTCGGAAAGCGGGATCAGCAACCGCGGCGATATCGACCGCCTGGTCGCGGCCGGCGCCCGCGCGTTTCTCGTTGGCGAGACGCTGATGCGGCAGAAGGATCTCGCGGCCGGAGTGCGCAGGCTGCTCGCTCCGGCACAGGCGACGGTGTAACGCATGGCCCGGTTATCGCATGTCGATGCCGAGGGCAAGGCGCGCATGGTTGATGTCGGCGACAAGGCCGAGACCGACCGGATCGCGAGCGCGCGCGGCTCGGTCTTGATGCAGCCCGCGACGCTGGCGCTGATCCAAGAGGGCGGCATGCCCAAAGGCGACGTGCTGGCGGTCGCTCGGCTCGCTGGGATCATGGGCGCCAAACGCACCAGCGATCTGATCCCCCTCTGCCACCCGCTCAACCTGTCCAATGTCGAGGTCGAGCTCACGCCTGATGCCAAGCGCAGCGCGATCGATATTTCCGCCACGGCACGGCTGCAAGGCCGCACCGGGGTGGAGATGGAGGCGCTGACGGCGGTGAGCGTGGCCGCGCTTACGATTTATGACATGTGTAAAGCGGTCGATCGCTCGATGCGTTTGACCGACATCCGGCTAACCTACAAGAGCGGCGGCAAATCGGGGATTTTTCAGGAAAAGTCATGATCACCGTCGAGGAGGCGCAAGCGCGCGTCCTGCAGGCCTTCGCGCCCCTCGCCGCCGAAAGCGTCGCGCTCGATCGCGCCTCTGGCCGCGTGCTCGCCGCTGATTTGACTGCACGACGGTCGCAGCCGCCGGTCGCCGTGTCGGCAATGGACGGCTATGCCATCCGCGCTGCCGATGTGGCCATGCTTCCCGCGCGCCTGAGTGTCATTGGGGCCGCCCCGGCCGGGCGAAAGTTTACCGGGACGCTCGGTGCTGGCCAGGCGGTGCGGATCTTTACTGGCGGCAGCGTACCAAGCGGCGCCGACGCTGTTGTTATCCAGGAAAACGTCGTTTCCGAGGACGGTTCATTTATCCGTGTGCTTGACGGCGTGTCGCGTCCGGGGGCCAATATTCGCCTGGCCGGACTTGATTTCACGGTCGGCGACCGGTTGCTGACTGCTGGGCGGCGTTTAACCGCGCCCGCTATTGGGCTGGCGGCTGCGATGAATTTGGCTGACCTGCCGGTACGACGGCAGCCGCGGGTTGCCATACTTTCGACCGGCGACGAATTGGTCATGCCGGGTGAGTCGTCCATCGGCGAGGATCGCATCGTCGCCGCCAATGGCTTCGCGCTCGCCGCCTATGTGCGCGATTGGGGCGGCGAGCCGGTCGATCTGGGGATCGCACGCGATTCGATTGCGGAGCTCAAGGCCGCCGCCGCCGGAGCGGCCGGCTGCGATCTGCTGGTGACCAGCGGCGGGGCCAGCGTCGGCGAGCATGATCTGATCCAGCGCGCGCTGGGAGAATCCGGTTTTGCGCTCGAGTTCTGGAAAGTCGCTCTACGCCCAGGTAAGCCGTTCATTTTCGGAAAGATCGGTGCCGTTCCGGTTCTTGGCCTGCCCGGGAATCCGGTGTCCGCGCTGGTTTGCGCGCTGCTCTTCCTGCGCCCGGCGATCGACCGATTGCTCGGGCTCGACCCGCCCGGGATTGCAGAGATGTCTGTGACGCTGGGGCGCGATTTGCCGGCCAACGACCAGCGCCAAGACTACATGCGCGCCTCCATAAAGCGCGACGCTCGCGGAACTTTTGTGGCGACTCCGTTCGAGCACCAGGACAGTTCGATGCTTTCGGTTCTGGCGCGCGCGGATGGCCTGGTCATTCGGCCACCGAACGCGCCGGCGGCGCGAAAGGGCGACCCCGTTCACCTGCTGCCTCTCACCGAACGCGCATTCGGCGCTTGACGCTATTCTGGAACTAAACTAGAACACGCATCAGGGTTGCCGGTTTGTTCTGGACTTCAGGGGCTTCACATGGGGTGAACCCCGGGGCCGGAAGGGCGGCGCCGCCACGAAGCGGGTCCTCGATGCTCACGCGCAAACAGCACCAGCTACTGCTTTACGTCAGCGAGTTTCTCTCCCGGCAGGGTGTTTCGCCCTCCTTCGAGGAGATGAAGACGGCGCTCGGCCTGCGGTCCAAATCAGGTATCCACAGGTTGATCACAGGCCTGGAAGAGCGCGGTTTCATCCGTCGGCTACCGCATCGGGCGCGTGCGCTCGAGGTCCTGCGAACGCCCGATATGCAGAATGCGCCCACGCGTAGTGCTGCTGCCGGCTTCGCGCCCAAGGTCATTCAGGGAGATTTCCGCCGCGTGGCGGTCGAGCGCAGCAGCCCGCGCAGCGATGGTGGCGCAAGCCATGTGGAAGTGCCCATTCTCGGCAAGATTGCCGCCGGCACGCCTATCGAGGCCTTGCGCCAGACGGATATCAACATCGCGGTGCCGGCCGAGATGCTGCGCCGCGGCGAATATTTCGCTCTCTCGGTCGATGGTGATTCGATGGTCGACGCCGGCATTCTCGACGGCGATACGGTGATCCTCGAACGCTGTGACGATGCCGAGACCGGGGCGATCGTCGTCGCCATGGTCGATGGCTCGGAGGTAACGCTCAAGCGTCTGCGCAAGCGGCTCAATTCAGTCGCTCTCGAGCCGGCCAATCGCAACTACGAAACCCGCATCTGCGGCCCCGAGCAGGTTACGGTGCAGGGGCGGCTGGTCGGGTTGATTCGCTCCTACCACTAGCGCTCAGCCCGCCGGTGCCTGACCACGGACGCGTGCCGCCGCCAGCGGCGCGATCGCGGATGGTGCCGTCGGCAAGCCAGAGCGCATGGCTGCCCGTGCGGCGTAACGTACGGCCGTCGATAACAAGCCGCGGTCGCGGGCAAGCGCCGAACACCATCTCAGTCGTGATCAGCACATCGGCGCGCCGGCAGTCTTCATCGATGGCCGCCGGGGAACGCACCAAGGCCACCATCAAGCCTGCGGTCTGGTAGCTACAGCCGGTGGAATCTCAGGCGAGCGCGCCGCTTGTTCCTTCGCCGTTGCGCGGGAATACGCCGCCCCCGGATTTGACGCCGTCGCGCTCCAACCACACAAGGCGGTCGAAGCCATGGCTGCGCGTGGTCGAAAACAGTAAGCCTCCGCCAACTGCGCGCACCGCCACGAGACCGCCATCGTCAGAAACGAGCACATCCGGCGGCGGCGCCCTGAGGCCTAGAAAAACTGCGCCAGCGATCACCGGCACGCCCAGCAGCCGCCAAGGGCGTTTCCACAGGCAAAGCCACACCAGACCCAACGCGGCGAGCGGGAGCGGCCAGGAATCGAGTGCCGGCACGAGATGGGTCGCTCCTGGCCAGGCGGCGACCGCGCGTGCACAGGCGTTGATCAGATCCAAGCCATAGGACATCGGCAGGAGGCCGTATTCTTCGAGGCCGAAGGGCATCAACAGGAAGGTGGCGATGATCCAGGGCATCACCCACAGCGAAGTGGCCGGGATGGCGACAGCATTGGCAGCCAGCCCGTAGACCGCGATCCGATTGAAATGGAACAATCCGATGATCCCGGTGGACAGACCGGCCACGAGCGAACTGACCACCATGGACGCGACATAGAGCGACAGCTTGGTTGGCCCCGGCAGGGTTTTCAGCCAAAGTTTTAACCTCGGACCGATCGCCTCATAGGCTGCGATCAGAGCCAGCATGGCGGCGAATGAGAGCTGAAAACTGGCGCCAAGTAGGGCTTCCGGTTCGAGCAGCAGCACGCCGATCGCCGCCCAGGCGAGTAAGCCGATTGAAAGCGCGATGCGGTCGACGAACACGCCGAACAGCACGATTCCGGTCATCAAGAATGCGCGCTCGGCGGGTACCTCGGATCCTGACAGCAAGAGATAGGCGAAACCGGCCAGAGTGGCGGCACCGGCAGCCCATTTCTTGATCGGGAAGCGCAGCGCCACAGCCGGGACCAGGGCCAGGAGAGCGCGCAGCGCGAAGAACACCAGACCGACAATCAATCCGATATGCAGCCCTGAGATCGACAGCAGATGCTGCAACCCGGAATCGCGCATCGCGGTAATGAGCTCTTTCGGCATCGCCCCGCGTTCGCCCATCATCAAGGCGGCTGCCAAGGCCCCGTCCTCCCCGGGCAGAGCCGCGGTCACACGCTGGTAGATGACCTGCCGCAAGCGCTCGATCCAGGTCAAGAAACAGCATTTGGGGCGTGTTCCAGCACCTCTGGTCGCGAAAGCGGGAAACCGGTGGCCCCAATGCCGGCGAACCACAGATAGCGGCGGAAATCGAAGGCGCCCGGCGCCGCCGGTCCGGGCGGCGGGGTGAGCGTGGCCCGAATGCGCATGACATCCCCTGGCACCAAGCCGGCTACAGCGGCTTGGCTGAGGCGCAGGCGCACACGCCTAGGCGTAGCGCTTGGGTCAAGCCGGTCGATGCGTGGATCCCGGATAATCAGCCAGTCGGCATCGTCTCGTGGAACGATGCGCTCGACCCGGCCTTGGATAGTGGCAAACGGTAACGCTCGGGTCAGGACCGGGGCCGCGACCCGCGCCGCGCGCAGTTCAGCGGCAGAAAAGCCGAGCGCGCAGGCGGCCAGGGCGATCAGCAGAGGAAGCGCCACCGACCGGCGCCAAGCCCAGAATAAAATAAGAGTTGCGGCCAGAGAACTTCCACCAACCCACGGCGGTGGCTCGCTCGGCAGCAGGAAATAGGTGCCGATGCCGACGGCCAGCGCCACCGGCAACCACAGCACCCAGCGTTCCTGTTCGAGCAGGAATTGCTGGGAGAGCCAGTCGGCGCGCGCCGCGCGTGCGGGCGCCAGCTCAAGGCCGGCGATAGTCATGGTACCGCAAAGTATGCGTGGGCCTGGCGGCTCCAGCAAGAGCAAGCATTGAGGCGGTGTCACGGCGCGTGCTAACTAGCGCCGCCCCGGCTTTCTAGGAAAATTATGACCGTCGTCACCCGCTTTGCTCCCTCGCCCACCGGTTCCCTGCACATCGGCGGGGCGCGCACGGCGCTGTTCAATTGGCTGTATGCCAGGCACCACGGCGGCCGGTTCCTGCTGCGCATCGAGGACACGGACCGGGAGCGCTCGACCCAAGCTGCGATCGACGCCATTCTGGATGGCCTCACCTGGCTCGAACTCGGCTGGGACGGCGAGCCGTTGTTGCAGTCGACCCGCGCCCCGCGGCACGCCGCCGTGGCGCTCGGGCTGCTTGCCTCCGACCGCGCTTATCCATGTTATTGCTCGCCGCAGGAGCTTGAGGAGATGCGCGCCCGCGCGCTCAAGGAAGGGCGTTCCAGCCGTTACGATGGACGCTGGCGCGATCGCGATCCCCAGGACGCGCCGCCCGGCGTCAAGCCGGTGGTGCGACTGCGCATGCCGCAGACCGGCGACACGGTCATCGTCGACCGCGTGCAAGGCGAAGTACGCGTCGCCAATGAGCAGCTCGACGACTTCGTGCTGCTGCGCGCCGATGGCACGCCGACCTATATGCTTTCGGTCGTGGTCGATGACTTCGACATGGGGGTGACGCATGTCATCCGTGGCGACGATCACCTGACCAATGCCTTCCGCCAAAAGAACCTGATCGAGGCGTGCGGCTTTCCGGTTCCGGTCTACGCCCATCTGCCGCTGATCCATGGCGCCGACGGGGCCAAATTGTCGAAGCGGCATGGGGCGGTGAATGTCTCGGCCTATCGCGAGCTCGGTTATTTGCCGGCGGCGATGCGCAACTACCTGATGCGGCTTGGCTGGAGCCATGGCGACGCCGAGGTGATTTCCACCGAACAAGCGATCGCGTGGTTCGAGCTCGACCACATCGGCCATTCGGCCGCGCGCTTCGATCTGGCCAAGCTCGACCATTTGAACGGCGTCTATATCCGCGCCACGGCGGAAGAAGAGCTTCTGCGCCAGGTCGCGCCGCTGATCGAGTCCAAACAGGGGCATGGCCTCGATGCTCCGGCGCGGGCGCGCATTCTCCGTGGCATGCCGGGATTGAAGCCGCGCGCCAAGACCCTGGTCGAGCTGGCTGAGAAGGCGGCGTTCTATGCGGTAGCTCCCACGCAAATCACCGTCGGGGGGGCATGGCAACCAGCACTTGCGACGGCTACAGGAACGGCTCTCCAAGCAATTCCCGACAACCAATGGAGCACGAACACAATTGAGCACTCAATCCGGCAGGTTGCGGGTGACCAGAACATTAAGCTCGGCGATCTGGCTAAGCCGCTTCGGATTATATTGACCGGCTCGACCGTTTCACCGCCATTGTTCGAGGTGATGGAAGCGCTAGGGAAAGAAGAAACCCTCGCCCGCCTCGCCTAAAGCACTATACGGTTATTTGCTGTTAATTCCTGCCGAGGCTAAATACCCGTTCGCATCTTTAGCCCTGACCAACCGAAACCGCGAGTGCACCCATGACCACCAAGCTAGGCTCGGCCAAGCAGGGCGCTGCCGATAAATCCGACAGCGTGACCCTGACCGATAATCAGACGGGAAAGACATACACTTTCCCGGTGCTGACCGGGACTGACGGGCCGCGCGTGATCGACACTCGCAAGCTGTATGCCGAGACCGGGATGTTCACCTACGACCCCGGCTACACCTCGACGGCGAGCTGCGAGTCCAAGATCACCTTTATCGATGGCGACGCCGGGGTGCTGCAATATCGCGGCTATCCGATCGACGAGCTCGCCAAGCACAGCGATTTCATGGAGGTCTGCTACCTGCTCCTCGGCGGCGAGTTGCCGAAGGCCGAACAAAAATCCGCCTTCGTGCGCGACGTCGGCAGCCATTCGATGGTTCACGAGCAGATGCAGTATTACTTCCGCGGGTTCCGGCGCGATTCTCACCCGATGGCGGTCATGGTCGGCGCCGTCGGAGCCCTGTCCGCATTCTATCCGGAGTCTGCCGATGTCCGCAGCCCGGAACAGCGGCGCGACGCGCAGATCCGCTTGCTCGCCAAGGCGCCGACGCTCGCGGCGATGGCCTATAAATATTCGATCGGCCAGCCGTTCGTGTATCCGCGCAATGATCTCGGCTACGCCGCCAATTTCCTGCGCATGTGCTTCGCCATTCCGTCCGAGGATTATGTCGTCAAGCCTTCGGTGGCGCGGGCGATGGACCGCATCTTTATCTTGCACGCGGACCACGAGCAGAACGCGTCGACCTCGACCGTCCGCTTGGCCGGCTCCTCGGGCGCCAACCCGTTCGCCTGCGTGTCCGCCGGCATCGCCTCGCTGTGGGGGCCGGCGCATGGCGGCGCCAACGAGGCGGTGCTCAATATGCTGACCGAGATCGGCAGCAAGGACCGTATTCCCGAGTTCATCAAGAAGGCCAAGGACCAGACCAGTAATTTCCGCCTAATGGGTTTCGGCCACCGGGTCTATAAGAACTACGATCCGCGCGCCGCCGTGCTGCGCGAGTCCTGCCACGAAGTTCTTGAAGAACTTGGCATGCGCGACGAGCCGCTGCTCGATTTGGCGATGGAGCTTGAGCGGATCGCGCTTGAGGACAAGTATTTCATCGAGCGCAAGCTGTACCCGAATGTCGATTTCTACTCGGGCATTCTCTATCGGGCGATGGGTTTCCCGACCTCGATGTTCACGGTGCTGTTCGCGGTCGCACGCATGGTCGGCTGGATCGCGCAATGGACCGAGATGATGGAAGACCCGGAGCATCGCATCGGCCGCCCGCGCCAGATTTATACCGGCCACAACCGCCGCAGCTACGTTCCTATCGCCGGCCGCTGAGCGCGGCCAGCACTGCTTCGGCCGCGCGCTCGAACGGAGGCTTTCCGTCCGGCAGCATACGACGCGTGGCTTCGGCAAACCCGTCGCGCTGCGCTGTCGCCGCCGAATTGGTCAATAGTCGCGCGCCTTCCTCCGCCAAGCGTTCCGGCGTGCAGTCTTGCTGGATCAGTTCTGGCACGACAGGCCGATCAAGTATGATGTTGACCAGGTCGGCGTATTTCACATGGACCAGTCGGCGGGCGATCCAGGCGGTCAGCGGATTGACCCGATAGGCGATCACATGCGGAACGCCGGCGGCGGCCAATTCGACCGATACGGTGCCGGAGGTCGCGAGGGCGAGACTGCTTGCCGCGAATAAATCGGCGCGTTCCTGCGTTTCAATCACCAGCGGCACGTCTTCCCAGAACGCGGTTGCCGCGCGTAACTCAGTCTCATGTCCGGGTGCGGCGAGCAGTGCGGTCTTGAGTGCGGGATATGCCGCCTGCAGCTTACGCGCCGCCTCGGCCAATACCGGCAACATACGCGCGATCTCACCGGAGCGGCTGCCTGGCAGTAGCAAAAGCACGCGCCCACCGTTAGCCACTCCATGCCGGGCGCGGAATCCCTCTGCGTCGCCTTTCCCTGGCATGGCCGCCGGGTGTCCGACAAAGGTGCAGCGCATGTCTTTTGGCTCGAAATACTTGGGCTCGAACGGCAGCAGCGCCAGCAAGCGGTCGAACGTCTTGCGATAGGTATGGATGCGCCCCGGTCGCCAGGCCCAAAGCTGCGGCGCTACATAATGCAGCCGTGGGGCGCGGCGGCTTGCGACGCGGCTCATGACGCGCATGGCGAAAGAGGGAGCATCGATTGTGACGATCACGTCCGGATCGCGCCGCACGATATCGTCCGCTGTCTCCCGTATCCGGCGCAGCAAGCGCGGCAAGCGCGGCAGGGTTTCCAAAAGCCCCATGACCGACAGCTCGCGCATCGGAAACAGTGAGGCAAGCCCCTGCTCGGACATGCGCGCCCCGCCGACGCCGGCAAAGCGCATGGGCTGGCCGCTGCGTCGGAGCGCGGCCATCAATCCGCCGCCGAGCTGGTCGCCCGAAACCTCGCCGGCAATCAGATAGACCAGCGGCCTGGCACCCTCCGCGGTTGCATCGCTCGCGCTGACCGTAATCAAGATGGCGTCGCAAGGCCGATCAAGAACAGCCCGGCTTGATCCGCCGCCGCGATCACGGCATCGCGTTGCAAAATGAGCGTGGCGCCCGCCGCGACCGCTACGCCGCGCAGCCCGGCCGAAGCCGCGCGTTCAATGGTGCGGATGCCGATGACCGGCATGTCGACGCGCAATTCCTGATTTGGCTTCGGAAGTTTGACCAGCACGCCACCCGGGCCGCCGCGCCGTAAAGCTCCGGTGCGTTCGAGCAGCGCATCGGTGCCTTCGACTGCTTCGACGCCGAGAACGATGCCTTGTTGCACCACCACGGATTGCGCCAGGTCGACGGCGCCCATCGCGCGTGCGACGGCGACACCGCGCGCGATATCACTCTCGGCCATTGTGTCCGGCGCATGCGTGCCGATACGGCCGAGCGAAGCGATCTCGCCCGCGAGCAAATCCTGCGCCCCAATCACGCGAAAGCCTTCCTTGTGCTCGAGTTCGCGGATGACTGCTTTGACCAGGGCATCGTCGCCCCCGCTCAACAGGCCACTGGCCAAAAAACGCAGCGCGCGCCCATCCGGCCGCAGGTCAGCGAGACTCGGGCGTCCAACCTTGCCGGCGATGACCAACTCGGCCACGCCGTTGTCGCGCAGGATTTGCAGCGCGGTTCCGATGGCGCCTAACCGCACCCAAGCATGGGGCGCGTTGGCGACCAGCGCGGGCTCGGCATGGTTCTCGAGTGCGAGTATAAAGGCCTCGCGACCGGTGGCGCGGCAGGCGTCGAGAATTTTTCCCGGCAGCGAACCGCCGCCGGCGACGATCCCGAGCTTAGAGTGCATCCGGACTCTTCGGCTGCAGTACGGCGCGCGCGGAATCGACCTTTAGGAATGCGCACACCTCGAGCACGGACGGAAATTCCTCATACACCTTGGTGACGTCTTCGATCCTCTGCGCGATGGTCCCTTCTTCGGCCGAGAAGATCAGCTTGAAGGCGGCGCGCAAGGCGTGAATTTCCTCACGCGAGAATCCGCGCCGCTTCATGCCGACGATATTGAGCCCGCTTAAGCGCGCGCGTTCACCCGTAGCGGAACCGAAGGGGATTAGGTCGTTCTCCACGCCCGACATGCCGCCGACCATGGCGTGCTTACCGATGCGCACGAATTGATGCACCGCCGACAAGCCGCCCAGGACCGAGTGGTCACCGACTTGGACATGTCCGCCGAGCGTTGCGCAATTGGCCATGATCACCTTGTTGCCGATGACACAGTCATGCGCGACATGCACCCCAACCATGAATAGATTATTGTCGCCGATGCGCGTCACCATGCCTCCACCGGTCGTGCCGGGATGCATGGTCACATGTTCGCGAATGACATTATTCGCGCCGATCAGCAGCTCCGAAGGTTCGCCCTTGTATTTTAGATCCTGCGGCCGGTGGCCCAGCACCGCGAAGGGAAAAATCTCGCAATTCGGACCGATACGCGTCCGGCCGGCGATGACCACATGGCTGTGAATCCGCACGCCGTCGCCCAATTCGACATCGGAGCCGACAACCGAATAGGGGCCGATCGTGACATTGTCGCCGACGCGGGCGCCCGGTTCGACGACTGCGGTCGCGTGAATTGCGCTCATGTGTAGTCAAGGATCATGGCGGTGAAGGTCGCTTCGGCCACGATCGTGTCCCCAACCTTCCCGGTGCCATCGAACTTCCACACCGGCCCGCGTCGATGGCGCTTGATGACTTCGAGCAACAATGTATCGCCCGGCAAAACCGGCCGCCGGAAGCGCCCGTTCTCGACACTCATGAAGTACACGAGCTTGCCGCGCGCGCGGTCGCCCAGAGTGGCAATAACCACGACCGCGGCGGTTTGCGCCATGGCCTCGATGATCAATACGCCCGGCATCACCGGCCGCGACGGAAAATGCCCCTGAAAGTATGGCTCGCCGAGTGTCACGTTTTTCACGCCGACGGCGCCATGGTCGCATACGAAATTGCGCACGCGGTCGATCATCAGAAAGGGATAGCGGTGGGGGATCATCTCCAGCACGCGCAGTGCGTCGAAGTCCATCCCCTCGTCCGTCATGGTCCTGTTCGTTCCGACATCATTCATGGCGTGTGGCTTAGCGCTCCTCATTCTTCCGGTCCCCGGCCGCGCGCTTGTCGCACCAGCAGCGCCTGAATGCGGAAAAACTGCTTTACCGGCATGGCCGGCGATCCGACCACTCGGTCAGCGGCAGCGATGTCGCGCATGACCCCGGCTTGGGCGCCGATTTGCGCACCGCGACCGATATGCAAATGGCCGGCGATCCCCACTTGTGCCGCCACGGTAACTTGATCCTCTAGGGTCGCGCTACCAGCGATCCCGGCTTGTGCGACCACCACACAGTTACGTCCCACCACGACGTTATGCGCGATTTGCACCAGATTGTCGATGCGCGATCCCGCGCCGATGACCGTGTCATTACTGCCGCCCCGATCGATCGTGGTGTTGGCTCCGATCTCGACATCGTCTTCGACCACCACGCGGCCAAGCTGCGGCATATCGATAAATCCGCTCGGCCCGAGGACGAACCCGAAGCCGCGCTCGCCAATACGGGCCCCAGCGTGAATCTGGCAGCGGTTACCGATCACGCAGTAGCGCAAGGAGGCATTGGGCGCGATCACCGTGTCCGCGCCAATGACGACCCCTGGACCTACAGTCACTTGCGGCCCCAGCCGCACGCGATCGCCGATGACGGCTCCGGCGCCGACCACCGCATAGGGGGCGATGCTAACGTCATTTCCTAGCTGGGCGCTTGGATCGATGGCTGCCTTGGGGTCGATTCCCGGTGTAATTCGAACCGTGGGATAGAACGCTCCGGCTATCAGGGCGAAGGCCAAATAAGGATTGGCCGTAACCAGCCGCGCCATGCCGGCAGGTGCGTGATCGGCAAATTTAGGCGCCAGCACGCATGCGCCGGCCTTGCTGGCACGCAACGCGTCGACGTAGCTCGGGTTATCGAGAAAACTCAGCTCGGTCGGTCCGGCGCGGTCGAGCGGGGCCACGTCATCGATCTGAACCTCGGTAACGGCACCGGGCACCAACTCCGCTTTAGCGAGTCCGGCAAGTGTTCCGAGGGTGAACGGTCCCGCGCGGGTGAAGAACCGCGGATCAGCCATCGCTTCCGGCGTCAGGGCTTAACATCTGCCGCATTTTTTATCGCGACCGAGTTGATGGGGATATCCGGCAAGCGCTTGTTGAGTCGCGCCATGACATCGTCGGTCACGTCAAGCGCCGCCGCCGCGTACAAGACCTGCGAACTCTGGATTACGATATCAACGCCGCGCTCCTCGGCCAATTTGGCGACAACTTCGACCAAGGCGCTGGTGATATAGCGATTAACTCCTTCGTTCGTGGCCGTCAGCCAGCGGCGCGCTTCGGTAACCTTGCGCTCCAAGTCGCTGACTTTCTTTTGCAGGTCCTGCCGCTTCTTGGCGTAGGCATCAGCCGAAAGGATTGTTTGCTGCGTCTGCAGGGTCCGTTCTTCTTCCTTGAGCGCCTCTCCCTCGACACTAATTTTCTTCTGCAGATCGTCCCTGATCGCTTCAATTTTCGATTTAGCCGACTTGGCCGCATCGCTTTTTTCAAGCATCGCTTGCGCATCGATGATCGCGACAACCGGCACCTTGAGCTTGGCAGCCGGTGCCGCCGTCGCTGCTGGAGCCGGCTTAAGCGGCGCAGCTGCAGGGGCAGGAGCTTGAGCGGGCGCTTTGGGTGCGGTCGCCGGAGCATTTTGCGCATAAAGAGGCAGATCAAGCGCGCCGACGAGGGCCATTACGCCGGCGACGATCAATCCTCGTGTCAGTCCATTCATGCACGTGCCCTTCCGCTAACGTCTGCCCGAGCCGGCGGAGCATACCCGGAACCGATCGGGCAGGCTCGGCGCTTTACCGATCAGAATCGGGTTCCGAAATTCATCCGGAACAGCTCGGTTTTGTCTTCATCCTCTTTGACCACCGCTTTTGCAATGTCAATGCGCAAAGGACCAAAGGGAGAACGCCAGGCGAGGCCAAATCCAACCGATGCCCGCGCCATGCCGGAATCGACCAGGGTTGGGCCCTTCTCGACCGCGCCGGTCAAGGTCCCAACGTCTGCGAATAGTTTGCCTGAAAAGCCGAGCTCTTTGGGCAATCCGAGCGGGAAGCTCAATTCGATCGTGCCTGTGGCGGACAGGGTGCCGCCGATCGCGTCGCCGGTCACGGTATCGCGCGGACCAACGCCGGAGGTTGTAAAACCGCGCAGGTTGTTCCCGCCCACGAAGAATCGATCGAGAACCCTAACTTCGTCTTTCAGCGGCACAATGTAACCGGCCTCGGCGCTAAATCCGAGGGAGACACTGCGATTGAAGAACGGAATGAAATAGCCGGCTCCGGCCGTGGTTCGAGTGTAGAACACGTCGCCGCCGAGGCCAGCCAGGTCGACCCCCGCGCTCAGAAAGTAGCCTTCGGTCGGATCCAAACGGGTGTCGAGCCGGTCGTAGAACAGATCATTGGAGATCACCGAAGCGATGAAGGTTCCCGCCTGATCCTGGATCACTTGCGACGCATTGGCGTCGACGTTGGCGATCTTCTGTTGGGTGATGCTGTAACGAATGTTGTGACGTAAATTCTCGCTTAATTGGTAACCAGACCGCAAAGCGCCGCCGGTGTCGTCCTGCTGGAACGAACTCTGATCCTCGCGGTTGGTGATGCGCCGGAAGATATCGAAACCCACGGACAGATCGCGGTCGAGAAAATACGGTTCAGTGAAGCTCAGATCGACCTGCTGTTGCACCTGCGCCAGGGTTAGGCTGAGCCGTAAGTCTTGGCCGCGTCCAAGCAGGTTGCGCTCACGTAAAGTAATGTCGCCAAGTGGACCAACGGCCGTCGAGTAACCGGCTCCGAAAGACAACTCGCCAGTCGCTTTTTCCTCGACTTCGATCGTGACGACGGCGCGGTCCGGCGCGGAGCCAGGCTGCTGGCTGACTTCAACTTTATTGAAAAAATTCAGATTGACGATGCGCTGGCGCGATCTCCGGATCGCGTCCGGATCATAGGCGTCGCCTTCCTCCAGCAACACTTCGCGGCGAATGACCTTATCCAGGGTGCGCTCGTTGCCGACAATATCGATGCGCTCGACATAAACACGCGGGCCCTCCTGCACTTCGAACACAATAGAAACGGTCAGGGCTTCGCGGTCACGTTGCACGGAAGGGCGGACCGTGACGAAAGCGTATCCAAGGCGCCCAACCGTGGCGGTAATCGCGCGCACGGTTTCGTCGACCTTGCGTGAATCGTAAAACTTGCCCTGTTTCGCGGCAACCAGGGCGGTAAGCTGAGCGGGATCAAGATCGCGCAGCTTGCTGGTCAAATTGATCTCGCCAAACTTGTAGCGCTGCCCCTCTTCGACGGTGAATGTTATGATGAAGGCTTCACGATCCGGGGTCAGCTCGGCGACTGCTGAAGCTACCCGGAAATCGGCGTAGCCCTCAGCCAGATAGAAGCGGCGCAGTTGTTCACGGTCAAGGGCGAGCCGATCTGGGTCGTAGGTGTCGTTCTGCGTTAATATCCGCCACCAGGCGCTCTCGTTAGTCACGATCACGTCCTTGAGGCGGCTATCGGAGAACACTTCGTTGCCGATGAAGGTGATCGTGCGGACGTTGGTCTGTGGCCCTTCGTTGATCTCGAAAACTAGATCGACACGGTTTTCCGGCTGTTGAATGATCTTGGGCTCGACGGTGGCGGCAAACCGGCCATTGCGCCGATATACCTCGATCACCCGTTGAACGTCGGATTGGACGCGCGTGCGGCTGTATACAACGCGTGCCTGCGAGGTCACTTCGGCGGCCAGGGCCTCGTCCGTTATGCGGCGATTGCCCTCGAACGCAACCCGATTCAGGATCGGATTTTCGACGACTTGGACGATCAAAGCGCGGCCATCACGTTGCAATGTGACGTCGCTGAATAGTCCGGTCGCGAAGAGAGCCTTAAGCGAGGCGTCTACTTTCTGTTCGTCGTAGGGCTGCCCGGGAGCGATCGACATATAGCTCAAGACGGTCGCCGGCTCGATTCGCTGCGAACCCACGACGCGTATTTCGGAAATGATACCGATGCCTTGCGCCCGCACCGACGATTCGGCGCCGAACAGCACCGCGATCACGATGACGGCAATGGCACATAACACGCGGCCAGCCATGGGCTCCCCCTTCCACATGGTGCGCGACCGTCAGGACAACATGCCAAACACCTGCCGCACAAACGGCAGTCGCATGACATCGTTGAAGGTCGCGAAGATCATCAATCCCAGTAGTAGCGCCAAGCCCAAACGCAGGCTGATCTCCTGCCAGCGAAGGCTCGGTGGCTTTCCCCGCACCGCCTCATAAAGGTAGAAGACCAGATGCCCGCCGTCCAGGGCGGGGATCGGCAGCAGATTAATAACGCCGAGCGTCACCGACAGATAGGCGGCAAAGAATACCGCCCCGAGCAGCCCGGATTCGGTCGCCGCGACGCTCGACATCTGCGCGATGCGCACTGGCCCGCCGAGTTCATCGAAGCTGCGATCACCTACGATCATCTGTCCGACGGCGATGAAAAAAACCGAACCGAGCCGAACCGTCTGGCGCCCCGCTTCCCAAACCGCGGTGACGGGGTCGTGACGCTTGAATTCGCCGGCCGGGACCTTCACGCCCAGAACCCCGATGCTGACCTTCTCGCCGAGCGGAGAATCGCGCTTCTCGACGCGCGGGGTTGCCTTGATCTCCAGTTCGCGTTCGGTGCGCAGCAGGCGCAGGGTGACTGGCTGGCCGGGTTCGAGTTGGATCAATTGGGCCAGTTCCTCGAACCGGCTTACGCCCCGTCCATTGACGGACAGGATCACATCGCCGGGTTGGAGCCCCGCTTCCTCGGCCGCCGAACCGGGGACGATCTCGGCAATGCGCGCGGGCGTAAAGGCCTGCCCGACAGTCGCGAAAACGACCGCGAAGACAGTGATCGAGAAAACGAAATTGGCCATCGGTCCGGCGAGCACAATCAGCATCTTCTGCCACGGCCGCTTGGAGACAAAGGCGCGCTCGCGATCTTGGATGAATTCATGCGCGAAGGCGGTCTCGTCCGGCGTCAAATCGCCCTGACCGAGCATCTTGACGTAACCGCCCAGCGGCAACAGGCTAAATTTCCATCGGGTTTCCGCGCGGTCGGTAAAGCCGAAAATCTCCGGCCCAAAGCCGATGCTGAAAACTTCGATGCGCACATTGTTCCAACGGGCGAGCAGATAGTGGCCGAGTTCGTGAATAAACACGACCGGCGTGAGCACGACCAAAAACCAGAAGATGGCTTCCAGCGGGCTGGAGAATAGCTCGGCAAGAGCCCCCATCCGTCTTCGCACCTATGTCAACGGTCAAGCGTAGCTTATTGACTCACAAACAGAATCTAAGATCAAGCCGCAAAATCAAGCTACGTTAGGCGAGCTGCACCACGTTGCGTCGGCGCAACAGTGACCGGGCGTGTGCCCGGGCGACGCCGTCGAGCGCCATGACATCGGCGATCGATCCAATCGCCGGGATCGATTCACGCGCGAGAGTGTCCTCGACCGCGGCCGCGATGTCGAGGAAGCCGATCTGCCCCTCGAGGAAGGCTTTCACCGCGACTTCGTTGGCGGCATTGAGCACGATCGGTGCGCCACCGCCAGCCTGTAGGCTTTCGCGCGCCAAGCGAAGCGCGGGAAAGCGGGTCGCGTCCGGTGCCTCGAAAGTAAGCTGGCCGAGGCGAGCGAGGTCAAGACGCGCGGAAGGGGTCGCCATGCGTTGCGGCCAAGCGAGTGTATAGGCAATTGGCGTGCGCATGTCCGGCGTGCCGAGCTGCGCGAGAACTGAGCCATCGACATAGGCGACCAGCGAGTGGACCACCGACTGCGGGTGAATCAGGATCTCGATCCGCTCCTCGGGCACGCCGAACAAATGATGCGCCTCGATCAGTTCCAGCCCCTTGTTTATCATCGTGGCGCTGTCGACCGAAATCTTGGCGCCCATGTCCCAGACCGGATGGGCGACCGCCTCGCGCGGTGTCACGTCGCTCATCCGCTTGCGGTCGAAGCTGCGGAACGGCCCGCCGGACGCGGTCAAGATCAGCCGCTCGACTTCCTCGATGCGCCGCCCGGTGAATACCTGAAAAATTGCGTTATGCTCGGAATCGACCGGCAGCAGCGTGGCGCCGCTGCGTGCGGCCGCCGCGGTCATCAGCCCGCCGGCGCATACCAGGCTTTCTTTATTGGCGAGCGCCACCAGCGCGCCGCGATCCACTGCCGCCATGGTCGCCGGCAACCCGACCGCTCCAACGATCGCCGCCATCACCCATTCCGCCGGCCGCGCCGCGGCTTCGATGACGGCTTGTGGTCCGGCGGCGGCTTCCACATCGCTGCCGGACAGCGCTTGCTTAAGGTCACGGAAACGCGAAGGGTCGGCCACGACGGCTAGCCGCGCCCCCAGACGGCGCGCTTGCTCGGCCAGGCGTTCGACATTGGTATTGGCGACCAGCGCCTCGACGGCGAAGCGGCCCGGCGCACGATCGAGCAGATCGATCGTGCTCATGCCGACCGAGCCGGTCGAACCGAGAATGGTGACGCTGCGCTGGGCGCCGTTCAGCGCCATCCGGGCGGTCCCTGGTCCAAGCCCGTAGTAGCAACCAGGAGTGCAAGCACTGGGGCCGCGGTCATCAGGCCATCGATTCGGTCAAGCACGCCGCCATGGCCGGGGATCAGGTGGCCGAAATCCTTCACGCCGAAGTGGCGCTTGACCGTGGATTTGAGCAAGTCGCCAGCCTGGGCGACCAGCGCCAGCCCGCTGGCCACGGCAGCCAGGCGCCAAGGCGCATCGAACTGCATGACGAGCGCAAAGCCGGCGGCAAAAAGAGCGGCGCCGGCCACGCCACCGGCAAGCCCAGACCAAGTCTTCCCCGGGCTGATCCTGGGCGCCAGACGCGGACCGCCGATGCCGCGCCCAACCATATAGGCGCAGCTATCGGTCGCCCAAATCGTGGTGAGCAGCCAGACCATGAGCAAGGCTCCATCTTCGACAGTCGCCATCAGCCACAGGCAGGCAATGCCCGGCAAGGAAAGATAGAGCGCGCCCGATGCCGCCCAGCCACGTTGTGCACCCGCCGCCGCAGCCGCGGCCAAGGACAAAAACGCGGCGAGCGCGCCGGCCGGCGCGCCACCCGCGAGGGTGTAAGCCAGCAGCACGCCGCCCGGCGTCACCGTCAAAAGTGTGAGCGCCGGTCGCGGTAAGCGTGTGACGCGCGCCCATTCAAAAGCGCCGATGGTCAGCGCGCCAGCCATCATCGCCAGGAACCACATACCGCCAGCAAAGGTCCCGGCCAGCGCAAGCGGAGCCAATACCACCGATGAGGCGATACGCAGGACAAGCTCGTGGCGTCCGCGCGCGGACGTCTCTATCGCCACCGAGCTAGCTTCCGGTGGCGCCAAAACGGCGTTCGCGGTGGATGAATTCGTTGATCGCGCCTTCGAGTTCGGCGCGGCCAAATTCTGGCCACAGGATGTCGAGGAACACGAGCTCGGTATAGGCGGATTGCCACAGCAGGAAATTGCTCAGGCGCTTCTCGCCGCCGGTGCGAATGAGCAAATCGGGATCCGGCAACTCCGCCGTCAGCAGGTGACGACCGATCAGGTTTTGGTCGATGTCCTCGGGCGCGATCTGGCCGCTCACCGCAGCGCGGGCGATCGAGCGCAGCGCCAGGGTCATCTCTTGCCGCGAACCATAGGACAGGGCGACGGTGAGGTTGAGCCCCGTATTGGCGCGGGTCAGTTCCTCGGCATTGGCGATGGTTGCGACGATGTCGCGCGGGAGTGCGTCGCGCTCGCCGATCACCCGCACGCGCACGCCGTTCTTGTGCAACTCGCCGACCTCGCTCAGCAGGTAGCGTCGCAAAAGCCCCATCAAATCGTCGATTTCGGTTGGCGAGCGCTTCCAGTTCTCGGAGCTGAAGCCATATAAGGTCAGGTACCCGATACCGAGTTCCGCCGCCGCTTTTACGCTGCGACGCACGGCATCGGCCCCACGCCCATGCCCAGCCGTGCGCGGCAAACCGCGCAGCTTCGCCCAGCGCCCATTGCCGTCCATGATGATGGCGACATGTGTCGGGACGCGGGCCTCCTGGCCGTGGGTCGCCTCGCTGTGCATGGCGCCTAGACTTGCATGATGTCTTTTCCTTTGCGCTCAAGCAGATCGTCGATCTTCGCGATGTGCTCGTCGGTAAGCTTTTGCACCTCGGCGCCGCGCTTTTTGTGCTCGTCCTGGGTTATCTCGCTGTCTTTTTCCAGGCGCTTGAGCGCATCCATGCCATCGCGGCGCACGTTACGCACGGCGACGCGGGCGTGTTCGGCGTATTTGGCCGCGATCTTGGCCAGCTCGGTGCGGCGTTCGGTGGACAGCTCGGGGAGCGGCACGCGCACGAGCTGCCCATCAACCTGCGGATTGACGCCGAGATTGGCGTCACGGATGCCCTTCTCGACCGCCTTGACCAGGCTCTTGTCCCATACCTGTATAGTGAGCAGGCGCGGCTCGGGCGCGCTCAGCGTGCCGACCTGCGTCATCGGCACGTTGTTGCCATAAGCGGAGACTTGCACGGAGTCGAGCATCGCCGTGGATGCTCGATTGGTCCGCAAGCCGGACATTTCTTTTTGCAGCGTCTCAACCGCGCCCAGCATACGGCGACGGAGGTCCTTTGGATCGGTGCTCACGGGATCACCTCATCTCTGGGTCGGCGATCAATGTATGTCGCCCGCGGTTCATTACCGCATCGGCGAAGCCGCCCGGGTTACGCATGGAAAATACCAGGATCGGAATGTGGTTTTCGCGCGCCAGCGAGATCGCGGTCGCATCCATGACCTTGAGGTCGCGCGAGAGAACATCGAGGTAGGTCAGCTTTTCGTGGCGGATCGCCTTCTGATTTTTGACCGGATCGGAATCATAGACGCCGTCCACCTTGGTCGCCTTGAGCAGGCATTCACAACCCATCTCCGAGGCGCGCAAGGCGGCCGCCGTGTCGGTAGTAAAATATGGGCTGCCGGTGCCGGCGGCGAAGATCACGACGCGGCCCTTCTCGAGATGGCGCAACGCCCGCCGGCGGATATAGGGCTCGCAGATCGTCTGCATCTGAATGGCGGACAAGACGCGCGTCTGCAGTCCCAGCCGTTCCAGCGCCCCTTGCAAGGCGAGCGCGTTTATCACGGTCGCCAGCATTCCCATGTAATCGGCGGTCGCGCGCTCGATGTTCTTGGCCGCCGCTTCGACGCCGCGGAAAATATTCCCGGCTCCGACCACGACGCACACTTGCACACCAAGCGCCAGTACCGTGCGAATGTCTTCGCACACTCGGACAACCGCCGGGGCATCGAGGCCGAACGACCCCTCACCCATCAGCGCTTCGCCTGAGAGTTTTAGAAGAACACGGCGAAATTTCGGCTGTTCGGCCGTCGCGCTTGGCGCCTTCGCCTTGACCACAGATCCCCCCTGCTGCCCGACCGGGGCTGCCCGGATCGGCCGCGTCCTTATAGCCACGCGGCTCGATTCCCGGCAAGGCTCGGCAGGTGGTTTCTAGCGAGCGAGCTTGGCGACCTCATCGGCGAAGTCGGCCGAGCGCTTTTCCACCCCTTCGCCAACGGCGAAACGAATGAAGCCTTTGATGGCGACCGGCGCGCCCGCGTCCTTGGCGGCGTTGGCGAGCACTTTGGAAATTTTCGTTTCACCGTCGATGACGAACACTTGCTCGCTCAGCACGACGTCCTCGTACCACTTGCGCAAGCGGCCCTCGACCATCTTGGCGATGAACTCCTCGGCCTTGCCCGAAGCGCCCGCCTGATCAACCAGCACGGCGCGTTCGCGTTCGCGGGCGGCCGGATCGACGTCGTCGATGCGCGCAAAAAGCGGCGCGGCGGCGGCGACATGCATCGCAAGCTGCTTCCCGACCGCGCCCACGGCCTTGGTGTCGCCCGTCGATTCGATGCCGATGAGCACACCGATTTTGCCCAGACCCAGAGCGGCCTGGTTGTGAACATAGGCCGCGACCGCGCCCTTGCCGACCTCCAGGATCGCCGTGCGGCGTACCTGGATGTTCTCGCCGATCGAGGCGACCAGGCTCTTCGCCTCGTCATCGACCGTGCGGCCGGAGCCGGGATATTTCGCGGCCTTGAGTTTTTCCACGTCGCCGCCGGCGCCAAGCGCCAGCTCGGCGACCGCACGCGCGAAAGCCTGGAAGAGCGGATTGCGTGCGACGAAATCGGTCTCGGAATTGACTTCGGCCAACGCGCCGCGCGTGCCGGAAACGGCGACCGCAACCAGACCTTCGCTCGCGGCGCGACCCGCCTTTTTCGCCGCCGCGGCCAGGCCCTTCTTGCGCAGCCAATCGACCGCGGATTCAAGATCGCCTTTGGTCTCGGCCAGGGCCTTCTTGCAGTCCATCATGCCGGCGCCGGTGGCTTCGCGTAATTGGCGCACCTGGGTCGCGCTGATTTCACTCATGATCGCATCCTTTGGTCCGGTCGGTCGCGGTTGGCGGCTGGATGCTTAGGTGGCCGCTGCCTCAACCGCCGCCGGAGGTGTTTGCCCGCGGCGTCCGCCCGTACGCTCGCCTGGAAGCGATGCCGCCTCGCCGGCGTCGCCGCCTTTGGCCACCAGCTCCTGCTGCAACCCGTCGATCACCGCAGCGGCGAACAACTCGCAATACATGGCGATGGCGCGGATCGCGTCGTCATTACCCGGCACCGGATAGGTGATCCCGTCCGGGTTGCTGTTGCTGTCGAGGATGCCGACCACCGGTATATTGAGCCGGCGCGCTTCGGTGATAGCGATATCTTCCTTGTTGGTGTCGATCACGACCAGCAGGTCGGGACGACCGCCCATTTCCTTGATCCCGCCGAGCGCCCGCTCGAGCTTGTCGCGCTGGCGTGTCAGGTTGAGGATTTCCTTTTTCGTCAGGCCGGCGGCGGCGTCGCTCGCCAGCGTGTCGTCGAGATCCTTGAGCGTCTTGATCGAGCGCGAGATCGTCTTCCAGTTGGTCAACATGCCGCCGAGCCAGCGGTGATTGACGTAATACTGGCCGCAGCGGCGCGCATTCTCGGCCACGATATCGGTCGCGGCGCGCTTGGTGCCCACGAACAGGACACGCCCGCCGCCGGCGATGACATCGCGCACGGCCTTGAGCGCCACGCCGAGCATCGGCACGGTCTGGCGCAGGTCGATGATGTGAATGTTATTGCGGACGCCGAAGATCATCGGCGCCATCTTCGGGTTCCAACGACGCGTGTTGTGGCCGAAGTGCACGCCGGCTTCCAGGAGCTGGCGCATGGTAAAGGTTGGCAGAGCCATATCTGATCCTCTTCCGGTTATGCCTCCGCGAGCTTGGTCGCCGCCGGCCATGACCTTTTGTTCGGGTCGGGGCGCGACAGAAACACCGGAAAAGCCACACGGGTACTCCCGCAGGCTTGACGCTCGCGTGTGAAGTTAGGTGGCCAAATACCGGGTGGAGAGCCTAATTGCAAGGCGTTTAGAGTTCGAGCACCCGAGCGACCCCAGGGAGGTCGGCTATGGCCGCGCTGACCGAAGGGGTAATGGCGTAACCGCCGGGCAGCGCCACCTCGATCTCGTCGCCCTCGGCCTCGACCACCAGGCTGACTTTACCGGTCGCTCTCGCCTGACGTGCCTTGCCCTGCATTAGTTCGCGTAAGGCCGGAAGCGCCGCGCCCAGCGCCAGCCAGACCTTGAGCCCGGGGGAAGTCGCGGCTGCGGCGGAATCTAAGTCCGAGAGCGACTGGGCTTGCAGCCTGAGCTGTTCCTCGTCCAATCGGCAGGTCAGGCGCGCCAGCACGAAGCGGCCCGGCTCCAAGAGGGAGCGCGACAGGGCCAGAACCTCGGAAAACAGCGTCACCTCGAATACGCCGGTGGCATCGCTCAGTTGCACGAAGGCCATCGGGCTTCCGCTGCGCGACATGCGCTCGCTCTTGCTCAACACCACACCGGCCACGGTCACCGTACCGGTACCGCCGAGTCGTCGGGTGGTGGCTAGCAAATCCGCCGCGGAGCATACTCCCAGGCGCTCCAGCCGCCTGCCATAGGCATCGAGCGGATGGGCCGAGAGGTAGAAGCCAATCGCATCCAACTCGCGTTGCAGCCGTTCGGACTGCGGCCAGGCGGGTGCGGCCGGCAAGACTAGGGCGGGACGGGCAGCGCCGGAAAACAGCGCCGTCTGGCCGCTGTTGCGGTCGTTTTCGGCCGCATGCGCCCGGCCGAGCAACTGGTCGATGGCGGCATGCACACGCCCACGATCTGACAAAATTGCGTCGAAGGCCCCGGCCGCGGTCAGCGCTTCCATCTGCCGCTTGTTGATCTGGCGCGCATCCAGCCGATCGGCCAGGTCGAACAAGTCGCGATAGGCCCCGCCCCGTTCGCGCTCGCCGACCAGCGCCTGCATCGCCGCGCGCCCCACGCCCTTGATCGCGGCCAGAGCATAGCGGATCGCCGGCTTCTTGCCCTTATCGGTCTCGACCGCGAAATCAGCCTCCGAGCGATTGATGTCGGGCGGCAGCATGGGTATGCCGATCCGCCCCAATTCCTGCCGGAACTGAGCCAGCTTGTCGGTCAAGCCTTGGTCGAGCGTCATCGAGGCGGCGAAAAATTCGACCGGGTAGTTCGCCTTGCAATAAGCCGTCTGGTAGGCGATCAGCGCATAGGCGGCGGCATGCGGCTTGTTGAAGCCGTAGCCGGCGAATTTTTCCATCTGCTCGAAAATACGTTCGGTGGTGGCCGCATCGACTCCTTTGGCTTTCGCGCCGGCTAGGAAGGCTTCGCGCTGGATCGCCATTTCGGCGCGTACTTTCTTGCCCATGGCGCGGCGAAGCAGATCGGCGCCGCCGAGCGAATAGCCGGCAAGCACCCGCGCCATCTCCATCACCTGTTCCTGGTAGATCGGGATGCCGTAGGTTTCCTTCAGCACGGGTTCCAGGAGCGGGTGCAGATACTCGATCGGCTCCTCGCTGTGTTTGCGCTTGATGAAGCTCGGGATGTTGTCCATCGGCCCCGGGCGATAGAGCGCGACGATAGCGATCACATCCTCGAAGCGGTCTGGTTTCAGCCGGCGTAACACATCGCGCATGCCGGTCGATTCTAGTTGGAACACGCCGGTCGTTTCGCCGCGCTGCATCAAGGAAAACGATCCGGCGTCGTCGAGCGGCAGCCGTTCGAGGTCGAGCGCGATCCCGTGCCGCTTGAGCAGCGCGACCGTGCGGTCGAGCACATCAAGCGTCTTGAGCCCGAGGAAGTCGAATTTCACCAGCCCGGCTTGTTCGACATATTTCATGCTGAATTGGGTCGCGGGCATCAACCCGCGCGGGTCGCGATAGAGCGGCACCAGCTCGGTTAGCGGGCGGTCGCCGATCACCACGCCGGCCGCGTGGGTCGAGGCGTTGCGGTAGAGGCCTTCGAGCTTGAGGCTGATCTCGAACAGCCGCGCGACCTCCGGCTCCTCGTCGCGCATGGTTTGGAGACGCGGCTCGCCCTCGATCGCCTTGGCCAGAGTCACCGGATTGGCCGGGTTGTTCGGCACCAACTTGGTGATCCGATCGACCTGGCCGTAGGGCATGGCCAGCACGCGGCCGACGTCGCGCAACACGGCGCGCGCCTGTAGCTTGCCGAAGGTGATGATCTGCGCCACGCGGTCCTTGCCATAGCGCCGCTGCACATAATGGATCACCTCGTCGCGCCGTTCCTGGCAGAAGTCGATGTCGAAATCCGGCATCGACACGCGCTCGGGGTTGAGGAAGCGTTCGAACAGAAGACCCCAGCGCAGCGGGTCGAGTTCGGTGATGCCAAGCGACCAGGCGACGACCGAGGCCGCGCCCGAGCCACGCCCCGGCCCAACCGGAATCCCCTGCGTCTTCGCCCAGCGGATAAAATCGGCGACGATCAGGAAATAGCCGGCAAAACCCATGCTGACAATCACCTCCTGCTCGAAGGCGAGCCGCGCGCGATAGGGTTCGGCGGCCGCGTGGCGCTGCGCCTCGTCCATCCCCGGTCGAAACACATGTAGGGCCATCCTCCGCTCCAGCCCGGCAGCGGCCTCGTCGCGCAGATGCTCCGCCTCGCTTTTTCCCCCGGCACTGGCGAAGGGCGGCAGGATCGGCGCGCGCGAACCCGGCGCGAAGCCACAGCGGCGGGCGATAACCAGCGTGTTGTCGATCGCTTCCGGCAGATCGGCGAAGAGAACACGCATTTCGGCTGCCGATTTCAGCCGATGCTCAGGCGTGAGCCGGCGGCGGTCGCTGGCGCTCGCGACCGTTCCTTGGCCGATGCACAGCAGCACGTCCTGCGCTTCGGCCATGCTCGCATCGGTGAAATAGGCGTCGTTGGTCGCGACCAAGGGCAAGCCGCGCGCATAGGCGAGATCGAGCAGCGCCGGCTCGATCTCCGCCTGCTCCGGCATGCCGTGGCGCTGAAGTTCTATGTACAGACGGCCGGGGAACAAGGCACGGAGCCGATCCAGCAACTCACCGGCGGCTTGCGTATTCCCCTCCAGCAGCCGTCGTCCGAGCGGTCCTGTCGTACCGCCGCTGAGTGCGAGCAGTCCTTCACTGCGTCCGGCAAGCTGGTCGAGCGAGAGCGCCGGCGGCTCGCCGTTTCCTGCCAAAAGAAAGGCGTCGCTAGCCAGCGCCATCAAGTTGCGATAGCCGCGCTCGCTTTGCGCCAGAACGACTATCGGCTCGGGCGCGCCCGGCGGGCGTCCGGCGCCACGGGTGCGCGGCGCGACCAAGGGCAATTCGCAGCCGATGATCGGCTGAATACCAGCATCGCCGGCGGCGAGCGCGAATTCGAGTGTGCCGAATAGGTTGCCGTGATCGGTGATCGCCACGGCCGGTGCGCGTTCGGCGCGGGTGCGGGCGATCAGATCCTTGATCTTGATCGCGCCTTCGGCCAGCGAATAGGCGGAGTGGACGCGCAGGTGAATGAAATCGGCGTGCGGCATGGGTTATCCCCTATCCGCGACGATACCACCTTCGACCAAGCGAACAATACGGTCAGCCTCGTTCGCCAGTTCCATGTTGTGGGTCGCGACCAGCGCGCCAAGCCCGACCTGTTTTCCCAGCCGCTTGAGGTGCTGGAACACCTCGCGCGCGGTATGCGGGTCGAGATTTCCGGTCGGCTCGTCGGCGAGCAGCAGCCGCGGGCGATTGGCCAGCGCGCGCGCGATCGCCACCCGTTGCTGCTCACCGCCCGAGAGACGTCCGGGCCGATGGCTGGCGCGCTGACTGAGCCCGACCATGGCGAGCAGCTCGCTCGCGCGGGCGCGCGCGGCGCTCCGCCCGCTGCCGGCGATCATCTGCGGCAACATCACGTTTTCCAGTGCCGAGAAATCCGGCAGCAGCCGGTGAAACTGATAGACGAAGCCGAGCGAGGCGGAGCGCTCGGCCGTGCGCTGCCCTTCGGACATGGCGTTGGTCGCGCGGCCGCAGATGCGCACTTCGCCTTGATCGGGCCGCTCAAGCAGCCCGGCGATATGCAGTAGCGTCGACTTACCTGCGCCCGACGGTCCAGTGAGCGCCACCAACTCGCCCGCGCCAACCGTAAGCGATGCACCTTGGAGCACGGCCAGCGTCTGTCCGGCCTGGTGAAACACCCGCCCGATGCCGATCAGCTCAAGCGCGGGCGGCTCACTCATAGCGGAGCGCCTCCACCGGATCGAGCTTGGCCGCGCGCCAGCTCGGGTAGAGCGTGGCGGCGAGCGACAGGCCAAGCGCCATGAGGATGACCGAGAGCACTTCGTTCGAATCGACCTTGGCCGGCATATGCGCCAGGAAATAGATCTCGGCCGGGAAGAGCGTCCATCCGGTCAGGCTCTGCAGGAACTGGCGGATTTCTTCGATATAGGCGCAAAACAGCAGCGCCGCCGTCGTTCCGACCGCCGTGCCGAACACGCCGATCGACGCACCGGTGATGAAGAAGACGCGCATCACGCGCCCTTGCGTCGCGCCGATGGTGCGCAGAATGGCGATATCGCCGGACTTGTTCTTCACCAGCATGATCATGCTGGAGATTATGTTGAAGGCGGCGACCAGGATGATCATCGTCAGAATCAAGAACATGACATTGCGCTCGACCTGCAGCGCGCCGACGAAGGTGGCGTTCGCCTGCTGCCAGTCATACAGCCGCGTCCCCGGCCCGGCGGCGGCGAACAGGCGCGGGCGCATTTGCACCAGCCGGTCGGGATCGGCGACGAAGACTTCGATTTGCGAGATCGCTTCGCCTAATTCGAAATAGATCTGCGCCGCCGCGCGCGGCAGATAGACATAGGCGCCGTCGTATTGCGAGGCACCGACCTCGAAGATCGCCACGACTTTATAGGCGCGCACCCGTGGCATGGTTCCAAATACCGTCACGGTGCCCTCGGGCGACAGCAAGCGGATTGGGTCGCCGACACCGATGCCGAGCGAGCGCGCCAGCCGGCTGCCGATGGCGATTGCGTTGTCGCCATCGAAAGCGTCGAGGGAGCCGGACTGGATATTCTCGGCGATGATCGCCTTCGCCTTGATGTCGGCCGACAGAACGCCGCGCACCAGCACGCCCGACGCGCGCCCGTTAGCCGTGGCGAGCGCCTGGCCCTCGACCAACGCGGTCGCCGAAACAACGCCGTCTACCGCGAGGACATTTTTCACGATTTGATCGAAGCCGGTGAAGGGGCCGGTATCCCTCAGGACCGAGACATGGCCGTTGAGCCCGAGGATGCGACCGATCAACTCGGCGCGGAAGCCATTCATCACCGACATGACGATGATCAGCGCCATCACGCCGAAGATAATGCCGAGGCAGGAGAAAATGGCGATGAGCGAGACAAACCCTTCCTGCCGGCGCGGCCGCATATAACGCGCCGCGATCAACCACTCGACTGGAGCGAAGATCACGCGCAGGCACCGTTCAGGCCCTGGGCCCAGGCGAGCACGGCATCGAGGCCAAGTTCGGTGCGTTCGCCGCTGCGGCGATATTTGCGCTCGATGGTGCCGGTCTTGGCGCCGCGCGGGCCGATGGTCAAAACCCAGGGCAGGCCGATCAGATCCATATCGGCGAATTTGCCGCCGGCGCGCTCGTCGCGGTCATCGTACAAAACCTCGACGCCCATGCGCCGCAACCCGCCGTAAAGCTGTTCGGCCAGGGCATCGCAAACAGCATCGCCGCTCTTGACGTTGACCAGCCCGATCTGGAACGGCGCCACGCTCTCCGGCCAGATGATGCCGGCGTCGTCATGCGAAGCCTCGATGATCGCGCCCACCAACCGCGACACGCCGATGCCGTAGCTGCCCATTTCGAGCGTAATCCGCTCGCCGCCGGGCCCGGTCACCGCCGCGCCCATCTTGGCGGAATATTTCGTGCCGAAATAGAAGATATGCCCGACTTCGATGCCACGGGTTTCGATCAGCTTATCGGCGGGAACGGGAGACTTCGCCGGGGCGTGCTTTTCGTCGGTGGCGGCGTAATAGCGCGTCCAACGCTCGACCACCGGGCCGAGGTCCTGCGCATAATCGACTTCCAGCGCGAGCGCGTCCAGATCGAGCAGCTCCCGCTCGAGATGCACATGGCTCTCACCGGTATCGGCCAGGATGATGAACTCGTGGCTCAGATCGCCGCCGATCGGACCGGTTGCCGCCTGCATCGGGATCGCCTTGAGGCCCAGGCGCGCGAAGGTACGAAGGTACGCGACGAACATCTTGTTGTAGGCGTGGCGTGCGGCGCGGAAGTCGAGGTCGAAGGAGTAAGCGTCCTTCATCAAAAACTCGCGCCCGCGCATCACGCCGAAACGGGGCCGCACCTCGTCGCGGAACTTCCATTGGATGTGGTACAGATTCTTCGGCAGGTCCTTATAGGAATGGATCTCGGCCGCGACGATGTCGGTGATCAGCTCCTCGTTGGTCGGGCCATAGAGCATCTCGCGCTCATGTCGATCCGTTATGCGCAGCATCTCTTGCCCGTAGTCGTCGTAGCGGCCGGACCGGCGCCACAGTTCGGCCGACTGGATGGTCGGCATCAGGATTTCCTGCGCGCCGCTTTTGTCCTGCTCCGCGCGCACGATGGCCTCGATGCGTTTGAGCACCCGGTTGCCGAGCGGCAGCCAGCTATAAATACCGGCGGAGGCTTGCCGCACCAGACCGGCGCGCAGCATCAGCCGATGCGAGGCGATCTGAGCCTCGGCCGGAGTCTCTTTCAGCGTAGGCAGGAAATAGGCGGTACGACGCATGACTCGGTTCTCGGCCGGGGACTAAAGGGGCCGGCACTGTAGCAAACCCCCCTCCCCTGTCTACCCGAGGCTCAGGCGGTGCGATAGCGCAGACGCGGCTGGATCCGCTCCCAGGCCAAGGAAATCGCCGGCCAGAAGAGCAGCAGCAGGGCTACTGTGGTGATTGAGGCAACCAGCGTGTTCGACCAGAAGATCGACAGGTCACCTTGCGAAATCAGCATCGAGCGGCGGAAGGATGCCTCGGCCCGGTCGCCGAGCACGATCGCCAGCACCATCGGCGCCATCGGGTAATCGAGCTTCTTAAAGACGTAACCGATGATGCCGAAGATCATCACATACCAGATGTCGAAGGGCGCGTTGTGCACAGTATATGCACCGATCGCGCACAGGACGAGGATCACCGGCGCAATGATACTAAACGGGATGCGCAGGATCGCGGCGAACCATGGCACCGCCGCCAGCACGATGATCAGCCCCACGATATTGCCGAGATACATGCTGGCGATCAGGCCCCAAACGAAATCGGGTTGTTCAACAAACATCAGCGGACCTGGCTGCAAGCCCCAGATCAGCAGCCCTCCGAGCAGCACGGCCGCGGTCGGCGAGCCGGGAATACCGAGCGTGATCATCGGCAGCAACGCGGCGGTTCCGGCGGCATGGGCGGCGGTTTCGGGCGCGATCACGCCTTCGATCCGCCCCTTGCCGAAGGACTTGGGGTCCTTGGCCATGCGCTTGGCGATGCCATAGCTCATGAACGACGCCGGCGTCGCCCCGGCCGGGCTAATGCCCATCCAGCAGCCGATGACAGCCGAGCGCAAATACAGCGCCCAGTGCTGTGACAGCTCGCGCCAGGTGTCGAGCACGACGCGCAGCCCAATCTTGGCGTGGTTGCCCTTGAAGGCGAGGCCTTCCTCGATCGTGATCAGGATTTCGCCGATGCCGAACAGTCCGATGACCACCACCAGGAAATCGATCCCGCGTAACAGCTCTGTCGAGCCGAAGGTGAGGCGCAGCTGGCCAGTCATGCCATCGAGCCCGATGGCCGCCAGCCAGAAACCGAGCATCATCGAGGTGATGGTTTTAAACGGCGAACCCCGGCCCAAGCCGACAAAGCTGCAAAAAGCCAGGAACATGACCGCGAACATTTCCGCCGGCCCGAACTGCAGCGCGAAGCGGGCGATGAACGGCGCAAGAAAGGTGATCAGGATAACGGCGAACAGCGCGCCGACGAAGGACGAGGTGAAGGCCGCGGTCAGCGCCTGGGCGGCGCGTCCTTGTTGCGCCATCGGATAGCCGTCAAAGGTCGTGGCCACCGACCAAGGCTCTCCGGGAATGTTGAACAAGATCGAGGTGATCGCGCCGCCGAACAGCGCGCCCCAGTATATGCACGACAAGAGAATGATCGCCGAGGTCGGCGACATCGCGAAGGTGAGCGGGATGAGGATCGCGACGCCATTGGCCCCGCCAAGACCGGGCAAAACGCCGATGATGACGCCGAGCACGATCCCGATCACCATCAGGAGCAAATTGGTCGGTTCGAGGACGGTGGCGAAGCCGCCCATCAGCGCGGCGATTTCATGCATGGATCAGAGTCCCAGCCAAAGTTCGACCGGGCCCTTCGGCAGCGAGACCAGGAACCAGCGCTCGAACACGATATAGACCGCCACCGGCGCGCCGAGCGCTATCGCTGGCAACAGCCAACCGCGCTCCTTGCCGATCCACCACATGAAATAGCCGATAAACGCCATCGAAGAGAAGTAGATGCCAAGGATCCCGATCGCGGCGACATAGGCCAAGCTTGGGATGAGTACCGCTAATACGGGCATGAACTGTGGCCCGGTCACGAATACGCGCCGATCGACGGACAGCGCCGCTTGGACGAAAGTCACCAGACTTGAGCCCACGATCAGCAGCCCAACATAGAACGGAAAATAACCGGCGCGCGGTCCGTCGCTCGCCCAGCCGATGCCGACCTTGACGCTACCCCAGATGACGACACCGCCGACGCCGACGAGGAGAGCCGCGACGACAAGCTCCATGAGCCGCATCGACGGGCCGCGGCCAAAGGTTTCCGGGGCAGCGCTCATCAGCGAACTCCAGGCGCTGGTGGCCGTGGCGGTAAGGCGACACCAGTTGCATCAGTTGGCGAGGAAGCCGGCCTCGCGCATGAGATCACGATGCCGCGCGTCTTCGGTCGTGAGCCAAGCGGTGAAGTCCGCCCCGGTCATGAACTTGGGATTGAAGGCGCCATCCTTCATTAATTGCTGCCACTCGGGCGCCTCGCGCACCTTGCGGAGCAATTCAACATAGAAGGCGACTTGGGCCGCCGTCGCCCCCGGGGTGGTGAAGATGCCGCGCAGCATCAGATACTGCACGTCGAGGCCGCTTTCCTTGCACGTCGGAATATCGTTCCAGGACATGGTCGCGGTCATTTTTTCGGTCACGGGCAGGCGCGCGCCGTCGAAAACGCAGAGCGGCTTAAGAGCGCCCGAGCGCCAATGCGCCACGGCCTCGATCGGGTTGTTGACCGTCGAATCGATGTGTTTGCCGACAAGTTGCGTGGCGACTTCACCGCCGCCGCCAAAAGGCACGTAAGTCAGCTTCGCGCCCGCCGCTTTCTCCACGGCAACGGTGATGATCTGGTCTTCTTGCTTCGAGCCGGTACCGCCCATCTTGAACTTATTGTTTCCCCCGGTTTTGACCGCCGCCAAATATTCGCCCGCGGTCTTGAAGGGGGCGTCGGACGGCACCCAAAGCACGAACTCGTCCAAGGCCAACATCGCGACGGGAGTCAGGTCCTTCCAATTGAAAGGAACGCCGGTCCCGAGCGGCGTGGTGAATAGGTTAGACAGGGTGATGATGATCTTATGCGGATCGCCCGGTGAGGTCTTGACGTCCAGGAACCCTTCCGCGCCTGCGCCGCCGCTTTTATTAACAACTTGAACCGACTGCTTCATCAAATTGTTTTTAGCGATGATTCCTTGAATCGCACGCGCCATGGTGTCGGCGCCGCCACCCGTTCCAGCCGGTACGATGAATTGCACCGGCCGCGTCGGCTCCCAGGCCTGCGCGAAGGCTGAAACAGTTCCAAAGCCTATGGCCGCAGCCGTCGCGGCAGCCAAGCAATGCCAAGTCGGACGCATAGCATCCTCCCATAAGAGTTTCTTGTTATTGATTAAAATCTCATTGCACCGCGCCGTCAACTGCGCACGCTGCATCCTAAACGGGAAGATGTCCGCCCAGAGATCGGGCGGCGGTAGTAATTCCTTGATCTACCGCAGAGTTTTGCTGGCGCAGGCGACCGAGAGGCGGCGCTGGATTTCGCCCGGCAAGGGGCGATGGTTGAACTGAACGCCACCTGCCGTATCCACTTCGACTGTCCCGATCACAGCCCGCCCTTTGTAGTTACTCCTGCCCTCGACTGTGATACCGAAGCGGCGAAACAGATCGACCTCGATCTCGACCGTGATGGGATTTTGAAGCTCGAGCCGCTCTTCCGGCAAGTCGGCCGGCGCGACCGGTTGGCCGCGCCCATCCACGCCAGGCTGGAAGGCAACATCCGGCGCCGGCGCATGCGCCACGAGCGAACGGCAGGTTTCGGCCGAGAGCTGCACGAGCCCGGCTTCCGCCGCCGCCTCGTTCGCGAGCAGCGCGCTCAGCATCACCACGAAGATCATTCGTAACATGTCGTCGATCCTGGGCTTTCAGTGTAAGTGAAGCGTTAAATCCCGCCCTCGCGCCGCTGGTCGCCGTTTGACGGTGAACTCGCGGGCAATTTGTCGGCGAAGTCGCGGAATTTTTGGGGGTGAACTCGAAAGTGTCAACGCCGGAGTAAAAATGCGTCGGTGGGCCGGAGCAAAAATGCATCAGACGGGGTAGCACAAAGGGCCCCCGCGGGGGCCCTTTGTGCTGGCCGCATTCAGGCCGGGCTTCTTGCGTTGGATTGAGTGTCGGTCGGGGCGCG
>SHVS01000005.1 GCA_009694135.1 Alphaproteobacteria bacterium
CGCCGGCGAATATCCTTCACATGGCTTGCGGCCGACTGCTGCGGCCCGGAATTCTGTCTCATCTTCACTCCTCGCTGGGCTGCGATGAGCCAGAATTCCTCCGTTAGCAAAAACACTCAATCTGTCTCTCGGTTGCTGACGCCGGACACTCCAGCGTCAGCTCTCCGATCTTGGCATGCAGCGACTTCACATCGACGGCCGGCGCCGCCGCTCCGTGGCCGCCACCGGGACCGAAAACATCGGCCGCCCCGCCCTCGAGCTGCGCTTTCCACGATGTGACCTGATTGGGGTGGACATCGAACTGCTCCGCAAGCTGAGCCAGCGTTCGATCGCCCTTGATGGCGGCAAGCGCCACCTTCGCCTTGAAGGCCGGCGTGTGGTTCCGGCGCGGTCGTCTGTTCATGGTCTCTCATGATTCGCAGGCCACAGCGTGCCCGCCGTCAGGCAGAAACTCCACCTATCGTCCTGTGCAGATTTCCGGGGCCAGCTCTTAATGACGGACGACCGGATTGTCCGGGGCGGCTCCGGTCGTCGGCTTCCATTCTCGCGCTAGCTCCTGCGCCTCGGCAATCTGAGCGGGAGTCATCTTGGCGGCGACGCGTTCTCGGGCAGCAACGGCATTATCTCGTGATTCTATCTTTGACGCCGGGATCGAAGCCGCCAGGTCGTAGCACTTGTGCGCCTGCACATAGTCCTGGGGGACGCCCAAACCAGTTTCGTAGCCAACCCCGAGATTTGTTAGACCACCCGGATCACCCTGGTCAGCCGCCAAACGAAACCAACGCACCCCTTCGGCGTAGTCCTCTGGCACGCCTTCGCCTTTGTAGTACATAAACCCGAGATCGGCTTGAGCACTTGCAAGGCCCTTATCTGCTGCCAAACGAGTCCAGCGCGCGGCTTCGGCGTAGTCCTGTGGCACGCCTTCGCCCTGATGGTACATAACCCCGAGATTGTATTGACCAATTGCAAGGCCCTGGTCAGCCGCCAAACGAATCCAGCGCGCGGCTTCGGCGTAGTCCTGTGGTACGCCTACGCCCTGACGGTACATAAACCAGAGATTGTATTGAGCCATTGCATGACCCTGGACAGCCGCCAAACGAGTCCAACGCGCGGCTTCGGCGTAGTCCTGCGGCAAGCCTTCGCCCTCAAAGTACATGAAGCCGAGTTCAAACTGGGATTCCGCGTCGCCCTGGACGGCGAAAGGACGCAACAGCCTTAGTGCGGTTGCATAGTCCTTGCGCGCATAAGCGGCTCTGCCATCCTCTAAGGGTCCCGCGCCGATAGCCGTATCCGTCACGGCCGCTTTGGGCGGCTCACTGACAATCTTTGCAACATCGTCCGCAATTCGTGCGCAAAGCCTATTGTTTAGCTCGTTGGCCCGCGATGCTTTGAGCATGAACGCCAAGCGGCGGCTCAGGGTCCTCAGTTCGACTAGGATTCATGATGCCAAATATCCGGACATCATTCTCTTGGCCGAACTTTACGGACCCCCCACCAAGTTCTGGTTGCATGCAGCTTATTGAATAAGGCATGTTGCGGAAGACGAATGTGCTCGTCTTGAAGACGTAGTCCATCCACGTGACAACTTGGAGGTTGTCTCCGCGGCGCTGAATCGCAGCCGCCACCCGCCGGTCAACATACGCGATCCAGGCTTCCTCCGTACCTTCAGGCAGCACCCGTACCGCCTTCGCTACGGTTTCTTCTGGGCCCTTTTCTTTATGGACCTCACGAGTAGAAAATCCAAAAACGTAAAGGCCGGTGAATAGCGCCCCAACAGAGAGAATCAGCATCCCGAATTTAGCGGCCGGGCTCATTCAGTGGGTCTCCTTGCCGGAGCAAAATTTCACGCGAGGAAATTAGAGCATAAAGAAATATGGACCGTTACACCCTCTTTGTTCGCGTGACCCCCGGCGTGACCCCAATAGAGCTAAATCCTCAAATTACATTAAGATAATTATGTAAGTCTTTGAAATACTGGTGAGCCCGGTGGGACTCGAACCCACGACCCCATGATTAAAAGTCACGTGCTCTACCAACTGAGCTACGGGCTCACTTTGCGTGCGCCCTCATCCTGCGTGACGCGCCCTTGCGGGCGCTCCTCGGGACGAGGGCACGATCATAGCCTCATGTCGAGCAGCGGCCATTGGGCCGCGTCGCGCAACATGAGAGGCAAAACTATTTAACGTCGGCGGCCACTTTCATCGAGATGATCCGGTCGGCATCGTTGACCGCGCCGGAGCGCGGATCGCCCTTCTTGATCTTGTCGACGTTATCCATGCCTTCGATCACGCGGCCCCAGGCCGTGTACTGCTTGTCGAGGAACTGGGAGTCCTTGAAGACGATGAAGAACTGGCTGTTGGCCGTGTCCGGCTGATTGGTGCGCGCCATCGACAAGATCCCGCGCACATGCGGCTCGTTGTTGAACTCGGCCTTCAGATCGGGCTTTTTCGAGCCGCCGCCGCCGGTGCCGGTCGGATCGCCGGTCTGCGCCATGAAGCCGTCGATCACGCGATGGAACACGATCCCGTCGTAGAACTTCTCGCGGGTGAGTTCCTTGATCCGCTTGACGTGGTTGGGCGCCAAATTGGGCAGCAGCTCGATCACCACGCGGCCGGTCTTCAGCTCCAGATAGATCGTGTTTTCCGGATCGGCGGCGCCGGCGCCATTGGCGGCGAGCGTCATGACCGCCACCAGCAAGCCGCCGATTGCGTTGAGAAAGCCCCCATTGCGCGAAGCTTTGGACATATGCATCGCTCCTTTGCCACTCTCTAAACTCCCATTTTCGTTAGCGCGCAAAGCGCGCCCGCAGCCGCGCCAGGACGCGCGGCGAAACAAAGCTCGATACGTCGCCGCCCAGCCGCGCGATCTCCTTGACGAAGCGGGCGGAAATGAACTGTTGCCTTTCCGAGGCCATCAGGAACACGGTTTCCACTTCGGGCGCAAGACGCGCGTTCATGGCCGCCATCTGGAACTCGAACTCGAAATCCGAGACGGCGCGCAAGCCGCGCAGGATGCAGCGCGCCTGCTGCGCGCGCACCAGATCGATCAGCAGGGTATCGAACCCGACCACCTCGACCGCGGCGGCCAGATCGCCTTTGAGCGCGGCCACTTCGGCCTGCACCATGGCGATCCGCTCCTCGTGGCTGAACAGCGGATCCTTGCCGGTGTGCAACGCGACCGCGACCACGAGCCGGTCGAGCTGGCGGGTTCCGCGCACGATGATATCCGTGTGCCCGCTGGTGATCGGGTCGAAGGAACCGGGATAAACGCCAATCCGCTGGGGCGATGTCATGGCGCTTGCTCCGGCCGATCGCTGTCGTCATCGCGCAACCGGGCGACCGCGACCACGCGCTCGTCGGCCTCGGTGCGGAACAAGGTGACGCCGCGGGTCGAGCGGCCGGCCAGGCGTATCTCCGCGACGCGGGTGCGGATCACCTGGCCTTTGTTGGTCGCGAGCATGATCTGGTTCTCGGCCACGACCGGGAAGGAGCCGACCACGGCGTTCTCGCTTCCGGCCAAATCGATGTTGACGATCCCCTGCCCGCCCCGGCCGGTGACCCGGTATTCATAGGCTGAGCTGCGCTTGCCGAAGCCGCGCGCGGTCACGGTGAGCACGAATTCCTCGGCTGCCTTGAGCTCGGCATAGCGGGCGTCGCTGAGCGTCACGATAGCCCCCGTGGCCGCCCCATCGTCTTGGATCGCACCTTCCTCGACGGCCGTTCCATCCTCGGCTCGTTCGGCGCGGCTGCGGCGCAGATAGGCGTCGCGTTCCTCCGCCTCGAAATCGACGTGGCGCAGGAGTGAAACCGATATAACCTCATCGCCCTCGGCGAGCCGAATGCCGGAAACGCCTTCCGAGCCGCGGCCGGTGAAGCTGCGCACATCGGTCACGGCGAAGCGGATGCTCTTGCCGCCACGTGTCGCCAGCAGCACGTCGTCGCGTTCGTCGCAGGGCACGACGCCGACCAGTCGATTGCCCTCGGTCAGCTTCATGGCGATCTTGCCATTGACCATGACATAGGTGAAATCGGATAGGCGGTTGCGGCGCACGGTCCCGTTGGAGGTGGCGAACAGCACATAGCGTTCGTCCAGTCCGGCCGCGTCTTCCGGCATCGGCATGAGCGTGCTGATGGTCTCGCCGCCGCCGAGCGGCAGGATATTGACCATGGCGCGGCCCTTCGACTGCGGCGCGCCGAGCGGCAGGCGATAGACCTTGAGCCGATAGACCATGCCGCGCGAGGAAAAGAACAATACCGGTGTGTGGGTGTTGACCACATGCACCCCGGTGACGAAATCCTCCTCATGCGTGGTCATGCCGGCGCGGCCCTTGCCGCCACGGCGTTGCGCGCGGAAGGTCGAGAGCGGCACGCGCTTGATGTAGCCGCCATGCGTGACGGTGACGACCATTTCCTCGCGCGGGATCAGATCCTCGATGTCGGGCTCGAATTCGAGCCGCTCCAGCGCCGTGCGGCGCGGATCGGCAAAGCGATTGCGGATGTCGGCCAGCTCGTCCTTGAGCACGCCGAGCAGGCGCGTGCGGCTGCCGAGAATTTCAAGCAACAGCCCGATCTCGGCCACCAGCTCGTCCAAATCGCCGGCGATCTTCGAGCGTTCAAGACCGGTCAGGCGATGCAGGCGAAGTTCAAGGATCGCCCGCGCCTGGGCGTCCGAGAGGCGATAGCTGCCATCGGCGCCGACCGAGCGGCCCGGCTCGTCGATGAGCGCGATCAGCGGCGCGACGTCGCCCGCCGGCCAGGGCGTTGCCGTCAGCCCGGCGCGCGCCTCGGCCGGATCCTTCGCGGCGCGGATCAGGCGAATAATGGCGTCGATATTGGCGACCGCGACCGCCAAGCCGACCAAGGTGTGCGCCTTCTCGCGCGCCCGCGCCAAATCGGAGCGCGCGCGGCGACCAATGACCTCCTCACGGAAGGCGATGAACGCCTCGATCATCTGCTTGAGGGTCATCAGCTCCGGACGCCCGCCCAAAAGCGCCAGCATCTGTACGCCGAAAGTCGTTTGCAGCGGAGTGTGCTTGTAGAGCTGGTTGAGCACGACTTCGCCGACGGCGTCGCGCTTGAGCTCGACCACCACGCGCAAACCATGGCGGTCGGATTCGTCGCGTAGGTCGGAAATGCCCTCGATGATCTTGTCGTTCACCAGTTCGGCGATGCGCTCGACCATGCGCGCCTTGTTCACCTGGTAGGGCACTTCGGTGATGACGATCGCGCGCCGGCCTTCGCGAATTTCTTCGATGACCGCGCGGCCGCGCACCATGAGCGAGCCCTTGCCGCGGTGATAGGCCTCGCGGATGCCGTTCTGGCCGAGGATAATTCCACCTGTCGGAAAATCCGGCCCCGGAATATGCCGCTCCATCAACTGATCGATGGTCAGCGAGGGGTCGTCGATCAGCGCGACCGTGGCGTCGATCACTTCGCCCAGATTATGGGTCGGAATATTGGTCGCCATGCCGACGGCGATGCCGCCCGCGCCATTGACCAGGAGGTTGGGAAACTTGGCCGGCAACACCGCCGGCTCGCGCTCCGAACCGTCATAATTGTCGCGGAACTCGACCGTGTCGCGGTCGATATCGGCCAGTAGTTCATGCGACAGCCGCGACAGCCGCGCCTCGGTATAGCGCATCGCCGCCGGAGGATCGCCGTCCATCGAGCCGAAATTGCCCTGCCCGTCGATGAGCATGGCGCGCATGGAAAAGTCCTGCGCCAGACGTACCATCGCCTCATAGACCGCGTCGCCACCATGCGGGTGATACTTGCCGGTGACATCGCCGACGATACGCGCGGATTTGCGGTAGATGCGGTCGGCGGTGTAGCCGCCTTCGTGCATCGCGAACAGGATGCGACGGTGCACCGGCTTCAAGCCGTCGCGCACATCGGGCAGTGCGCGCGACACGATCACGCTCATCGCGTAATCGAGGTAGGAGCGGCGCATCTCCCCTTCGATCGTGACCGGCGTGATCTCCGGTCCGGGCGCTGCCGACTTTGGCTCGTCCACGGCTTAGCTTTCGAGAATCGGTGCGGGAATTGGCATTACCAAGCCTATCCCATCGCGCCCCGCGCCTCAAACATTACCCTTCGAAAATCAGGCGAATTCCGGCCCCGGCGGCGGCCCCGAGGCCGAGCACCGGCAGCACCCCAAAACGCAGCCTCAGCAATGCGAAACCGGCTGCGGCGGCGATGAGCATGGCCGCTGGATCGGGGGCCGACGGAAGCAAAAACCGCAGTCCGTAACCCTCCCAAGCGCCGACCGTGCGAAACAACACATGCAGGGCGAACCAGAGCGCCAGATTAGCCATTACTCCGACCACCGCAGCGGTTATGCCCGTCAAGGCGCCGGAGAGCCTTTTGTCGCGGGTAAGAGCCTCGACATAGGGCGCGCCGACGATGATCCACATGATCGACGGGACGAAGGTGACCCACAGCGTCCAAATCGCCCCCAGGCTGCCGGCCAGCAGCGGCGGCAGCAGGCCCGGATCGCGCGCGGCGGCGAGGAACCCGACGAATTCCAGCACCAGGATCAGCGGTCCCGGCGTGGTTTCGGCCAGGCCGAGCCCGTCGAGCATCTCGCCCGGGGTCAACCAGGCATAGGTCTGGACCGCTTCCTGGGCCACATAGGCGAGCACGGCATAAGCCCCGCCGAAAGTCACCACGGCCATGGTGCTGAAAAAGCTTCCGATCTGCGCGAAGATATGCCCTGGACCAAGCCAGAGCAGAATCGCGGCAAGCGGGCCAAGCCAAAGCGCCAGCCATAACGCGGCAATCGCCAGCGTCCGGCCCGCGGAGCGGATCCCAGAGGGCGCAAGGGAAACCGTAGGACTTTCCGCATGGGTCGCGCCCGGCGTGAGTCCAAGGACAGCGCCCATCCCGCCGGCGGCAAGGATTACCAGCGGGAATGTCACCCCGAACAAGAACAGGGCCAGGAAGGCTCCGGCCGCCAAGCTCCAACTGGCGCGCGATTTAAGTGCCCGTCCGGCGATGCGCAGCAGCGCTTGAAGCACAATCGCCAGCACTGCCGCCTTGATACCGTAGAACAGTCCGGCGACTACGCTCAGGTCGCGGGTGGCGTGATAAAGCGCGCTGAGCAAGAGCACGACCAGCGCGCCCGGCAGAACGAACAGCACCCCGGCCGCGATCCCGCCGCGCGTGCCATGCAGCATCCAGCCGATATAGGTCGCCAGCTGCTGCGCCTCCGGCCCCGGCAACAGCATGCAGAAGTTGAGCGCCCGCAAGAAGCGGTTCTCGTCGATCCACTTCCGCTCCTCGACCAACATGCGGTGCATGAGCGCGATCTGCCCGGCCGGCCCGCCGAAGGAGAGAAGCCCGATCCGCGTCCAGACCGCCAAAGCGTCGGGAAAGGATACCTCGGCCATCAGCGCGCTGGCGCGGGCGGCCAGCCATGCGTCTCGGCGCTGGCCGTGCGGCACCAGGCGTAAAGCGCGTCATAAAGCTGCATCCCGGCGTCCAGCATCGTCAAGTCATCCGGGTGCATCGCCGATAAGCCGAGCGACACGGCGAGCAAGCCCGAAGCCTGCGGCGCCAGATCGAGCCTCCCGGTGTCGGTCGCCCGGACGATCAGGGCGAGGTGATCGAGAGCCGCGTCCCGCAGCCCGAACGCCTTGATGAAGGCATCGAAGCTGCAGTCCTCGCCGACATGGCTGAAGGCGACGCCGGGAATGTCATAGGGCTCGCCGCCGCGCTCGCGCGCCACGGCCTCGACCTTGGCCGATGGCACATAGGCAAAACTGGCCGCGCGATCGACGAAACGGCGCACCAGCCAGGGACAGGCGATGCGATCGATCTTCGGCCGCTCGCGCGTAACCCAAAGGCTCGGCCTACGATCCATGGCGTCGGTGCGCGCGGAGCGCGCGACCAGAGGCGCACCGGCGTCACGCCAGGCGGTGATCCCGTCATCAAGGTAACTTGCGTCCAGCCCGGCTTCGCGCAGGCTCATAGCCGCCGTCTGGCTCACCTCGCGACCACCCACGCAATAAACGACCACAGCCACGCCACGCGGAAGGTCCCGCTCCCACTCAGCAAGTTGCGTCGGGTCGCGCCAGCGCGCGGTCGGTAAAAGGTCCTTGGCCGCGGCGAAGGCGGTCGGCTTGCGAACGTCAAGAATCAGCGGGCAATCGGCCGTGCCGACGCGGGCGCTGAGTTCTTTGGCGGAAATTACGGGAGCGCCAGCCATAGGTTCCTCCCACGGAAGGGCCTACGGCAGTGCTTGGGCGCACGCGCCTTGGAGCCGCCGGGAGACTGCCTCGACCCCGACGTGAACACGCTACCCGAGCCGCAAGCCGCGTTCAACCGCGCCGGAATTGTTTGGCAAGCGTGATGCCCTGGCCCTGATACGACGAGCCGATGCCGGCGCCATAAATCTTCTCGGGCAGCGCGAGCAGCGGCTCGAACACCAGCCGCCCGACCGGCTGCCCGTCCTCGATCAGGAACGGCACCTCGTGGCTGCGCACCTCTAAGACCGCCCGCGTCCCGGCGCTTTCAGCGGCGCCGCCGTGACCGAAGCCGGGATCGAAGAACCCGGCGTAATGCACGCGGAACTCGCCGATCGACACGTCATAGGGCGCCATTTCGGCGGCATGGTCCGGCGGCACGCGCAGCCGTTCCTTGGAGGCGAGGATGTAAAATGCGTCGGGATCGAGGACCAGACTTAGCTCCGCCGTGGGCCGCAGCGTGTCCCAGAACTCGGCGGGGTCGTAGTGATCGAGCTTGCCAAGGTCGATCACCGGCGCGTGCCGGCGCGCGCGATAGCCGACGCAGCCGCCCTCGCCAACCAGATCGACAGAGACACGCAATCCGCCGGAAATCGTTGCCGGGGTGGGACCTTCCGCGTCGAACACCAGGCCACGCTCGGCATCGAGCCGCGCCAGTGTCGCGCCGGTATAGGACGTCGCCCCGCGCTGGAAGCGAAGCTGGTTGAGCCGGTCGCCGGCGCGCACCAGCACGCTGAAGCTGCGCGGCGCAATCTCGACCCATAACCCGCCGCGATAGCCGCGCGGCACCATGTCGAAACCGGCGGCGCGCTCGGCGATCAGCCGCACAAACACGTCGATCCGGCCGATTGAACTTTTCGGATTGGCCCGCGCCAATAGACCTTTCGGCAGGCGTAAGGATTCCAGCAGCGGCGCGACATAGACGCAGCCGCGCTCCAGCACCGCGCCCTGCGTCAAGTCGATCTCGTGCATGGCGAGCGCGTCGAGCCGGGCCGCAACCGAGGTGTTGGCGCCCGGGAGAAAGCTTGCGCGCACGCGATAGGCGCGCGTTCCCAGGCGCAGATCGAGGCTCGCCGGTTGGATCTGCTCCTCGGTGATCGAGGTTTCGCCGGCGATGCGCCCTTCGGCCACCAGCGCCACGATCATCTGCGAGGGCAGAATGCCGCGATCTAAAGCGGTCGTCAGACTTTCAAATTCGCCAAAAAGCTCGGGTGGTTGGTATCTCACAGGATGGGTCACAGGGAGTCATTTGACTCGACTTAGCCTTGGAATGGGAGAGCAGTGGTCTATTTATCTCCTGTTATTTGCGGGGATAACGGGAGTATAGTTCTCGTGCTTTCCGACTAACCTATGATTGGGTTCCCACAGGAGAAGAACCCTGCGGTAAAGTCATAATTTGAAAATTGGTTATTGGAATCTGCGTCGCTTGAAGGCGGCGATATCAGATGTGGTAAGTTTAAACCATTCCCCATTGGCGCGGCGGTTCGCAAAGCATCGATGCCAGTAGGCTTCAATCCCTGCCGGATCGTCTGTTCGAATCGAGTGAACCAGCGCCGCGCTCTCGGGGAGCGCAATTCGAATTTCTTTTACACGACGCTCCAGCTCATCGCTCCTCCCAATCTTGCAGTGACCGCCTGATCGTATGAGGTATACCAAACCCTCCTTTGTTGCAGTTGACGGAATTTTATTAGGATCGCCGGGGGAGGCTCCTAGTATCGAGAGGAGGTCTTCATTGTTTCCATTGGTCGTCGCCCACGCGGCGAGCCGCCCAGGTATATTAGCTAAAGAACCGAAGTGATTTCTGAAGGTTTTGACGTTCGGGAACTCGGTGTCCTGCTTTTGGTACAACCGGAGTTCCATTGCAGTCTGGAACTTCCGGAAATGCCGGCAAGCCTCAGCCAGCTTGGCCAGAAGGAACTGTTCGTCTAGTTTGCCCTGCTTGGCGTTCGGCTCTAGGCCAGCTTCCCTTACAGCATCTCCCCAACGCGCCCAGTACACTCCCCGCCAGGCACCCTCACGAATGCCGGTCTCGCGCTCAAACAGTCGGGCGCTTGGGGTCTTGCCTGAGTTCTCCGCTCCAAGTCTGCGTATCGCATCTAAAATTTGCTGCCGCATCCCTTGGAGCACTCACTGACAAAGAGCAAACCCGATTTCTAATTCGAGCTTACTGCAAAGAGGAAGTCGCGACGGGAGGACGCCAGCGGCGTGGATGCTTTCGGCCGGCGCATCCCCCGGAAACAGGCCAGGCTCAGCGTTCATCAGAACGGGATGTCGTCGTCCAGATCCGCCCCACCCTTGGCCGGGCCCTTCATCGCCGGACGGGACCGCTGCTCGCGCTCGCCTTCAATCTGCGGCTCGTCGCCCCCGCTGCTCCCGCCGCGTCCGTCGAGCATGACCAGCGAGCTGCGGAAGCGCCGCAGCACCACCTCGGTCGAGTATTTCTCGACCCCGCTCTGGTCGGTCCATTTGCGGGTCTGCAGCTCGCCCTCGAGATAGGCCTTGGCGCCCTTCTTGAGGTATTTCTCAACCACGCCGACCAGCTGCGGATCGAACACCACCACGCGGTGCCATTCGGTGCGTTCCTGCTGTTCGCCCGAGGCCTTGTCCCGCCAGCGCTCCGAAGTGGCGATCGACAGATTGGCCACCTTGTCGCCGTTCTGCATCGTCCGGATTTCGGGATCGCGCCCGAGATTGCCGATCAGAATCACCTTATTGACACTGCCCGCCATCGTACCAACTCCCTGCTACGCGCCCTGTTTGCGCCTCCTTTGCCGAAAGGAGGTTGAGGGGCGATTGTCCGTCGCCGCGCGCAAAATGCCAAGGCTTCCGGTTCCCGTCGCCGCGCCTGCATGCTAGGAACTGGGCTGCACCCCACCCAGCCAGGACCCATGCTCGACCAGATCAGCATTCGCGGCGCGCGCGAGCACAACCTCAAGAACATCGACCTCGACCTCCCGCGCAACAAGCTGGTGGTGATCACCGGGCTGTCCGGCTCGGGCAAGTCGTCGCTTGCCTTCGATACCCTCTATGCCGAGGGGCAGCGGCGTTATGTCGAAAGCCTGTCGGCCTATGCGCGCCAGTTCCTTGAGCTGATGCAAAAGCCGGATGTCGATTCGATCGAAGGCCTCTCGCCCGCCATTTCCATCGAGCAAAAGACCACCAGCCGCAACCCGCGCTCGACCGTCGGCACGGTGACCGAGATTTATGACTACCTGCGGTTGCTATATGCACGGATCGGCGTGCCTTATTCGCCGGCCACCGGCCTGCCGATCGAGGCGCAGACCGTTTCGCAGATGGTCGACCGCATCATGGAGATGAAAGCGGGCACCAAGCTCAGCCTGCTCGCGCCCATCGTGCGCGGCCGCAAAGGCGAATACCGCAAGGAAATCTCCGATCTCAAGCGGCGCGGCTTTCAACGTTTGCGCGTCGACGGCAAGCTGGTCGATATCGAAGACGCTCCGGCGCTCGACAAGAAACTCAAGCACGATATCGCCGTGGTCGTCGATCGGATCGTGGTGAAACCCGGTCTGGCCGGGCGGCTGGCGGATTCGCTCGAGACCGCATTGGAGCTCGCCGACGGGCTGGTGATCGCGCTCGACGCCGACAGCGACGTAGAAACTTTGTTCTCGGCCAAATTCGCCTGCCCGGTGTCGGGCTTCACCATCGAGGAGATCGAGCCGCGGCTGTTCTCCTTCAACAACCCGTTCGGCGCCTGCCCGACCTGCGACGGCTTAAGCAGCAAGATCGTGATCGACCCGGCGCTCGTGGTTCCCTATGGAAAACTGTCTCTCCGTGACGGCGCGATTGCGCCCTGGTCGGGGTCGAGCAGCCCCTATTACGCGCAAACCCTCGATAGCCTGGCGCGCCATTACAAGATCTCGACCGGCGAGGCGTGGAACGACCTCAAGCAAGAGGTGCGCGACGCCATCCTCTATGGCTCGGGCGAAGAGCCGGTCGCCATGCGCTATGACGACGGGATTCGCAGCTATCGGACCCATAAGCCCTTCGAAGGCGTGATCCGCAATCTGGAGCGGCGCTATCGCGAGACGGACAGCAACTGGGTACGCGAGGACATCTCGCGTTATCAGGTGGCGAGCCCATGCGACGCCTGTTCGGGTGCGCGGCTCAAGCCCGAGGCTTTGGCGGTCAAGATCGACCGCCGCTCGATCGCCGAGGTATCGGCCTTGACCATCGACGCCGCCAGAGCCTGGTTCCATGCCCTGCCCGCCAAGCTCACCGTCAAGCAGCGCGAGATCGCCGCGCGCATCATCCGCGAGATCGAGGAACGGCTCGGCTTCCTCAACAGCGTTGGACTCGATTATTTGACGCTCGACCGCGCGGCGGGAACGCTGTCCGGCGGCGAAAGCCAGCGCATCCGTTTGGCGTCGCAAATCGGCTCGGGCTTGACCGGCGTGCTTTATGTGCTCGACGAGCCGTCGATCGGGCTGCATCAGCGCGACAATGCGCGCTTGCTAGAAACCCTCAAGCGGCTGCGCGACCTGGGCAACACGGTGATCGTGGTCGAGCACGACGAAGGCGCGATCCGCGCCGCCGATTATCTGGTCGATATGGGGCCGGCCGCCGGTGTGCATGGCGGGCGGGTGATCGCGGCCGGATCGCCAGAAGTGGTGCTCGCGTGCAAAGAGAGCCTCACCGCCGATTATCTTACCGGCCGCCGCCAGATCGCGGTCCCGAGCGTGCGCCGGCGCGGCAAGCTCGGCCAGGCGCTCACCCTCAAGGGCGCCTCGGCCAACAACCTCAAGCAGGTCACGGCGGTCATTCCGCTCGGCGCATTCGTCTGCGTCACCGGCGTGTCGGGCAGCGGCAAATCCTCGCTGGTGATCGATACGCTGTATCGCGCCGCCGCGCGCGCGCTCAACGGCGCCAATGAGCAGCCGGGCGCCTATGTGTCGCTCGATGGGTTGCAGCACCTCGATAAGGTGATCGACATCGACCAGTCGCCGATCGGGCGCACGCCGCGGTCCAATCCGGCCACCTATACCGGCGCCTTCTCGCATATCCGCGACTGGTATACCGGGCTGCCGGAAGCAAAGGCGCGCGGCTATCGGCCGGGGCGGTTCTCCTTCAACGTCAAGGGCGGCCGCTGCGAGGCATGCCAGGGCGACGGCGTGATCAAGATCGAGATGCACTTTCTCCCCGACGTCTATGTGCAATGCGATGTCTGCAAGGGGAAGCGCTACAATCGCGAGACGCTGGAGATCACCTATCGCGACAAGTCGATCGCCGCCGTGCTGGCGCAAACGGTCGACGAAGCCGCCGAGTTCTTCAAGGCCGTGCCCGCGATCCGTGAAAAGATGGAAACCTTGCAACGCGTCGGGCTGGGCTATGTCCAGGTCGGCCAGGCGGCGACCACTCTGTCCGGCGGCGAGGCACAGCGGGTCAAGCTTTCGCGCGAACTCGCCCGCCGTTCGACTGGGCGCACGTTGTATATCCTCGACGAGCCCACCACCGGCTTGCATTTCGAGGATGTGCGCAAGCTGCTCGAAGTGCTCCAGGCGCTGGTCGAACATGGCAACAGCGTGGTCGTGATCGAGCATAATCTGGACGTGATCAAGACCGCCGACTGGGTGATCGACATGGGCCCCGAGGGCGGCAACAAGGGCGGCCGCATGCTCGCCGCCGGCACGCCGGAGGACATCTGCCGCGTGCCGGAAAGTTATACCGGCCGGTTTTTGGCCCCGCTCCTTTCGGGTCAGAAGCGCCTCCCGGCGCGTAAGCGAGCGTAACGCATGTCGTCCGCAAGAAATCCCATCCATGTGATCGGCGGCGGCTTGGCCGGCAGCGAAGCCGCGTGGCAAGTCGTATCGGCCGGTGTCCCCGTGGTTCTGCATGAAATGCGTCCCACGCGCGCGACGCCGGCGCATAAGACCGACCGTCTGGCCGAGCTGGTCTGCTCCAATTCCTTCCGCTCGGACGACGCGCAGAACAATGCCGTCGGGTTGCTGCATGAGGAAATGCGCCGGCTCGGCTCGCTGATTCTCTCGGCCGGCGACCAGCACAAATTGCCCGCCGGTGCGGCGCTGGCGGTCGATCGCGACGGTTTCGCCGATGAAGTCACGGCGCGGCTTTCGGCGCATCCCCTGGTCACGATCGAGCGCACGGAAGTGGCCGGTCTGCCGCCGCCCGATTGGGACAGCGTGATCATCGCCACCGGGCCGCTGACCTCGCCGACGCTCGCCGAGGCGGTGCGCAAGCTTACCGGAGAGGCCGAGCTGGCCTTCTTCGACGCCATCGCGCCGATCGTCTATCGCGAGAGCATCGATTTCGACATCGCCTGGTTCCAGTCGCGCTATGACAAACCCGGCCCCGGCGGCAGCGGCAAGGACTATATCAACTGCCCGCTCGATGAAGCTGAATACGGGCGCTTCATCGATGCGCTTCTAGCCGGGGAAAAGACCGAGTTCCACGGCTGGGAAAAGGACACGCCCTATTTCGAAGGCTGCCTGCCGATCGAAGTAATGGCGGCGCGCGGGCGCGACACGCTGCGCTATGGGCCGATGAAGCCGGTCGGCTTGCGCGATCCGCGTACCGATCGGCGGCCGCATGCCGTGGTGCAGCTGCGCCAGGACAACGCGCTCGGCACGCTGTTCAACATAGTCGGCTTCCAAACCAAGCTGAAATACGGGGCGCAGAAGGAAATCTTCCAGCTCATCCCGGGTCTGGGCAAAGCCGAATTCGCGCGGCTGGGCGGCATCCACCGCAACACCTTCATCAATAGCCCGAAGCTGCTCGACGGCGCGCTGCGCTTGAAGGCCCAGCCGCGCCTGCGCTTCGCCGGGCAGATCACCGGCGTCGAGGGCTATGTCGAAAGCGCCGCCATCGGGCTCTTGGCCGGGCGCTTCGCGGCCGCCGAGCGGCTGGGAACGGCGATCACCGATCCGCCGGCAACGACGGCGATGGGCGCGCTGCTGCGCCATATCACTGGCGGGGCCAATGCCGAGACCTTCCAGCCGATGAATGTGAACTTCGGGCTGTTCCCGGACGTGCCGCGCGGCAAGAAAGACGACAAGCGTCATGCGCTGACCAGCCGCGCCCTGGCCGATCTAGCCGGGTGGATCGCGCCGAACCGCCAAGCCGCCAAGTAAGTTAAAAACGCCCTCGCCAATGGGCCACGGCGAGGCGCAGCGGGGCGAAGCTGATCCGGAGCGGCAGGCGCCAGGGGTCGTAATCCACCGCTTGCAGCCGGCGAAGGATCGCATCCGCCAAGGGGCCGAGCAACAGAGGCGTCTGCGCCGCCGGGACGATATCGGCTTCCCGCGCGGATGAAATTTCCCTCCGCGCTCGTTCCGCCACTTCGCGCACCACTGACGCCATTTGCTGTGTGCCGCGCGCGGCGAGGAGCGCGCCTGGATCGAGGCCTCCGTCCCGCAATAACGTGCTGGGCAACATCGTGCGGCCAGCGCGTGCATGGATCGGCGTCGAACGCAGCAAGCCGAGCAGCGCCCAACCCGTGCCGAGCGCATGCGCGGCTTTCCGACTCGAAGGATCGGCGGCATCCAACAGCTCCAGCGCCAGCTCGAGGAGCACGCCTGCGGTTGTGCGGCCATAGACGGCCAGATCGTCCAGCGTTGCGAAGGGCTCCGGCGCAAGATCATGTTCGCGCGCGTCGAGCAGCCGGTCGATCAGACCCCGGCTCAATCGCGGCGCAAGCGGTGCGAGTTCTTCCAGAACCGGGTGCTGGCGACAATTCCCGGCGTAAAGCTCGGCAATCGCTTCGCGCCACCATTGGAGCCGGATCAGCCCCATTTCCGGCGTCCGCACCGCCTCGCGCGTGCGCGCGACCTCCAGGTTGAAGGCGTAAAGCGCGAGCAGCGCCGCGCGCTGAGCGGACGGTGCAAACAGCGCCGTCAGATAGCGATCACGGTCGTAACTCCGCACGATCTCGGCGCAATAGGATACTGGCTTCGGCATCGGCGGGAGGTTTCAGCCATCGGCTCGACGAGCGCAACTCTTGCAAGCATGCTTGGCGGGCCTGGCCCGAGCCTGATAGCTGATAGCGGACCGCGAAACGCTGAGGCTGGGTCATTATGCTGCATATCGTTGGTGCCGGACTGGCGGGGCTTGCCTGCGCGGTTGACGCTGTCGTGGCCGGGCTGCCCGTGCGGCTTTACGAGGCCGCGCCGCAGGCCGGCGGGCGCTGCCGTTCATTTCACGACAGCACGCTCGACCGGGTGATCGACAATGGCAATCACCTGATCCTTGGCGCGAACCGGGCGGCATTCCGCTACCTCGACCGCATCGGCGCGCGTGACCGGTTGACCGGGATCGAACCGTCAAGCGTACCCTTCCTCGACCTTGCCAGCGGGGAAAGCTGGCGCGTGAGCGCGGGCTGGTCAACGCTCGGACGAGCGCTCAGCGGCCGAGGGGTGCTGGTGCCCGGCGGAACTTGGAGCGAATTCGCCCGCCTATGGCGGCTTTTTCGCGCGCCCGAAAACGCCATTGTCGTGGATGCCCTTGGCCCAGAGGGAGCGCTGTATTGGAAGCTCTGGATTCCACTTTCGGTGGCCGCGCTCAACACCGCTCCGGACGAAGCCGCCGCCAGTCTTCTCTGGCCGGTCGTCGCCCGCACGTTACTGGCCGGTAGCGACGCCTGCCGCCCCTATATCGCGCGCGAAGGGCTTGGGGCAGCGCTGATCGACCCGGCTGTGGACTGGCTCGCAAAGCGCGGCGCGAATCTCGCAACCGGCATGCGCGTCAATGCGCTGAACTTCGACGGCAAGCGCCTCGCTGCGCTGGGGTGCGACGGGCAACAGATTGCCCTTGCCGCCGGAGATGCCGTTGTCTTGGCCGTGCCGCCGGCGAATGCCAATGCGCTGGTGCCAGGCCTCGGCGCGCCCGAGGAAACGCGCGCGATCGTCAACACCCATTTCCGCCTCGAGCGTCCGGCCGCCCTGCCCTTTGGTGCGCCTTTGCTTGGCCTCCTCGGCGGCGAGGCCGAATGGTTATTCCTGCGCGGCGACGTGCTGTCGGTCACGGTCAGCGCCGCCGACGCAATCGCAGCCAAGCCGGCGGAGGAAATCGCCGCGCTGATGTGGCGCGATGTTACGCGCGCGATCGGGCAGCTCGGCGCCCTGCTGCCGCCGGTGCGGGTCATCAAGGAGAAACGCGCAACGCCGGCGCAGACTCCCGAATTCGCCCGCTCGCGCCTCCCCGCCAAGACTCGCTGGCAAAATTTGTTCCTCGCCGGCGATTGGACCGCGACCGGACTTCCAGCCACGATCGAGGGCGCGATCGCATCGGGCCAAGAAGCCGCCTTGCAGGTTGTTTCGACTCAAGGCGCTGGTGTAACGTCCGGCCGCGACGCCATACGGAAGGACCAAGCATGAAAAACCCGCTCGAATCCCTGCATCAGACCCTGCTGATCGGCCTCGCTCTGGTCGCGGTGCTGATCGTCTACACGCAGATGTTTTGAGCCTCAGACAACCACGAGGACACTCGCCATGGCCGAATTCGCACTTGCCGTACTGCGCTGGTTTCACGTCATTTCCGGAGTGATGTGGATCGGTTTGCTCTATTACTTCAATTTTGTGCAGATGCCTTCCATGCCCAAGATCCCGGACGACCAGAAGCCGGCGATCAGCAAGGTGATCGCGCCGGCGGCGCTGTTCTGGTTCCGCATGGCCGCGGCGTCGACCGTGCTGTGGGGATTGGCGCTGGCGGGGCCAAGGCTTTTGCCGGCACTGGCAATCGGCCTGGCCGATGGCAGCAAATCCAATGCGATGATCGGCGTCGGCATGTGGCTCGGCCTGATCATGGCCTTCAATGTCTGGTTCGTGATCTGGCCCAATCAGCAACGCGCGCTCGGCTTGGTCGATGCGACGCCGGAGGTGAAGAAGGCCTCTGCCCGCACGGCGATGCTGTTCTCGCGTACCAATGCGGCGCTCTCCTTGCCGATGCTTTTCGCCATGGTGGCCGGCCCGCATATTTATTAGAGCGGGAAGAGCAAAGCTCCCACGCGCCGGCGCTCGGACTGCAACAGACCGTAGGTGCGGCACGCCGCACCGGTTTCCAGCAGTTCGAGCGCGGCTTTGGCGGAGCGACAAGCATCGCGAAGGATCGAGGGCGCAGGGAGTGCCTTTGCCCCGCAGCCGACAATCAGCAGGTCATAGGCACCGGCTTCGGCCGCGAGTGGCGCAAGGTCGCTCGGTTGGATTGCATCGAGTGCGCCAGCGTTCAATGGATGCGCGCCGCCGGGCAACAGCAAAACGCCCAGGCGATGGACGGTGCCGCTGATTCGGAATCCGGCCGGTCCGTAACCTTCAAGGATGGCCGGAGGGTCGGCCGCCATTCCGCTAGACCGGGATTTCTTTCCGCCGGCGGCCGCTGCGCAACCAAGCCACCACCATCAAACGCGTGACCTGCACCGCGGTGAACATCGAGGTGACGATACCGACCGACAGGGTGACGGCGAAGCCGCGGATCGGCCCGGCGCCAAAGGTGAACAGCAACAGCCCGGCGATGAGCGTGGTCAGATTGGAGTCCACGATCGTCGCCATGGCGCGCTCGAAGCCGAGCTCGATCGCCCGGATCGGCGTTTGTCCGGCGCGCACTTCTTCGCGGATACGCTCATAGATCAGCACATTGGCGTCCACCGCCATGCCCATGGTGAGCACGATGCCGGCGATGCCCGGCAGCGTCAGGCTGGAGCCGAGAAGAGACAGCGCCGCCACCAGAAGCCCAATGTTGACCGTCAGTGCGATGATCGAGAGAAAGCCGAAGAAGCTGTAATAAACCGTCATGAACCCGGCCACGAGCACCATGCCGATGATCGCCGACAACTTTCCGGCGGCGATCGAATCCGCGCCCAGCCCCGGCCCAACGGTGCGCTCTTCGAGCACGGTTAGCGGCGCCGGCAGCGCTCCGGCGCGCAACAGCAGCGCCAGATCCTGGGCCTGTTGCGTAGTAAAGCCGCCCGAGATCTGGCCGGAGCTGCCGACGATCGGCGTGCGTATCACCGGCGCGCTGATCACTCGGTCATCGAGCACGATCGCCAATTTCTTGCCAACGTTGCGCGTCGTAACGTCGCCGAACTTGCGCCCACCCTGGGTGTCGAAGCGAAAACTGACGATCGGCTGGCGCCCATTGTCGAATCCGAGCTGAGCGTCAACCAGATGATTGCCGCCGACCTCGATCTCGCGCTTCACCAGAATCTTCGATTGCTGACCGCCTTCCGCCAAGGGAAGCAGCACCGATCCGGCGGGAACGTTTCCGTTGAGCGCATCGGCTAGCGAGTTGCCCTCATCGACCAGATGGAAGTTGAGTTTCGCGGTCTGGCCGAGTAGCCGCTTGATGCGGTCCGGATCGCCCACGCCCGGTAATTCGACGACAATGCGGTCCTTGCCCTGCTGTTGGATGGTTGGTTCGGCGACGCCGGTTTCATCGACGCGCTTGCGCACCACTTCGATCGATTGGTCGATGATCGACTGCTGGCGGCGGATCAAGGCCGCGTCGGTCAGAGCAAGGCGATACTTCAAGCCGTTGTTCGTGAGCGCGAAATCGGGGCTGAGCTTGCGCAGGAGATCGTCCGCTTTGCCGCTCTGCGCGACCTCGGTCAATTCCACGATCACGGCGCCGCCCTCGACCACGAGCGTCTTGTAGTTGACGCGCTCGCGCCGCAAGGCGGTGCGCGCATCGGCCAGGACGTTGTCGAGCAGGTCCTTGATCACGGCGTTAACCTGGACTTCGAGCAAAAGATGCGCGCCGCCGCGCAGATCGAGGCCGAGATTCATCTTCTTATGCGGGCTCCAGCTCGGCCAGCCGCTGGGCGTTTCGTTGAAAATCAGATTTGGCGCGGCATAGACAAAGCCGAGCAGGCTCAACACGATCGTGAGCAACATGCTCCAGCGGTTATATTGAACCACGCGCGTCCCCCGCGATTTAAGAAGTCGAAGCCTGGCTCTTCGCCGGACCGGTGTCGGCGGAAGCGGTCTCGGCCTCCTCGGCTGGCTTTCCGGATGCCGGTTTCTTGTCCTGCGAGCGGGTCGCCGGATCGGACTTGCCCAAAATCTCGGCCACGGTCGAGCGGATCACGCTCACCCGCACGCCCTGGGCGATTTCGACCATGAGTTCGTTGTCGCCGACGACCTTGCTGACCGTGCCAATCAGCCCGCCGCCGGTCACGATCCGGTCGCCGCGGCGAATGCCGGCCAGCTTCTCTTTATGTTCCTTCGCCTTCTTCTGCTGCGGCCGCAGGAGCAGGAAATAGAAGATGCCGACGATCACCAGCATGGGCGCCAAGGCCGTGAACAGGTCGGTCGGGCTGCCGCCGCCTGCCGTCTGCGCGTATGCCGTGCCGATCAGCATGTCGTCTCCTCACAAGAAATTCAGCCGCGGCGCCAACCTCGCCGCGGTTCCGGGCGGAACTATAACCCGGCAAGGGAGCGTTGCAAGGAGGCAGGGCCGGTCGTGTATACCTGCGCGGACCGAATGGACGGGATTTATCATGCGCGACGCCGACCTCGAACCGCTGTTGCACCGGATCGCCGCGCTCCTTGAGCGGCTGGCGCCGGCTGAACCGCCCACGCCCGAGCTTACCGGCGCCGATGCTTTTGTCTGGCATGCGGAACGCGCCCGCCTGGCCCCGGTCACCGAGGTCAACCACGTCCCGCTTGAGCTGCTGCTGGGCATCGACCGCCAGCGTGATGCCTTGCTCGGCAATACGCGACGCTTTGCCCAGGGCCTGCCGGCGAACAACGCCCTGTTATGGGGAGCGCGCGGCACCGGTAAATCCTCGCTGGTCAAGGCGGTGCACGCGGCGGTCAACCAGGAATGGCCCGGACGCTTGGCGCTGGTTGAGCTGCACCGCGAGAACATCGGTACGCTGCCGCTATTGCTCGGACTGCTGCGCGCGCAGCCGCGCCCGGCGGTCCTGTTCTGCGACGATCTGTCCTTCGGCGAGGAAGAAACCAATTACAAATCGCTCAAGGCGGTGCTCGAAGGCGGCATCGAGGGTCGCCCGGCGAACGTGATCTTCTATGCCACGTCCAACCGCCGTCATTTGATGCCGCGGCTGATGATTGAGAACGAACGCTCGACCGCCATCAACCCGGCTGAGGCGGTGGAGGAGAAGGTATCGCTCAGCGACCGCTTCGGGCTGTGGCTCGGTTTCCACAATGCCGATCAGGACGTGTTCCTGGCCGTGGTGCGCGCCTATGCCAACCACTTCCGCCTGAAAATCGATCCCGCCCGGCTGGAAGCGGAGGCGCTCGAATGGTCTGTCACGCGCGGCGCCCGCTCCGGGCGGGTCGCCTGGCAGTTTATTCAGGATTTGGCGGGAAGGCTTGGGCAGCGTTTATAGGCGACGCCCTGACGCGATCATCGGCCAGTAACCCGCGCGGGTCGAGTGGGCGCGAGCCTTGACGGATCTCGAAATGCAGTTGCGGCGTGTCGATCCCGCCCGACGCGCCCACGGTCGCGATCACCTGCCCGCGCGCCACGACTTCGCCGCGCGTGACCAACAGCTTGTCGTTATGGGCATAGGCGGTGACAAAGCCATCGGCGTGACGCAGGAGCAGCAGGCGGCCAAAGCCGCGGATATCCTGGCCAGCATAGGCGACCACACCCGCTTCGGCGGCGCGCACCGGAGTGCCGCGCGGCGCCGCGATATTGATGCCGTCATTGGCCAGACCGTTTGGCTTGGGCCCGTATTCGGACACCGTTCGGCCGACCACGGGCATCAGGAACCCGGCCGAGTTGCGCGGCGGAAGTTCGGGCGGCGGAGTTCGGACGCGCGGCTGGGCGGCGCTCTGGCGCTGCGGCTGAGGCGCCTGCGTGCCGCGGGCGCCGCGCGCGGGCTTGCTCCGCACGACGATATGCGGCGATGAAGGGACGGCCTGCGCTACGGGTTGCTCGGGCGGCGGTGCCAGACTCGGCGCTACAGGCGTCACGCGCGGCAAAACGGCGGCAGGCTCCGGCCGAGCCGCCACCGCCGCCGGTTCTTCGGATTTAAGAGCCTGGATGTCGACACGCTGCACGGGGGCCGCCAGCGGCACTTCATTTGCCGGCGGAGTGTCAATCGTCGTCGTGGTCGCTCCGGCATGAATTTGCTGCGTCATCACTGGACGCCCATGATCGACGACGACCGCCGGCCGAGGGTTCTGGGCGCAGGCGGCCAAGGCAAGCGCCAGCGGCAGGAGCTGCGAAAGGTTACGATGCACGGCGACGCACCGGCGGCGCGACGGCGCCAGAAACCAGAGGGACGAAACGCACGGTTGAAAGCTCCTCGCTGACGATTTCCCCATTGCGCCGCGTAATGCGCAGCAAGGTCTGGTCGCGGCTCTGCGCCCCAAGCGGCAAGATCAACACGCCGCCCTCGGCCAATTGGCTGAAGATCACTTCCGGCCGCTCGGCGGCCGCGGCGGTGACCAAAATCCGGTCGAACGGCGCCTGTTCCTTCCACCCCAGCATTCCGTCACCGACGCGCAGCGTGACGTTGTTCAGCCGCAGCCGCTTGAGCCGATTCTCGGCGTTGATCTGCAGCGGCCGATGGCGCTCGATCGAATAGACTCGGCGGCAAAGCTGCGCCAGGACGGCCGTCTGGTAGCCGGAGCCGGTGCCGATTTCGAGCACCTTGTGGCGATCATTGAGATCGAGCGCCTCGGTCATGCGCGCGACCACCAGGGGCTGGCTAAGCGTCTGACCATGCCCGATCGGGATGGCGATGTTTTCATAGGCCTGGTGCTGCAACGCGCGCGGCACGAAGCGATCGCGCGGAATGCGCTCAAGCGCCGACAAAACGCGCGTGTCGGTGACGCCCGCCAGGCGCAGCTCAAGGATCAGGCGGATCATGCGGGTGGCAACAGTCACGCCAGAACCTCCTTGAGCGCGCGCATCGACGCGCGGTGCGTCAGATCGAGATGCACCGGCGTGACCGAGATATAGCCGGCGTACACCGCGGCCAAGTCGGTCCCCAGGCCGGGCGTGCCTTCGTCGCGCTGCGTCCCGATCCAAGTATAGGGGCGGCCGCGCGGATCGACTCGCTGCACCAGATTATCACCAATCTTGCGCTGACCTTGGCGTGTCACGCGAATTCCTTTGACCTCATCCGGCGGCAGGTCGGGCAGATTCACATTGATCAGCACGCCCGCTGGCCAGCCGGCGGCACAGATACGCGAAATCAGACCGGGCAGATGCGCCTCGGCCGTCGACCAATGCGCGCGCTCGCGGCCCGCCTCGACGTAGAGGCTGAGCGCGATCGCCGGGACGCGCAGCAATGTCGCCTCCATCGCGGCCGCGACCGTGCCCGAATAGGTGATGTCCTCGCCCAGATTGGCACCGCGATTGACGCCCGAGAGCACCAGATCCGGCGTCCGCCCTTCGATGATGTGGTGCAGCGCCAGCAAAACCGAATCGGTCGGCGTTCCGCTGACCGCATAACGGCGGCGCTGGACATGACGGATGCGCAGCGGTTGGTGCAACGTGAGCGAATGGCTGGCGGCGCTCTGTTCGGTTTCCGGCGCGCTCACCCAGATGTCCCTCGCGAGCTTATGCGCAATTTTTTCGAGCAGTTTCAGTCCGGGCGCGTGAATCCCATCGTCGTTGGTTAACAGCACGCGGGCGCGTTGCAGATCGATCGCCCGCTTAGCCATCGCGCCCGATCGTTTCACGGCCGTCGATATAGGGTCGCAACGCCGGCGGGATCGCGATCGTCCCATCCGCCCGCTGATGGTTCTCCATCAGCGCGATCAGCGCCCGCCCGACCGCGACACCCGAACCGTTGAGCGTATGCACGAAACGGGTTCCCTTTGCGGCGCCGGAACGCATACGCGCGCGCATCCGCCGCGCCTGGAAATCGCCGCAGTTCGAGCAGGAGGAAATCTCGCGATAGACCCCCTGCCCCGGCAGCCAGACTTCCAGGTCATGCGTCTTGCGCGCCGAAAATCCGGTGTCTCCGGCACAAAGCAGCACCACCCGATAGGGCAGTTCGAGCCGCTTGAGCACCTCTTCGGCCGCGGAAGTCATGCGCTGGTGCTCGGCCTCGGACGCGTCCGGATGCGCGATCGACACCAACTCGACCTTGTAGAACTGATGCTGGCGCAACATGCCGCGCGTGTCCTTGCCGGCCGCTCCGGCCTCGGCCCGGAAGCAGCCGGTGAGCGCGGTAAAGCGCAATGGCAGAGAGCTTTCATCGAGGATCTGCTCGGCGACCATGTTGGTCAGCGGCACTTCGGCCGTCGGCACCAGCCAATGGTCAGAGGTGGTACGGAACAGATCTTCGGCGAATTTTGGCAGCTGGCCGGTGCCAAACAGTGCCGTATCACGCACGAGGACAGGCGGGCTGGTTTCCAGATAGCCAAACTCGCGCGTGTGCAGATCGAGCATGAACTGACCGAGCGCACGTTCCAGCCGGGCAAGCCCGCCCTTGAGCACCGTGAAACGCGCCCCGCTCATGCGTGCGGCGGCGGCGAAATCCATCAGCCCTAGTGCTTCGCCCAGCTCCCAATGCTCCTTGGGCTTGAACGCCATTTTCGCCGGTTCGCCCCAACGGCGGAGTTCCTTGTTGACAGAGGCGTCGGGACCATCGGGGACGTCGTCGGATAGAAGATTTGGCTGTTCGGCCAGCATGGCGTCCAAGCCGGCTGCTTCGCTGCGCGCACGGCTTTCGCCATCTTCGAGCTTGCCCTTGAGCTGGGCGACTTCGCCTTTGAGCCGCTCGGCCTCGTCGCGCTTGCCGGCGGCCAAGGCGGCGCCGATTTCCTTCGAGGCTTGATTCCGCCGACCCTGCGCCTGTTGCAGCTCGGTCAGCACGGCACGATGCGCCGCGTCACGCGCCAGCAGCTCGGCCGACAAGGGGTCAAGGCCGCGCCGCGCCCGTCCGGCGTCATATTGGCTGGGGTTATCGCGAATCCATTTGAGGTCGAGCATCGGCTCCTACTAGCCGATCGCGCGGCTATGCGCGCGCATTTTCTTACCAGCCACGACTGCGGGCTAAGCGCCCTCGCCCGCGACCGCGGATTCGAGACTACGCTCGATCAGCCGCGCGCAGATGATCGAGATTTCATACAGAATTACGAGCGGAACCGCGAGCGAAGTCATGCTGATGGGATCGGGCGGCGTGAGCACGGCCGCGACCACGGCTATCGCTACAATCGCGTAACGGCGCTTTTCGGCCAAGCCATCCGCGCTGACCAGCCCGGCGCGCGCCATGAGCGAAAGCGCGACCGGCATCTCGAAGCACAGGCCAAAGGCGAAGATCAGCCCCATGACCAGGGACAAATACTCGTTCACCTTCGGCTCGAGCACGATCGCGACCTCGCCCGGCATGGCGGCCTGTTCGAAGGCGGCGAAGAACTTCCACGCCATCGGCATGATGACGTAGTAGACGAATCCTGCCCCGACCAGGAACATGATCGGCGTCGCCAGCAAGAACGGCAGGAACGCGCGCCGCTCATTGCGATAGAGGCCAGGCGCGACAAACATCCAGATCTGCGCGGCAACAAAGGGAAAAGACACAAACGCGGCGGCGAACATCGCCACCTTGACGTTGGTGAAGAACTTTTCCTGCATGGCGGTGAAAATGAACCGCTTGTCGGTCAATCCGGCATCCGCCCACACTCTGACCAGCGGCCGCACCAGAAAATCAAAGATGACGTCGGCGTAGATAAAAGCGATCCCGAAGGCGATAAAGAAGGCGAACAGCGAATAGATCAGGCGCTGGCGCAGCTCGATCAGATGCTGCAAGAGCGGCATGCGCTTGTTTTCGACCTCGGTGTCCTGACCGGGGATGCTCATGAATTGATTCGGCGACTAGCCGCGGCCGGAGGCCGGGCGCGCAACTTCGGACGGCGCGGCGGCCACGGCTTCGGGCGTCGGCGGCACATGCACCGACGCCAGCCGGGGCGGAGTCGGACCCATGGCCGTCGCCGGGTCAACCTGCGGCGGAGTCGGGCTGCTGGACGGCATGGAGGATGGCAAAGGAGTGGAGGTAACCGTCCGACGCGGAATCGGTTCGAAATTCTCGTCCAACTCCTGTTCGGGCGGTAAGATTTTGTCCAGTTCGGCGTCGTCGATGCCGGCGGCTTTCTTCAACTCTTCGCCCGGGTCATAGCGGGTGAACTCGTCGAATTCCTGTTTGACCTTGTCGAGCTCGGCCTCTTTCGCCAGCTCGGCCATGCTGTCCTGAAAATCACGCGCCAGCGACTTGGCCCGGCCGATCCATTTGCCGACGGCGCGAATCGCGATCGGCAAATCCTTGGGACCGATCACGACCAGCGCCACGACCACAACCATGAGGATATGCGTCCAGCTGAGATCAAACATCGCTCACACCCGGCGCAAGGAAACCGAGGCGGAAGCCGCCCCGCCACCCAGCCGCTCGCACAGGAGGCGCAAACGCTGCCTGCTAGCTTTTGGTGGCCTTGTCCTGAGCCGGCTCGCCTTCGATCTGCTTGGCGGCTGCCGTCTCAGTGCCTTCCTTGTCATCCTTCATGCTGGTCTTGAAGGATTTGATGCCCTTGGCCACATCCGCCATGAGCGACGGAATCTTGCCGCGTCCGCCAAAGAGCAGCAACACGACCACCAGCACGATCAGCCAGTGCCAAATGCTGAAGCTTCCTATACCCATGCCGCGTTACTCCCTCGCTGACGCCCGCTGATTAATCTGGACAGAGTAGCACGAAACGCCCAACGCCGGACAATGCCGGCACCGACCCATGCCAATTCTTTTTTCTATCTAGGTATCACGCCGGGCAAATACAAAGGCTTGCGACGAGTCCAGGCGTACCGCGAAGCGTTCGTCCGCACGCGGCAGGAAGCGCCCGGGCACCCGCGCATGCAAATGCAAGGCATTTCCTCCGGCCACGGCGAGTTCGAAATGCACTAAACTGCTGCGTCCCAACAGTCGCGCGGCCAAGACCCTACCGATCAGCGCCGGCGCCGCATCGTCCTCGACCTGGCGGAGCAAGGTGATGGCCTCCGGCCTGACCAAAACCTCGACCTCGGCCCCATCGGGCCAGGACTCCGCAGCGACCTCGCCGAGGGCGGTGGCAACCCGGCCACCGAGGGCGCGACCGGCGATGCGATTGACCTCGCCAAAGAACTCTGCGGCGAAGGGTCCGTTCGGCCGGTAGTAAAGCTCCGCCGGAGAACCGGTCTGCACCAATCGACCGGCGCGCATGAGCGCGACGCGGTCGGCCATGAACAACGCCTCGTCCGGATCATGCGTTACCAGCAGCGTGGTCACGCCACTGTCCTTGAGCAGATGCAGGGTCTCGTCACGCACCTGACGCCTGAGCCGAGTGTCGAGGCCGGAGAACGGTTCGTCCAGCAGCATGACCCGCGGACCGGGAGCGAGCGCACGCGCCAACGCCACGCGCTGCTGCTGCCCCCCGGACAGGCGCGACGGATTGGCCTCGGCCAAGGATTCGAGGCCGACTTGCGCCAGAGCCGCCAGTGCCTTCGCGCGCCGCTGTTGCACCGGTAGGCGGTCGAGGCCGAAGGCGACGTTCTGCAAAACGGTCAGATGGGGAAACAGCGCGTAGTCCTGGAAGACCATGCCGACCCCGCGCGCCTCGGGTGGCACGCCGGCCGCGCCGGCGCGCTCGAGCACCTGCTCGCCGATGGAGATCTCGCCCGCTTGCAACGGCTCAAGTCCGGCGATCAGCCGCAGCAATGTCGACTTGCCGCAGCCCGAAGGGCCGACAAGCGACAAAAGCTCGCCCGCGGCCAGCGCCAAATCGACGCCATCGACCGCAAGGGTCGAATCATACAGGTGGCGGATGCCGGACAGGCGGAGCGCGCTCATGCCGCTGCACTCTAAGCGGAGCGGAACGGCTTGGCGACCAGCTTACTCGGCCGCGGCAGCGGCCAGATTCCGCGTTTCGTCCTCGCTCGCCACCGGGCCGTCTGCTTCATCGGATAGGACCAGCGGTTCGGGCAGCACCTCCTCTTCGGACGGCAACTCTGCCGCCGGCTCATCGATTTCACGTTCGGCCTGTGCCGCGATCGCCGGCCGAGTGTCGAGTAGTCCGGCCGCTTCCAATTCCTTCGCCCCCGGCAACTCGCCCAGACCGCCGAGGCCGAAATGGTCGAGAAACACTTGCGTCGTTACCCAAGTCAGCGGCCGACCGGGCGCCTCGCGCCGCCGGCTGGGCCTGATCCAGCCGGCTTCGAGCAGCGCGTCGAAGGAGCCCTTGCTCGACGCCACGCCGCGAATCGTTTCGACCTCGGCGCGCGTCACCGGCTGGTGGTAGGCGACAATCGCCAGAGTTTCGAGAGCCGCCTGAGACAGCCGACGCTGAACGTCGCGCTCGAGTTTCAGCAGCGGCGCCAGATCGGGCGCGGTGCGGAACGACCAACGCTCGCCCGTGCACACCAGATTGACCCCGCGTCCGTCATATTCGGCGGCGAGTTCGGCGAGCAGGCCTTCGGCGTCGGCGCCGTCCGGCAGCCGCGCGGTGATCGCCGCCAAGTCAAGCGGTTCGGCGGCGGAAAACAGCAGCGCTTCGAGCGTGCGGAGATCTTCATTGCGCCCGGCGTCCATCATCCCTGTCCTTCCGTAACAAAAACCTGCGCCGCGGCGCGCAAACGCACATAAATAGCGCCAAAGGCCGCATCCTGGCGCAGAAGCGCCGAACCCGATTTAGCCAATTCAAGCGTCGCGCCAAAAGTCGCCGCCAAGGCGGAGCGGCGATCGAATTCATCCTCCGTCGATGACGGCAACAGACTCGTAAGTGTCGCCCAATCGCTGACCCCGGGCAACAGCGCCCGCAAGCGCGCGAGCGCCCGCTCGATCGACCAGGCGACCTCCGGCGCAATGCGTAGTTGGCGTGGCTGAACGCGGCGCTTGATGGCGCCATAGGCCGACAGCAGATCAAAGAGGCTCGCGTGATAGACAGTATGGCTGGTGAGCGCGAGACCTTCCGGCTGGCCGCGGCCGAACACCTCGACGCCCAGGCGCGGGCGGGCTATCAGCCGCGTCGCCGCCTCGCGCATAGCCTCGAGCCGTTGCAATTGGAAGCGCAGCGCGGCGGCCATTTCCTCGCCGCTCGGCTCGTCTTCCTCGACCGCGTCATGCGGCAGCAGCAGCCGCGATTTCAGATAGGCGAGCCAGGCGGCCATGACAATATATTCGGCCGCCACTTCCAGCCTGAGATGCCGTGCCGCCTGCACATAGGCGAGATATTGCTCCGCCAGGGCAAGGATCGAGATACGCGTAAGGTCGACCTTTTGCTCGCGCGCAAGCGACAGCAAAAGATCGAGCGGCCCCTCGAAGCCGTCAAGCCGCACGACCAGTCCGGCCTCGCCCTCGGCGTCCGGTCCATCCGCGGTCTTTGCTTCGAATTCCTCGTCCGCCTGCACGATCGTCCCCGACTCTTGCACCCGACTCGCCTGGATATTCTATCTCAGACCACTCAGACCGAGGATCGTATCAATCAGAAATTCTACCGGCCCAGCGAGCAACCAGTTGAAAATATTCAAATCAATTCGCAGACTCCGGCCCAGCTCTGGCAATACGAACAGACCAAAAATCAAGATCATCATGCCGTAGCGTTCGACCGAGGCCAACGCGCGCGCCAGGCCATTCGGCAAAAGGCCGACGGCCACCCGCCCGCCATCAAGCGGCGGCAGTGGCAGCATATTGAACACGGCCAACACAACATTGAGTTGCAAGGAGTTGACCAGATTCTGCTGCGCCCACTTGACCACCGAAGCGGGCAGTTGCCCGGTTGCGTGCAGGGCGAGCGCGGATATTAACGCCAAGGCTATGTTCATAGCCGGCCCGGCGGCCGCGACCCAAACCATATCGCGCTTCGGACGGTGCAGGCGGTTGAAATTCACGGGTACGGGTTTGGCCCAGCCGAAGAGCAACCCTGAGCCAGAAAAGATCAGTATCGCCGGCAGAAGCACTGTGCCGAACGGGTCGATATGGCGCAGCGGGTTAAAGGTGACGCGGCCAAGCCGATAGGCAGTGTCGTCGCCGAGCTTGAGCGCCGCCCAGCCATGCGCCGCCTCGTGCAGCGTGATGGCAAACAACGCCGGCAACACCCAGATCGAAGCCTTGAAGGCGAGATCGTACCAATCCATGCCGGCGCGCCCTCAGGCAGCGCGGGCGAGCAGCTGATAGAGCCGCGCGGCGCTGTCTTCGGCCGGCAGCGCGCCCGCCGTCCGCGCCGGAACCAGGGCGCGTGCGCGCTCCAGCCGGCGCACAGCCGCGGGCGTGAGCGACGGCACGACCTCGGCGATGGTTTCCATCTCTGCCATCTCGCCGCTGCAATGCAGGGCGGCGTCACAGCCGGCGCTCAGTGAGGCGACGGCGCGTTCGGCGGCCGTGCCGGACAGAGCCTTCATCGTGATATCGTCGCTCACCAGGAACCCCGCAAAACCAATCACGCCGCGGATGACCCGCTCGATCACGATCTTCGATGTGGTCCCGGGCGCGGAAGGATCAAGCACCGGATAGACGATATGCGCGGTCATGCCCCAGGGCATGCCGGCGGCGGCGATGAACGGCGCATAGTCGGCGCGCAGCAGCTCGGCCTCGGTGGCCGCGACGCGCGGAAGCTCCATGTGGCTATCGACCCCGGCCCGCCCGTGCCCCGGCATATGCTTGATGACCGGCATCACGCCGCCCGCCAAGAGCCCGGCGCAGGCGGCAAGGCCAAGCTCGGTCACGATCATCGGATCGTCGGAGAAGGCGCGGTCGCCGATCGCCGCTGTCATGCCCGCCTGCGCCACGTCAAGAACCGGCGCGCAATTCACATCGATGCCAAGCGGCGCCAGATCTGCCGCAATCAAGCGATAATGCAGATAGGTCGCCTCGACCCCCGCCGCGCGATCCCGGCGGGCGATGGCCCCCAGCGCCGCGCCCGAGGGACCGATGCGCCAATGCGGCGGCTTGAGCCGCGCGACCCGCCCGCCCTCCTGATCGATCAGGACCGGAGCATCGGCGCGGCCGACGCAGGCGCGCAGCGCATCGACCAGCGCCCGCGTCTGTTCCGGTGTCTCGCAATTGCGCTTATAGAGGCTAAACCCAAGCGGCTTGCTGCGCGTGAAGAAAGCGCTCTCGGCCGGCGACAGAGTCGTGCCGGCGCAGCCGAAAATAACGGCCAATGGCCGGGACATCACGGGGCGAGGACGAGGCAGGTCGATTTACGTGCGCGCAGCGCTCCGCACAACGTGTCGGCCGCGTCACGGCTGGCGAGCGGCCCAACCTGAACGCGCCAGACGACCCGCTTGTCGGGCAGCGTCGCCGGCGTGACCGTCCCTTCAAGCCCCGACAGCAAATCAGCGTAACTCGTGCGCGCCTTGGTCCAGGCTTGGCGCGCAGCCTCCTCGGTTTGCAACAAGACCAGCTGCACGCTAAAGGCGCCAGGGCGTGTGGGTACTTGCGCAATTTGCCGCGGCGGAGCCGCCGGCGGCGAGGCCTCAGTCACCGCCGGCAGTGCGGCTGTTGGCTTCGGACTGACGGTCGAGGGCGCGGGCCCGGCCGCCGGTTCATCCTTGAGGATCCCCTCGATCAGCTTATCCAGCGCCGGGCTGGACCGGGGAGCCGTATTCGGGACAGCGGGCGGAGTTTCGGCCGGAATCCGCGCAAGTGGTGATGGCGGCGCGGCCAGTTGCGTCTCCACCGGGCCCGGCAGCGGCGGCGCGGGCCGGGCAAGCGGCGTCTCGGGCGGCGGCAGCACGCGCTCAACCTGCCCCGGGGCCGCCGGCCGTTGAAGTTTATAAATTTCACGCTCGAGCGCTTGCGGCGGCAATCCCACAGGCGTTACCGGTTTGACCTTGATCAGCGTCGCATCGGCGTTCAACAGCGGCGCGCCATTATCCTGGTTGCCCACGGAGTAGGCGTACCAAAGAACGCCGCCAAATCCCGCGAGCGCCACACTGACCGCGCCCACGACCAGCAGCCATCCCCGGTCGCCAAAACGTCGCCCCGTCTTCTCGGCCGCGCTCATTCGCGCATCTCCTCCACCGGAGCCACTCCCATTATGCTTAGCCCTGCAGCGACGATGCTCGCAACTCCTTCAACCAACGCCAGACGCGCCATGGTCAACGGCCGGTCGCTTTCTATCAAAAAACGAAGCTGCGCCTCATCTTTTCCGCGTGTCCACAATCCGTGAAACGCCGCCGCGACTTCCGACAAATAGAAAGCGATCCGATGCGGTTCATGCGCCAAGGCCGCCGACTCGACGACTCGCGGCCACTGCGCGAGCACCTGAATGAGCCCGATCTCGGCCCGATCTTCAAGACGCGCGAGCGGTGACGAGGCCAAGGCCGCGCCGTCCAGCGCGGCGTCGGGATAGAGCTCGTGCGCGTGGCGCAGCACCGATCGGCAGCGGGCATGCGCGTATTGGACATAGAAGACCGGGTTGTCGCGGCTCTGCTCGCGCGCTTTGACCAAATCGAAATCCAGCGACGCATCGTTGCGCCTTGTGAGCATGATGAAGCGGACCACATCCTTGCCGACCGCCTCGATCAAGTCGCGCAGCGTGACGAAGGTGCCGGCGCGCTTCGACATCTTTGCCGGCTGGCCATTCTCCAACAGCTTGACCAATTGGCAGATCTTGACGTCGAGCGCGGCGGCATCCTCGGTCAGAGCCTTGACCCCAGCCTGCATGCGCTTGATATAGCCGCCGTGGTCGGCGCCCCACACGTCGATCATGACCTGGAAACCGCGCCGCCATTTGTCGAAGTGATAGGCCAGGTCGGTCGCGAAATAGGTCCATGACCCGTCTGATTTTTTCAACGGCCGATCGACCTCGTCGCCGAACTGCGTCGCGCGGAACAAGGTCTGTGGGCGCGGCTCCCAATCGTCCGGCTTCTTGCCCTTGGGCGGTTCGAGCACGCCGGTGTAGATCAGCCCGCGCGATTCAAGAACCTTGACCGCGGCATCGACCGCGCCGGCATCGACCAGCGCGCGTTCCGAGCTGAAGATGTCATGCCTGACGCCAAGCGCGGCCAAATCCTCGCGAATGAGCGCCATCATCGCCGCGATAGCCTGGTCGCGCACGATCGGCAGCCAGACCGCTTCGTTTTTGCCGGCGAGGTCGCGACCATGGTGCGCGGCGAGCGCGGCGCCGAGCGGCACAAGGTATTCGCCGCGATAGGCCCAATCGCGCCCGGGAACCAATCGCGCGAACGCGGCCTCGTCCATGCTCGTGCCAAGCGCCTCCAGGTAGCGGGCATAAGCGGACACAGCGAGCGCATCGACCTGCGCGCCAGCATCGTTGATATAGTACTCGCGGGTCACGCGATAGCCGGCGAAGGCGAGCAGATTGGCCAGCGCGTCGCCGACCACCGTGCCGCGCGCATGCCCGACATGCAGCGGGCCGGTCGGATTGGCCGAGACATACTCGACATTGACCGCCTGCCCATGGCCGATAGCGGCCTTGCCGTATTCCCGCCCGGCCCGCAGTAGCGTCGCAAGTTCGGCGCGCCAAACCTCGGGCGCTAGCCGCAAGTTGATGAAACCCGGTCCGGCGACCGTGACTTCCGTAACGTCGGGAATCATTCGCAGACGCTCGGCCAACAGATCGGCGATGGCACGCGGCGGCTTGCCGGCCGGCTTGGCCAGCACCATGGCGGCGTTGGTGGACAGATCGCCATGCGCCGCCTCGCGCGGTGGATCGACCGACAGGGCGGACAGGTCGAGACCAGCGGGCAGCGCTCCGGCCTTAGCCAGAGCCTCGATTTCGGCCCGCGTGATGGCTTCAAATCGTCTAAAAATATTCATAATCTTATACCATCATACATAGCTGCGGCCTTGCGGAATTGGCCGTCAATTGACTTGGTACGCTTCGAGCCTACATATAAACCGTGGGCGGGCCGAATCGCCCGCACCTTTAGCTTTACGGGTTACGGATGACGCAGCCGAGCGCCCTTGCCAATACGCCCACGCCAGCTCCGGTGCCGCGTACGCTCGCCATAACCGAGCGGGCGGCGCGCCGGATTGCCGCGCTCACCGTCGATGAACGGGCGAAAGGCCAGGATCCGCTGTTCCGCGTGCATATCGATGGCGGCGGCTGTTCCGGCTTCCAATATGGCTTCGTGCTCGACACGGCTGTCAATGGCGACGACACGGTATTCAACCGCGACGGCGTGCGCGTGGTGGTGGACGCAAGCTCGCTCGACCTGCTCGCCGGCTCGGAATTGGACTGGGTTGAAACCCTGGCCGGGGCTTCGTTCCAAATCACCAACCCGAATGCGGCGTCCTCCTGCGGCTGCGGGTCATCCTTCGCCGTCTGATTGCCGGCCGCCCTCTCCAGCCTCATGCTGAGCCAGTCGAAGCATGGGGCTGACCCGATGAAAATCGCCACCTGGAACGTCAATTCGATCAAGGCGCGGCTGCCCAATGTGCTGGCGTGGCTGGATGCGGCCAAGCCCGATGTCCTGCTGATGCAGGAAATCAAGACTGTCGCCGACGGCTTCCCCACCATGGAATTCGAATCGCGCGGCTACAATCTCGCGATCCATGGACAGAAGACCTATAACGGCGTCGCGATCGCCTCCATATTCCGGCTCGACGATGTGCGGCGCGGCCTGCCCGGGTACGAGGATCCGCAGGCGCGCTTCATCGAGGCCTGGATCGATGCCGGCGACCGTGGATGCCGCGTCGCCTCGATCTATCTGCCCAATGGCAATCCGCTCGGCACCGAGAAATTCGTCTACAAGCTCGACTGGATGGAGCGGCTGATCGCGCATGCGCGCAAGCTGCTGAAGGATGAGGAAGCCGTGGTGCTAGGCGGCGACTATAACGTGATCCCTGAAGACCGCGATTGCCACGATCCCAAAGCCTGGGCGGGCGATGCGCTCTTCCAGCCGGAAAGCCGCGCGGCATTCCGCAAACTTCTGCATCTTGGCTATACCGAGGCGTTTCGCGCCCTGCATGACGAGCCGCTCGCCTACAGCTTCTGGAATTACCAGGCGCGCGCCTTCGAGCGCGATGCCGGCATCCGCATCGACCATCTGCTGCTCTCGCCGCAAGCCGCCGACCGGCTCACCGCTTGCCAGATCGACAAGGCGCCGCGCGCTGAGGAGCACGCTTCCGACCATGTGCCGGTGTGGTGCTCCCTCGCCGCGCCCGAGCGTTAGGCCAGTCCGATCAGGATCAGCAGGGTGCCAAGGGTTGCGAAGCCCCAAGCGGTGGAGCGGAACATCTGCTTGCCTAAGGCGTAAAACGGCACATAGGCGACGCGCCCCCAGAAATAGAGATGCGCGCCAATCAGCGTGAGCCAGCCGTGCCTGTCGGCCACCTGGGCCATCAATACGGCCGCCGCGAAGAGCGGAAAGGTTTCGCTGTAATTCTTGAATGCGCGCTCCAGCCGCCCGGCGACTCCGGTCAAGGGCGGGACAGCTTCGTCGCGCGAACTCTTATACCACTCGGTCGATCGCTGCGCCTTTTGCGCCCGCGAAACGAGACTGATCTGCACGAGGCCGAGCACGACGCTCGCCGCCAAAAGCCACAATTCCTGGTTCATTCTGCCAGACTGTTTGCGGGGCTAAATGTCCGCATAAAGATGTGTCTCCGACTTCGCGCCCGGATGCGTGACCGCTCCCAGATGCGCCGGGCCGACCGTCTGCGCATATTTCCACAGCGTGCCCGAATTGAAGTCATGCGCGCGCGCCTTCCAGGCTCGTCTGCGCTTGGCTAGTTCGGTCTTGGACAACTCGACTTCGAGCGTCCCCTTGGCGGCATCGATGGCGATGATATCGCCGTCTTGCAGCAGAGCGATCGGCCCACCAACGGCCGCTTCCGGCCCGATATGGCCGATGCAGAAGCCCCGCGTCCCGCCCGAAAAACGCCCGTCGGTAATCAGCGCCACCGTGTCGCCAACGCCCTGCCCGTAAAGGGCCGCGGTGGTGGACAGCATCTCGCGCATTCCCGGCCCGCCGCGCGGCCCCTCGTAGCGAATGACGATCACATCGCCCTTTTTGTATTTACGCTTCATGACCGCATCGAGTGCATCTTCCTCGCGGTCGAACACGCGCGCCGGGCCACGGAATTGCAGCGTCTTCATCCCGGCGACCTTGACGATGGCGCCGTCCGGCGCGAGCGAGCCTTTAAGGCCCACGACGCCGCCCGTGGGCGAGAGCGCCTTCGAAACCGGATAGACCACGTCCTGGTCCTTGGGCAGGCGTATGTGCTTGTGGTTCTCGGCGATCGTCTTGCCGGTCACGGTCATGCACTCGCCGTGGATGAACCCGCCATCGAGCAGCGCCTTGATCAGTATAGGCACCCCGCCGACGTCATACAGGTCCTTGGCGACATATTTCCCGCCCGGTTTCAGATCGGCGATATAGGGCGTGCGGCGGAAAATGCGCGCCACGTCGTCAAGGGTGAAGGAAATCCCGGCCTCATGCGCGATCGCCGGCAGATGCAGCGCGGCATTGGTCGAGCCGCCCGAGGCGGCCACCACAGTCGCGGCATTTTCCAGCGCCTTCAGCGTCACGATATCGCGTGGGCGGATGTGCTTGGCGATCAGATTCATGACCGCACGGCCAGATGCCTGGCCGAACACATCGCGGCTTTCATAGGGCGCGGGCGGCATCGCCGAGCCGGGCAGCGCGAGCCCCATGGCTTCCGACACGCAGGCCATGGTGTTGGCGGTATATTGCCCGCCGCATGACCCGGCCGAGGGACAGGCGGCGCATTCAAGCTCATGCAGATCGGCGTCGCTCATCTTGCCGGCGGCATTGGCCCCGACGCCCTCGAACACATCGACGATGGTCACGTCCTTGCCGTGGAACTTACCCGGCAGGATCGAGCCGCCATAGAGGAACACCGATGGCACATTCAGCCGCAGCATGGCCATCATCAGACCCGGCAGCGACTTGTCGCAGCCGGCCAGTCCGACCAGCCCGTCATAGCAATGGCCGCGCACGGTCAGCTCGACCGAATCCGCGATCACCTCACGGCTGACCAGCGAGGATTTCATCCCGGCATGGCCCATGGCGATACCGTCCGTGACCGTGATGGTGGTGAACTCGCGCGGCGTACCACCAGCCGCCTTCACGCCATGCTTCACCACCTGCGCTTGGCGGGCGAGCGAGATGTTGCACGGCGCGGCCTCGTTCCAGGTGGTGACCACACCGATGAAGGGCTGGGCGATATCAGCCTCCGACATGCCCATGGCGTAGTAATAGGCGCGGTGCGGCGCGCTTTTGGCGCCCACGGAGACATGGCGGCTGGGCAGTTTCGACTTGTCGAATTTCTTCTCGGCCATCGGGTCCTCGGCGGACTGGGGTTATTGCCGCCTGACCCTATAGTCCGGCCCCGATTTTGCCCAGTCCGACGGACGCATGGGCCTATGAGGCTGATCGTCCGGCTAAGGCCGGCGCACGTATTTATACGGTAGGAGATCCTTGATCGGCACGCGCGAGAGGTGGCCGTCGCGGTCGAGGATGACCGAACAATCGGGCGCGAAATCAGCCAGAAGTTCGCGGCAGTTGCCGCAGGGCGAGACGACATGGATCACCTGGTTCTTCTCGCGCGGGCGCGGATGGCGGACCGAAACCACGGTCGTGATCTTCCCCGGGCCGGAGCCCAAGGCCGTGCCGATGGCTACCGCCTCGGCGCAGACGGACGCCCGCCCGACATAGGTGTCGATGTGCAAGCCGGTGTGGATCGTGCCGTCCTTGAGCCGGACCGCGGCGGCGATGTGATGCCGCCCTTCGGCATAGCGGTCGCGGATCAGCCCCTCGGCGGCCTTGATCAGTGCCCGGTCGGTGCGGGTGAGCGCGGGCTTGGCCATTACGCCGCCAGCCGTCCAAGCGCGGTTGTGAGCTTGCCCTTGGCATCGAGCGCATCGGCGCGGCGTTCGCGCTGCTCCTCGACCACCTCCGCCGGCGCGCGGGCCAGAAACTTCTCGTCGCCGAGCTTGGCGTCGATCTTAGCGACTTCGCCGTCGAGCCGGGCGATTTCTTTTTCCAGGCGGCGGCGTTCGGCGGCGATGTCGATCACGCCCTCGAGCGGCAACACCAGCGTCGCCTCGTCGAGCACCAGCTGCGCCGCGCCTTTGGGCATGGCGCCGTCGAGCGCGATGTTAGCCAGCCGGGCGAGTGTCTTGATCTGATCGGCGTTGCGATCGAGCCGCGCGCGCGAGGCCGCATTGGCGTCGCGCACGACCAGGTCGATGCGCGCCCCGGCCGGTACATTCATTTCCGCCCGCACCGCGCGCACGGCGGAAACTAGCCGCACCACCCAGATCATTTCGGCCGCAGACGCGGGATCGCGCAGCAGGGGATCGTCGGTCGGCCACGTCGAGAGCATCAACAGCTTGGTGCCGTCAGCGGGGCGGAACTGCGCCCACAACTCCTCGGTCACGAAGGGCATGAACGGGTGCAACAGATGCAACACGCGCACCAAGACCCAGGCGACGGTCGCGCGCGCCTCGCTGCGCGCCGGACCATCCGGCCCTTGCAGCACCGGCTTGGCCAGTTCGAGATACCAATCGCAGAAGTTGCCCCAGACGAAGTGATAGAGCGCGAGCGCCGCGGAATCGAATTTGAACGCCTCCAGGCTGGCATCAAGCTTGGCCCCGACCGTTGCCGCCTCGCTTATGATCCAGCGGTTGAGGATTGCGTTGGCGCGCTTCGGATTGAAGCCTGCGTCATAGGCGCAGCCGTTCATTTCGGCGAAGCGGGCGGCGTTCCATAATTTCGTGGCGAAGTTGCGGAAGCCCTCGACCCGCGCGGTGGACAGTTTTACATCGCGCCCCTGCGCCGCCATCGCCGCCAGGGTGAAGCGCAGCGCATCGGCGCCGTAGCGGTCGATCAGTTCCAAGGGATCCATCACATTGCCCTTGGATTTCGACATCTTCTGCCCCTGCTCGTCGCGGACCAAGGCATGGATGTAGACGGTGTGGAACGGCACCTCGTGTCTGAGATGCAGCCCCATCATCATCATGCGCGCGACCCAGAAAAAGATAATGTCGAAGCCGGTGACCAGCACATCGGTCGGATAATGGCGGGCAAGCTCCGGCGTCTCGTCAGGCCAGCCAAGGGTCGAGAACGGCCAGAGCGCCGAGGAAAACCAGGTATCGAGCACATCTTCGTCGCGCTTGAGCGTGACGGCATTGCCGTAATGCGCGCGCGCCGCCGCCTGGGCCGCCGCTTCGGTTTCCTCGACGAAGACCTTGTCGTCCGGACCGTACCAGGCCGGGATCTGATGCCCCCACCACAGCTGGCGCGAAATGCACCACGGCTGGATATTGCGCAGCCATTCGAAGTAGGTTTTCGACCACTGCGCCGGGACAAAACGCGTGCGACCGTCCTCGACCGCCTTGATCGCCGGCGCCGCTAGCGTGGCCGCGTCGGCATACCATTGCTCGGTCAGATAGGGCTCGACCGGAACGCCGCTGCGGTCACCGTAAGGCACCGAATGCGTAATATCCTCGATCTTCTCGACCAGCCCTTGCTCGGTCAGGTCGGCGAGCACGCGGTCGCGCGCGACGAAGCGTTCCAGCCCGCGATAGGCCGCGGGCGCGGCGTCGTTCACATGCGCGGTGCGGTCGAAGATACCAATCGCCGGCAACTTATGGCGGCGGCCGACCTCGAAATCGTTGAAGTCATGCGCCGGCGTGATCTTGACCGCGCCGGAGCCTTTTTCCGGGTCGGCGTACTCGTCGCCGACAATGGGAATCTCTCGCCCGACCAGCGGAAGGACCGCATGTAGCCCGATCAGATGCTTTGTGCGCGGATCTTCCGGATGCACCGCGATGCCGGTGTCACCCAGCATGGTTTCGGGACGCGTGGTCGCCACGGTCACGAATTCGCCCGGCCGCTCCTTGAGCGGATAGCGCAGGTACCAGAGCTTGCCCTTCACCTCGCGCGGCTGGACTTCGAGATCGGAAATTGCTGTTGCCAGCTTCGGGTCCCAATTGACCAGGCGCTGGTCCTTGTAGATCAGCCCTTCCTTGGCCAGGGCGACGAACACCTTGGTGACGGCGCGCGACAGCCCCTCGTCCATCGTGAACCGTTCGCGCCGCCAATCGCAGGAGGCGCCCAGGCGCTTGAGCTGTCCGACGATAGTGCCGCCGGACTCCTCCTTCCAGGCCCAGACCTTTTCGAGAAAGGCCTTCCGTCCGATGCGCGTGGAATTGCCGCCATCCGCGCTGCCGCTACGGTCAAGTGTGATCCCCTTCACCGCCAATTGCCGCTCGACCACCATCTGCGTCGCGATGCCGGCATGATCGGTGCCCGGCTGCCATAGCACGTCCAAGCCTTGCATCCGCTTCCAGCGCACCAGCACGTCCTGCAAGGTGTTGTTGAGCGCATGGCCCATATGCAGGCTGCCGGTCACATTCGGCGGCGGGATGACTATGGTATAGGGCTTGGCGCTTGGCCGCCGGCCGGATTCGAAGGCGCGGGCGTCTAGCCACGCCTGGGAATGGCGCGCCTCGACCGGCTTGGGCTCAAAAGTCTTATCGAGCATAGAGGAACTCCCGCTCCGGCGGCGGAACCGTCACACCGAGCAGGAGTGTTTAGCGCCCGAAGCTCACGCGGCCAAGCGCGGCCTTGCGCAATTAGCGGCCGCGGGCGCGGCCGACGACGCGTCTGATCTCGTCCTTGACCAGGGTTTCGACCAGGGTAGGCAAGTTTTCGTCGAGCCAGGCATGCAGCATGGGGCGCAACAATTCGCGGGTGATCTCTTCGATCGTTTTGCCCCCGGCGCTGATCAGCTCATCCTTGACGGCATCCAGAAGCCCGCCCATCGCGGCCGCCGCAGCGGCCTCGCGCGCTTCCGACATCAGCCCGGCCTTGCCCGACGATGCCCCGGCGGCCATCGCCGCCCCAGGCCCAGACGCCGCGGCCGGCTCCTTGGGCGCTTCGGCCGCAGTAGCCTCTGGCTTGCGGGCCTTTTCTGACTTCTCGGCCAAGTTAACGACCTCGCCACCCTCGGCGACCACCTCGGTCAGTTCGAGAACCGGCTCTACTTCGGCCTTCGGCGCCGCTTTAGCGTCACCATCCTCGCCGTCCTCGGAAATGATTCTCCGAATGGACGCGAGGATCTCCTCCATCGATGGTTCTTGCTGGCGTTCGTTGGCAGCGGGCATGGCTCTCACGGTCGGAGACTCGGCGAGACGAATCACGCTAACACGTCCGCGCCGCGGCACACCATTGCCGATCGTGGCTGTGCAATGCAATGGGCGCGCCGTAGGTTGGGCGCGCCCATGCGCAACGACCTTGGCCGCAAAATCTAACGGTCGATCTCGGCGCCCGCCCAGCGGTTACGGACTCGGTTATAATATTCGCTAGGATCATAGGCCGTGCCGGCAAGGCCCAGGTCCTTGGCGGTCATCCGGCCGACCGAACTGAACACCAGATAAGCCGAAACAACGGCATTGCGCCGCACCCGCACCAGATTGACGCGGCCGTTGAACAACTCCTGCTCGGCGTTGAGCACGTCGAGGGTCATGCGCGCCCCGACGCGGGCTTCTTCCTGCACGCCCTCATAGGCGATCTCCAGCGCCCGCACCTCGGCCTCGAAGGCGACGACGGTGGCCTGCGCGGTCTGCAGGCTCTCCCAAGCGCTGGTGGCACCCTCGACCGCCACGCGCCGAGCGTTGGCCAAATCCTGCATCCGTTGGCTCGCGGTCTGCTTCGCCCCGCGCAAACGCGCGTAAACACTGCCCGACAAATAGAGCGGGACGGTCATGGTCGCCGTCATGGTCTCGGTCAGGGTCTCGGTCGTTGCCGGATTCAGATCGGCGCCATAGGACATGGTGCCATTCAGCGACAGCGACGGGTAGAGCTCGCCACGGACCAGATCGACGGACTTATTCGCCGCCCGCTCGTCATAGTCGGCCGCGATAACATTGGGGTTTCCGGCGCGGGCCGCCTCGATCGCCTGCGCTTCGTCATTTGGCAAGGAGGTTGGCGGCAGCGGGAAGGCCAGATCGCGCGGCGCGTGCCCGACGACATAGACGTAGGTCGCAATCGAACTAGTCAGGGTCCCGCGCGCAGTGACCTGATCGGCGATCGAACGCTGCAACCGGCTTTGCGCCTGCGCCACGTCGGTGCGAGTCAACTCGCCGACGCGAAAACGGTCCTCGGTCGCCTGCAACTGCTTGCGCAAGACTTCCACATTGGCCGTGCTCAATTCAAGCACCGCACGGTCGCGAACGACGTTCATGTAAGCGGTAACAGCGTCGAGCAGAACGGTCTGTTCGGTGGCAACCAGCCGAGCGCGCTCGGCCAAGACCAGATTCTCGGAGCGTTCGGTGTCGGCGGTGGTACGGAAACCACGGAACAAAGGCTGGGAAAAGGCCAGTTTCAAATCGCCGGGAATGCCGAAGGCATTCGTCGTGCGATTGGTCGGCAAATAACGATCCACATTTTCCAGGCCAATATCGCCCGTCGCGCTAATCGAGGGGCGCCAGCCGGATAACGCCACCGGAACGTTTTCGTCGGTCGCCCGCAGCCGCGCGCGTGCCGCCAACAGACGCGGATTGCTGGCGTAGGTGTCGGCCAAGGCCTCGATCAAACCTTCGGCTCGTACCGGAGCTTCCGGCAGAAGCAGAAGAACAGCCACGACCAACCCGAAGCGGAGCATTTTTTCAGACCGCATTTCGCCCTCTATGCCTCGTTGCGAGGTCTAGCTCTTACTCCGACGGCGCCCCAAGGGGACGGCCCAGCCCATCAAAACACGAAGCCGGGCGAAGCTGCAAATTGGTCCAGCGCCGGCGTGGCCGCATCGAACAAGGTCGTAAACCCAAGTCCGGAGGCCGACTCTGTACCGACAACCGCCCTGCCCGGGCCGTTCTCCGGGCGCAAAACAGCCAAGAGCCGCCCGCCAGGAGCGAGTTGCGGGCGCACTTGAGGCGGAATTTCCGTTACCGCGCCGCAAAAGAGAATGACGTCATAAGGCGCCTGGGGCGCATGCCCGTCCGCCGGATCGCCGGCCATCAGGATCACGGTGTCGCTGCCGAGGGCACCGAGCGCCGTCGCGGCTTGGGCGCGCAGCGCGCCGTCGGCCTCGACCGCGACCACTGTCCCGGCCAATTGGGCCACCACGGCCGCTTCATAGCCGGTGCCGCAACCAAGGATCAAAACGAGATCGGTGGGCCCGATGCGCGCGGCGTCCAGCAACCGAGCGAGGACCCGCGGCTCCATAAGCCAGCGGCCCGGAGCGATCGGCAATCCTGCATCGAGATAGGCCACGCCTTGCAGCGCATTGGGCACAAACAGCTCGCGCGCCACATGGCCCATGGCGGCAAGCACGGCCTCGTCGCGCACTTGATTGGGGCGCAACTGGCTATCGACCATGGCGCGCCGGGCGGCCGCGTAGCGGGACATCGCAATTGGACCTCGATCAGCGCCGGCTCTCCCGCCGACGGGATCAAGTGATAGCGGGACGCGGCCGCGGCCTCAACCGCCGCGCCGCTAGGGTGCGGTATGCTGGGCGATGCGCGCCGCCAGCCCCCGCTCCCATGCGAGCGCGCTGGTAACGATGCGGTCGAGGTCGTCATACCTGGGCGTCCAGCCGAGATTCTTGCGCGCCAGGGTTCCATCCGCCACCAGCCGAGGGGCGTCCCCCGACCGGCGTTCGGCCATTCGTCGCGGAAGCGTTTTGCCGGTGGCGCGTTCCACGGCGCGGATGACCTCCTTGACCGAAGCGCCTTGCCCGTAACCGAGGTTGAAGGCGCGCGGCACGCCACCGCGTTGCAGATAGGCGAGTGCATCGAGATGCGCGTGCGCGACATCGTTGACGTGCACATAGTCGCGAATGCAGGTGCCGTCCGGCGTTGGGTAATCCTGACCAAAAAGGGTGAGTTCGGACCGTTTGCCGGTCACCACCTCGGCCGCGATCTTGATCAGATGCGACGCGACCGGGGTCGACTCCCCGGCGCGACCATCCGGGTCCGCCACGGCGACATTGAAAAAGCGCAGGCTCACGGCCTTCAGCGGCGCGCTGGCGCACAGATCGGCGATCATGCGTTCGCCCATCGCCTTGCTGGCGCCGTAGGGGTTGATGGGGGCGATCGCCGCCCGCTCGGTCACCGGCACGCGGCGCGGCGCGCCATAGACCGCGGCGCTGGAGGAAAACACCAACCAGCGCGGTGTGTGGCGCTGGCACGCCGCCAGCAGTGCATGCGTGCCGAGCACATTGCTGCGGTAATAGCGCAGCGGCTCGGCGACCGATTCCGAGGACATGGATTCCGCCGCCAGATGGATCACTGCCTCGAAGCGGTGCTGGGTGAAGAGACGGTCGAGCAACGCGGCGTCGGCGATGTCACCCTTGACCAGGGTGCCGGACTTAACCGCCCACGCGTGCCCGGTCGAGAGATTGTCGAGCACCACCGCCTCATGCCCGCCCTCGGCCAGGGCGAGCACGACATGGCTGCCGATATACCCGGCTCCCCCGGTCACGAGCGTACGCATCCCGACTCCTGTCGGACTATTTCCGGCGCCATCCTAGCCAGAATTTGGTTAACGCCGGTCCCCTGCGCGAACAGGCGAAGTCTGGTCGACTTTGCGTGCCGCTTCCCTGACGCCGCGCCCTCTGACATTGTGCGCCCTCATTTTAGCGAAGGTGCCTGGAGATGAAGGACGAAACCAAGATCGTCCACGCGGGACGCGACAGCGCGGCGCATTCCGGCGCGGTCAACACGCCAGTTTATCACGCCTCGACGATCCTGTTTCCGACGCTGGCGGCGCTCGATGCGGCGCCCAGGGCGCGCATACGCTATGCCAGGCGCGGCACGCCGACGCTGTTCGCGCTCGAGGATGCGCTGACGGCGCTCGAAGGCGGGGCCGGCGCCGCTCTGTTCCCCTCCGGCCTGGCGGCGGCAGGTTTCGCGCTCCTGTCCTGTCTGAAGACCGGCGACCATGTGTTACTGACCGACAGTGTCTATGACCCAGTGCGCGCTTTCGCCGACCGGGTGCTGACCGGACTCGGCATCGCGGTCGAGTACTACGACCCGCTGATCGGCGGCGGAATGACGCGACTCCTGCGCTCCAATACGCGCGTGGTCTATTGCGAATCTCCCGGCTCGCACACCTTCGAGATCCAGGATTTGCCGGCGATCGCCGCCACCGCCCACGCTGGCGGGGCAAGCGTAATCGCCGACAACACCTGGGCCACGCCGCTGCTTTGTAAGCCGCTATCGCTTGGCGCCGATATCGTCATTCATGCCGCGACCAAATACATCGGCGGCCATAGCGATCTCATGCTCGGCGTCCTGGTGGCCAACGAGGCGACGGTGCGCAAGGTCAAACTGACCGCCGGGCTGTTCGGGCAGACGTCCGGGCCCGACGACATCTTTATGACCCTTCGCGGCCTGCGCTCGCTCAAGGCGCGCCTCGACCGCCATTCTTCCAGCGCAAGACGGGTGTCGGGCTGGCTGCAAACGCGGGCGGAAGTCGCGCGCGTGCTCGACCCGTCATTGCCCGACTTCCCCGGTCACGCCTTGTGGAAGCGCGACTTCGCCGGTGCGTCCGGGCTGTTTAGCTTTATACTCGGGCGCGACTGGCCAAGGCCGGCGCTCGCCGCCATGCTCGACGGCATGCAGCTGTTCAAGATGGGCTACAGCTGGGGCGGGTTTGAATCCCTCATCCTGCCGTTCGACATCGCCAAATATCGCAGCGCGACCCGGTGGGAGACGCCCGGTCCCGCCATTCGCCTATCGATCGGCCTGGAAGACCCCGACGAGTTGATCGCCGATCTGGCCGCCGGTTTCGCGCGTTTGACGAGTGCGGCGTCATGACGGGTGCCGGCGCGCTCTGGACGGCGCTCAAACTCGACGCCAACGGCTTGATCCCGGCGGTAGCGCAACAATACAACAGCGGCGAGATCCTCATGCTCGCCTGGATGAACCGGACGGCGATCGAGGCGACGCTGGCGACCGGCCAGGTCACCTACTGGTCGCGCGAACGGCAAAAGCTGTGGCGCAAGGGCGAGACCTCCGGCCATACCCAGCGCCTGGTCGAGCTTCGCCTGGATTGCGACGGCGATGCGCTGGTCGTGCTGGTCGATCAGGCCGGCCCGGCCTGTCACACCAACCGGCGGACATGTTTCTATCGCGCGGTCAGCGACAACCAACTGATGGTCAAACTACCGACCGAGAGCGCCTAGGCGCTAGTCCCAAGCCAGCACCTCGACCGCATCGCCGACGGCGATCCGCCCCGCGCCGGCGTGATTGAAATTGCGCCCGAAGGTGACCCCCGCCGCCGCACGCCGATAGCTGGCAAGCGTTGCCAGCGGTTCCTTGCCGCGTAGGCCGGTCGCTGGGTCGGTGGTGGTGATGGCGCAGCGCACGCAGCTCGCCATGCCGGTGAACTCGATCATGCCCACGCGCATGCGGGCGATGCGGTCCTCGGCGTAGGCGGCGCTGTTGGACAACACGATGTTCGGCCGGAAACGCTGCATCGGCAGCGGCGCGCCCATACGCCGATTGAGATCGGCGAGCGAGGCTTCGGACGCGATCAGGAATGGGTAGCCATCGGCGAAGGCGAGCGCACCTACGCCCCGGCTTGGTGCACGCACACCGTGGTCGGGCATACGCACGAGGCGATAGTCGCCCGGGCGCTCGCGCGCGCAATAGGCGCTGATCCAGTCCGCAGCCTGCGTGCCCTGATCGACGGCAAGGCATTTTTGGCCCCAGACCCGAACTGTGACCTCCGCTCCCGCTCGCCCCGTCAAGGGCAGATGCAATTCGGGCATGGACGGCGCGCGCAGAGACAACGTGTTGCCCGTGATCGCCGTGTCGATAAAACACATCGATGCAACGGCGACGCCAAGACTTTGCTCGGCCCGCTGGGCGACGAAACGTCCGCGCTCGTCGATCACCATCCATTGCCGGTCGTAGCGAATGCCCATGCGAGTGATATCCGCCGCCTGCAGAGCAATTCCGCGGCACGACTTAACCGGGTAACAATGGAGTTCGCTGACAGAGACGGTCATTTCCTGTCGCCAGCTATTGAGCGACCGCTGGCACTAAGCTGGCGCGCCCGGCAGGACTCGAACCTGCGACCCCAAGCTTAGAAGGCTTGTGCTCTGTCCACCTGAGCTACGGGCGCCCATGGAGCGATTCGCCGTCGATCATACCCTTTTAGTGCGTCCATAGGCCCTTGCGTTTATGCGCAAAGTTCTCGGCATAAGCTTTGGGCTTCACCGCAAGCGGTTGCGGCTCCGCGACCTGGACCTCAAGTCCCTGGCGCACGGCATAGGCCTCGGCCGCCGCGCGGGTCTCGAAGGAGAGCCGGACTTGCCCCTGGGTGTCGCTGGCCCCGCTCCAGCCCATCAGCGGGTCGGGACGCGGCTTGCGCGCGGTCTCATATTCAAGCACCCAATCATGTGTCTTCGCCCGCCCGGATTGGGTGGCCGTCTTCGCCGGCTGGTATATGCGCGCCCGCATGTTTTATGTCCCCTCGGCCTGGACCTTCGTTCATCTGGTCGGGGCGGCTGGATTCGAACCAACGACCCTCAGCTCCCAAAGCTGATGCTCTACCGGGCTGAGCTACGCCCCGACCGGCTGAGAACTAAGGGGGTTTCACCGCCGGCGCAAGACTGCGAGCCTGTCCGCCATCGAACCAAACCCCTCTGGAGCCCCGCCATGGCCAGCGCCAACTGGATGATCGACCCGAAGATCGCCGACTACATACGAGCCGCCACGCTGCGCGAGCCTTCGCCTCTGGTTCGCTTACGTGAACTCACCCAGGCCAAGATCGAACGCGCGGGGATGCAGATCGCGCCCGAACAGGGGCAGTTCATGGCTCTGCTGGTCCGGCTGATCGGCGCCAGGCGCTGCCTCGAGATTGGCACCTATACCGGTTACAGTTCGACGGCGATGGCACTGGCCCTGCCCGAGGATGGACGGCTGCTGTGCTGCGACGTCAGCGAGGCCTGGACCCCCTATGCGCGCAAGGCCTGGGCCGAGGCGGGCGTGGCGCACAAGGTCGAGCTCCGCCTGGCGCCGGCGGTCGAGACCCTGGCAGCGCTTACGGCCGAGGGCGCGCGTTTCGATCTGGCGTTCATCGACGCCGACAAGGAAAATTACGACGCCTATTACGAAGGCTGCCTAAAGCTGGTGCGGCCGGGCGGGCTGATCATGATTGATAACGTATTATGGTCGGGCGCGGTCGCCAATCCCGAGGATCACTCGCCCCCGACCGAGGCGGTGCGCGCCCTTAACGCCAAAATCGCGGAAGATCGCCGGGCGCTCCCCACGATGGTGCCGATTGGCGACGGTCTTACCCTGGCGCAGGTCATCGGCTGATTTCCCTCAGCCTTCGTTAACGAGTCCAACCGAAACTGCTCTGCCGGAGTTTTTTTGCCGGCGGGGTTGGGGGATCGGATGGTGCGTTGGACCTGTGCAGCGGCGCTGCTGTTGACGGCTTGTGCGTCGCCGCAAGTCGCGGCCGATGACGATCCCGTCGAGATGCAGATGTGCGTCGACCGCGACATGCTTCTGCGCCAACTTCATTCCAAGTTCGACGAGACGCCGATCGCCGTCGGCCTTACCAGCGCGGGCGGAGTCATGGAGTTGCTTATCAGCAAGCAGGGCCGCACCTGGACACTGATCGTCACGCGCCCGAGCGGCTTGTCCTGCCTGTTCACCGCCGGCGAGGGCTGGGAACCCCTGCCCGCACCGGCGACCGAGATCCGCTTCTAAAGCACTAGCGCCGCAGCGTGAACGCGGCATAGACGACGCGGTCGCCGACGCCGATCCCGAGCCGGGCCGACGTCCCGCCATTCAGCTCCAAAACAGCTTGCGCCAACGCGCCAGAGCCAATCGTCACCGTCGAATGCGGAACCGTGCGCTCGGCGATATTCACGATCTTTCCGTCGGCGGCGATGAACAGCATATCCAGCGGGATGAAGGTGTTAGCCATCCACATCAAGAGCGGCTGCTCATGATCATAGAGAAACAGCATCCCGGCATCGGTCGCCAGCTTTTGGCGGTACATCAGCCCCTGCGCCTGCTGCTCGGGCGTAAGCGCGAGTTCGATGTCGAAGCTGTACTTACCCGCCTTGGTCTCGATGTCCAGCTTGGTGCGATCGAAGGTTTGCAAACCCTGCTGCGCTGAAGCCGCCAAAGGGAGCAGCACGAGAGATGCGCACAGCGCCCGCCGCGAAAGCATGACTTGCATCGATTGAATGTCCTTACTCTGCCGCCGCCGGAGCCGAGGCGACGGGCGCGCGTTGCTGCGTCCCCTGGCCATCGAGCGCGAGCTGCGCCTTGGCCGAGCTTTCCAATTGCCGCCGCCACATGGCGGCATAGCGCCCCCCTTGGCTCAAAAGATCCGTATGCCGGCCACGTTCGACCACTTTGCCATCGTCGAGCACGATAATCTGGTCGGCGTCGACCACGGTCGATAAGCGGTGCGCGATGACCAGCGTCGTGCGATTGGCCGAAACCTCCCTTAGCGAACGCTGGATTTCCTTTTCCGTATGGGTGTCGAGCGACGAGGTCGCCTCGTCGAAGAGGAAAATGCGCGGGCGCTTCAAGACCGTGCGCGCGATCGCCACGCGCTGCTTCTCGCCGCCGGACAGCTTCAGTCCGCGTTCGCCGACGACGGTGTTGTAACCATCGGGCAGGGCGCGCACGAAATCGCTGATTTGCGCCAGGCGCGCCGCTTCGTCGACCTCGTCGTTCGTGGACTGCGGCCGACCGAAGTTGATGTTGTAAAAGATGCTATCGTTGAACAGCACGGTGTCCTGCGGAACGATGCCGATCGCCGCGCGCAAGCTCGATTGGCTCACGTCGCGGATGTCCTGGCCGTCGATCGTGATCCGCCCCTCGTCGATATCGTAGAAGCGGAACAGCAGCCGGCTGATGGTCGATTTGCCGGCGCCGGTCGGGCCGACGATGGCCACGGTCGATCCGGCCGGAACCTCGAAGCTCACGCCCTTGAGGATCGGGCGGCGCGGGTCATAGCTGAAATGCACGTTGTCGAAGCGCACCGTGCCGCCACGAACGGCGAGCGCCGGCGCGCCCGGTTTGTCGGCCACTTCCTGCGCCACTTCAAGCAGGGCGAACATCGACTCCATATCGATCAACGACTGGATCACTTCGCGATAGACGACGCCGAGCCAGTTGAGCGGGATTGATAGCTGAATCAGATAGGCGTTGACGGCGACGAAATCGCCGATGGTCATGGTTCCGGCAGCGACGCCATAGCCGGCCATGACCATCATCGTCGTCAGGCCGCAGGCGATCAGCACGCCTTGTCCGATATTGAGCAGCGACAGCGTCGTCTTCGACTTGATCGCCGCGTGCTCGTAACGCCGCAGGGCGTCGTCGTAGCGCTCGGCCTCGTGTTCCTCGTTGCCGAAATACTTGACCGTCTCATAGTTGAGCAAGCTATCGACGGCGCGGGTCGAGGCCTCTTGCTCGGTCCGGTTCATCTCGCGCCGGAACTGCCGGCGCCATTCGGTCATCATCACCGTGAAGGCAACATAGGTAACGATCAGCGCGACGATAACCACACTGAACCAACCGCTATACATCACCCACAAGATGCCGATGACCAACGCCAGTTCGACCAGCGTCGGCAGGATATTGAACAGCAAAATGCGTAGCAGCTGATCGATGCCATTCGTCCCGCGCTCGATCGCCCGGCTCAAGCCGCCGGTCTGGCGGTCGAGGTGGAAGCGGAGCGAAAGAGCATGCAGATGGCGGAAGGCCTGCAGCGCGACCCGGCGCATCGAGCGCTGCGCCACCTTGGCGAAAATGAGGTCGCGCAGCTCGGCCATGGTCATGCCGCCGACGCGCAGCGTGCCATAGGCGAGGATCAGTGCGACCGGCACGGCGACTATGCCGAGCGCCACGGCCTCGGGCCCCTGCTTGGCCAGTGCCGTCAATGCGTCGACCGCGTATTTGTAGGCCAGCGGCACATAGACCGAGACGACTTTGGCCGCGAGCAGCAGCACGATCGCCGCCACCACCCGAAGCCGGAGTTCAAGCTGGCCCTTCGGCCACAAATAGGGGATCAACGCGCGCACGGCGCGCCCCTCGAACCCGGTCACGGGCATGACCGGCGGTTCGCCGGAGCGTCCGCCACCGCCAAACCGGCCGCCGCCCATCCCCATTCCGCGTGGCATCACTGACCCTCGTGGTAGCCGGACCCTAACGTGGTGCCTAGCGGCGCGCCGCGCAAACCCTGGCGTTGCTTATAAATAGCGCAACCAGACATAGGCGGTCGAGATAACAATGCTCATGAGCATCATCGGAAAAGCATACCACAGAAAGGACATGAAGCGGAATGGCACCCCGGCGCGCTCGGCAATGCCGGCTACCGTCAGATTGGCGCTCGCCCCGATCAGCGTCCCATTACCGCCCAGGCAGGCGCCAAGCGACAGCGACCACCACAGCGGCAGCAAGGCCTCCGGCCCGCCGAAACTGGGCGCCATGTTTTGAATGACCGGGATCATGGTGGCGACGAAGGGAATATTGTCGATCGCCGCCGATAGCAGGGCCGACGCCCAGATCAGCGCCACGGCCGTGACGGCCAAATTGCCCCCGGTCAGGCCAATGATCTCCTTGGCGAACCAGTCGAGCAGCCCGGCGCGTTGGACGCCAGCCACAATGGCGAAGAGTCCGACGAAGAAAAAGATCGTGATCCAATCCACTTCGGCGAAGCTGCGGTTGATCCGCGCGACCTGCGCTTCGATCGGGAGGCCTCGGGTATCGAGCAGCAGCAGCAAAGCGGCGCCGCATAGCGCGATCGTGCCGGCATCGAGGCCGGTCTGGTGCGCGGTGACGAAGCCAAGCACCACCACGCCGAAGACGGCGAGCGCCTGCTTGAGCAGCCGGTGATCGGTAATCGTGGCCGATGGCTCCAGCGCCATCACGGCCGCCCGCGCCCCTGGATCGGCGCGCATCCTGCGCCCCCAGACCAGATGGTTGACGACGAGCTGGGCCGCCAGAACCACGAGGATCACAGGGGTCAAGTGCCAGACAAAGTCGTTGAAGGTCAGCCCGGCGGCCGAACCGATGAGGATATTCGGCGGATCGCCTATGAGGGTCGCGGTGCCGCCGATATTGGAGGCGAATATTTCCGTGAATAGAAAAGGATAAGGCGGAACTTTAAGTTGTTCGGTGAGAACGAGCGTAACTGGCGCGATGAGTAGGACCGCGGTCACATTGTCGAGGAACGCCGATGCGACGGCGGTGACCAGTGTCAGCAGCACCAAGACCGTCCACGGCTCGCCGCGCCCGGCCTTGGCCGCCCACACCGCCAGATACTGGAACATGCCGCTGCGGCGCGCGACGGCGACCAGCAACATCATGCCAATGAGCAGCGCCAGGGTGTTGAAATCCACGCCCGCGATCGCTTGCTTTTGCGTGATAACACCGCTGACGATCATCACGCCCGCGCCGATCAGCGCGACAATCGCTCGATTGATGCGCTCGGTCATGATCAGCGCATAGGTGATCAGCAAAATCGCGGTCGAAGTCCACAAGGGATCGAAGCCGAAGACCATGATCAAGCGCGCCCGGCGATTGCGCCCAAGGCATCCCAATAGGACAAAACGCCGACCACCTGTCCGGTCGCCGTTTCTACCACTGGCAGGGTGCTTCGCTGGCGGTAAAACAGCAGCAGCGCTTCCACGATCGGCGTATCGGGCGCCAGTGTCGGCAGATCCGAACGCGCGTGTGCCTGCAGCGCTTGGCCGGAAAAATGCTCGAGTTTAGTATGCAAGCCAGGCAGATCATCAGGCATAAAGCGCAAATTGGGGACCAGCCGATCGAGCGTGGCTGCTTTGGGCAGCAACATCCCGAGCAGATCCCAAATGTCGAATACGCCGCGATAGCGCCCGGTGGCGTCCACCACCGGCAAAAGGATGTAGTGCCGCCCAAGCAGGAGCTCGACCGCCCGTCCGACAGTGTCGGTTTGGCGAACCGTCTCGGGATCGCGCGTCATGATCGAGCCGACGGTCATGGCTTGTCTCCTCAGCTTGCAGGCGGGGTCAGTATGATCGGACTCACGGGCCACGCAAATCATGTGTGCTTGTCGGCGAGACGCGGGGACTGTAGAGCCTCTCTCGAAGGCTGACTGGAAGGAATGGCGATGGAATTGACGGGTTCGATCCGTCTCGACGCATCACGCGAATCGGTTTGGGCGGCGCTCAATGACCCGGAGGTGTTGCGCCGGGCGATTCCCGGCTGCGATAGCTTAAGCCGCCTTTCGCCAAGTGAATTCACGGCGCGGGTAACGACGCGCATCGGCCCGGCCAAGGCGAGCTTTTCCGGCACGGTCCTGCTGTCGGAGGTCGATCCGCTTAACAGCTACATGATTTCCGGCGAGGGTACAGGCGGCGCAGCCGGCTTCGCCAAGGGCTCGGCCAAGGTCAAACTCACGGACGAAGGACAGGCAACCCTGCTCAGCTACAGCGTTTCGGCCAGCGTGGGCGGCAAGCTGGCGCAGATCGGCGGAAGGCTGATCGAGGCCGCCGCGCAGAAGCTGTCGCAGGAATTCTTCCATAATTTCGCGTCGATCGTCGTTCCGCCGACGGTTGCCGCGGCATCGCCCGCCCCCATGCCCGCGACGGACAGCGCGCCCGCGCCCCGCTTCGGTTTGGCCATTCCGGCCGCAGTACTTTTGGCGATCCTCCTGCTCCTCTATCGCGCGGCGCATCCTTAAGCGTCCGCTTCCGCCGTTGACGCCAGCGCGCGCCGGCACAAGACTCCGCGCGGCACCGGGGAGCGCGCGATGATTCAAGTATCACTAACGGTGAACGGCGCGTCCGTGACGGCGGAGATCGAGCCGCGCATGTTGCTGGTTCAATTCCTGCGCGAGCAGCTTCGTCTGACTGGAACGCATGTCGGCTGCGACACCAGCCAATGCGGCGCCTGCGTCGTCCATGTCGATGGCGTGTCGGTGAAATCCTGCACAATGCTGGCCGTGCAGGCGCAGGGCGCCGCGGTCGCGACCATCGAAGGCCTGGCCGCGGGCGAAACGCTGCATCCGATGCAAGCGGCCTTCCGCGCGCACCATGGGCTGCAATGCGGCTATTGCACACCCGGCATGGTGATGAGCGCGCTTGACCTAGTGCGCCACAACCCGGACCCGAGCGAGCGCGCAATCCGCGACTGGCTCGACGGAAATCTGTGCCGCTGCACCGGCTATCAGAATATCGTCAAGGCGATCGCGGCCGGCGCGCAGGCGATGCGCGGCCCCGCCGCCAGTTCCTAAGGGCGCTCAAGATGCACGCGTTCAATTATCACCGCCCAACCTCGATCGAAGACGCTACCAAGGCTTTAGCGGCCGCGGCCGACGGAAAATATCTCGCCGGCGGCATGACGCTGATCCCGACGCTCAAGCAGCGGCTCGCGCGCCAGAGCGACCTGATCGATCTCGCGGCAATTCAGCAGCTGCGCGGGATTCGCGATGACAAGACGGGCGTGTCCATCGGTGCCATGACCACGCATGCCGAGCTGGCGGCCTCACCCGCGCTACGCGCCAAGCTTGGCGGACTGGCCCGACTGGCCGAGTGCATCGGTGACCCGCAAGTCAGAAACCGAGGCACCATCGGTGGCGCGCTCGCCAACAACGACCCGGCGGCGGATTATCCCGCCGCCTGCCTGGCGCTTGGCGCGACGATCGTGACCGACCGGCGGGAAATCGCCGCCGATGGTTTCTTCAAGGGATTGTTCGAGACCGCCCTGGACGCCGGCGAGTTGATCACGGGGGTGCGGTTTCCCCTGGCCCGAAAATCCGCCTACGCCAAGTTCCGTAATCCGGCCTCGGGCTATGCCATCGTCGGCGTGTTCGTGGCGCAGTGTAGCGGCGAGTCGCGCGTGGCCGTGACCGGCGCGCGGCAGAGCGGCGTTTTTCGCATCGAAGAGATGGAGCGGGCGCTGACCAAGTCCTGGAGTCCCGACGCGGTGGCGAAACTCTCGGTCACGGCCGAGGGCCTTAACGCGGATATCCACGCCTCGGCGGTGTATCGCGCGCAGCTGATCACCGTGATGGCCAGGCGCGCGGTGGCAGCCGCCTGATGCCGCCGCCCCGGTCACCGCGCGCACGGAACATCCAAAATCTACGCGCCCGCGTGCGACGCTCGCGCTCACGATCCTGGCGCTGCTTCTCGGCGGCCTATGGTTGGCGCGCGTCCCCGTGGCCACCTGGGCTATTGGCGGCTTCGCCTATGTCTTGGGCCACGAGCCGATCCGCCTCAAAATAGAATCCGTCGACTTTGGCCACCTGCGGGCGCGTGACGTCAGTTATGGCGAAGCGCTGTTTGCCAATGCGGTCGAGACGGAGTTCACGCTCGACAGTATCTTCGCCGGCAAAGTCTCCCGGCTCGATGTCGAAGGGCTGTGCCTCACCTTGCAGTTCGCAGAGGACGGAGTTGCGCTCGCCGGCCTTTCGCCGGCCACGGTCGCATCGAAGTCGTGGCCCCTGCCCTTCGCTACGCTGCAAGTGCGCGGCGTCGAGGCGACGTTACGCAGCGCGGCCGGTGACGCCGTTTGGCGCGGCAATCTTCGCCTGCAACCGGCCGAGTCGGGCGGCCAGTCGCTCACGCTCGTAGGCATGCTTGCGACGCCGCGCGGCGAAGCGCCGCTCGATGCGGTCGGCACCGTTACCAGCGATCCGGTCATCGGGCGGGTATTGGCGCTGGCGATCTCCGCCGGCTCACAGACCCCAGGCGTCGGTTTCGGCTTGACCGGCCGGCTGCAGGCGCTGTGGACCGGAGGCGCCTTGGGCGCACGCTTCGCCTTCGAGCGCGCCTGGGCCGCTTCGGGCGAAAATCGTCTGGTCGGGATGAAGGGCAATATCGAGCTTTCGACCGGACGGGGCGGCCTGCAGCGGCTCACGATCAACGCTGGCTACGACAGCATTGGGACCGAGGGCATCGCGCTCGCGCCCGGCCGGATCGCGCTCACCTATGAGGCCGGAGCGCTCGACGCCAGTGTCGAACTCGGCTGGGGAAAGAGTCGTGGCCGGATCAATGCGCATGGCCGGGTGGATGACCCGGACGCCCCGCTGCTACTCGACGGCGAAGCGGCGTTGCTTGCCGGCGATGCGCTGGCCATTGCTGGGCTGGAGGGCGAAGCAAGTGGCCGGATCGAGTTTCGCCTGGCGGCCGCGCTGTCCGATCCGCGGGCGCTGCTGGCGAACCCAGGGCTTTCGACAGCGACGGCGCGTACGGCGTTCGACCGGCTGCGCGGGCGCGTGGATCTGGCGGTCGCGATCGAGCACGCCGCGCTGGCGCAAGTCGGCGCCGGCCTCGATATGTCTGGGCGTTTGATCGCCCAAATCGACGACCAGGGCCTGCGGCTCGAAATCAACGAAGGACTGATCGCGACCGCCGAGACGCTGAGCGAGGCACTGTTGGACGCGCTGCCGAATCTGCTGCGCCCGGCCCTGGTCGGCCCGCAAGCCCTAGCACTCGGTGGCGCCGATGCGCGACCGACGACATTCACATGGCTGCGCGTTGGCGAAACCTATGAGCTTGCCCTGAACGGCACGGCGCGCTTGCACGGTCAATTCGCTGACATGAGTGCCGAGGCGGCCGGGCGCCTGACGCTCGACGCCGCGTTGCAGCCGCAAGCGATCGCTATCTCCGATGCATCGCTCGTGGTGAACGAGCTGTGGCTCAACCCCGCCGGAATGGCCGCCGAGCTGCATGTAAAAGAATTTTCCGGTACGGCGGACGCCGCGCATGGCGGGTTGCAGCTCGAAGCCATGCTGATCGATCTGGGTGAACCCGGCTTTGCGCTTGACGAAGCGAGTCTGGCGCTCGACGGCGAGTTGAACTGGCGGCAGGGACGGCTCGAGTTCGCGCCCTCTCCCGGCGGGCGAATCGCACTGCGCGGGATGGGGTGGGCGGACCGGCTCTATGTGCCGGGCTCGATGGAGTTGCAGCTTGCGGTCGGCGCCAATGCGGTAAGTTTCATCCCAGCCAGCGGCGAGCTACGCTACGCCGTGACGCTTGCCCCGTTTAGCCTTAGCGGTCGGGCGCTGATGCCAAATGGCGTGGCGGCCAATCTGGATCTCATCGTTCCTTCGGCGAGCGTGCAGGGCAATTTCGCCGGCGATCACTCCCTGCTGCTGCGCGACGCGCGGCTTGACTTGTCACGGCCCGATTTGCGTGCGCAGGGCATCGACCTCGATTTTAATTGGAACGCCGCGACCGACCGTGCGGTCCTGACAGCCAAGGAACTGCGCGATGCATCGCCTGCTCCGTTGCTGGCTCCAGTGACGCTGCGCGCGGATGCTGTCGTCGGCGATGGCCGGCTGTCCTACACGGCGCAATTCTCGGCTGACGAAGGACGTGCAGCCGGAGCCGCCGAGGGGACTATCGATATCGCCAGCGGACGCGGGGAAACACAGTTCAAGATGGATCCGCTGAAGTTCAGCATTGATGGAATGCAGCCGGCCCATGTGTTTCCGTCCTATGGACGCGCACTGGCCGATGTCTCCGGTGCAATGGAGCTCGCCGGCGGCATCAATTGGGGCGGGGGCGGCGCGCCGGAAACACGCGCCCGGATCACGCTACATACGCTGGCGCTGTCGGCTGACGGCGCGCGGGTGTCCGAGTTGAATGGCCCCATCGATCTGGCATCGCTCGCGCCCTTGGTTACCGCGCAGACGCAGCGCATGACTGGCGTGCTGTCGCTCGACGGACGCGTTCCGACCGGCTTCGATGTTTCCTTCCGGCTGCCGGAATCCGGTTTGCCTGTGATCGAGCGCCTCTCGGTCGAAATCGCCGACGGAACTCTCATGGCCGAGCCCTTCACCCTTGATCCGAAGAATCTTATCTTCGACGTGGCGCTGCTGGATCTGGACCTTGCCGAGTTGGGTACGCGCCTGGGCGTCGAAGGATTGCTGACCAACGCGCGGGTGTCCGGCCATGCGACGCTCCATCTCGGTCCTACCGGACTGACTATTGCCGACGGCGAGCTCAGTTCGGTCGAGCCCGGTTTCCTGCACTATGGCGGGCCGGCGATCGCGGCCCAGTACCGCAACCAGCCGGAAACGGTCGCGCGAATGATGCAGGCGCTCGACGGGTTCGATTTCGATGGGCTGACGCTCGCCTGGGACAAGCCGCCGAATGGCTCGGGCACGCTCCGCGCCGAACTCGCCGGCGTTAACCCTGCGGTGCTCGACGGCCAACCTTTCGAGCTGGAGCTGGTGCTGCGTACGGATTACGCGCCGCTGACGGCGGTGGCCGGGTCGCTGCGGGCTGCGGCCACGGGCTTTCTTGCCTGGCCGCGGGCTTCGGTGGCTCACTGAAGGCACCGGCCGCCTTTGGACAAGCAAACCCCGGCGGACTACATCCCTGGCAGGAACTCACCCCTGCTAGGTTCTATCGCATGCAAAAGTTCGAGGCCTCAACCGCCAATGCCGATGACGTTCTGGCCCGCGCCGCCCAATGGCGCAGCTCGGGCCGCAAGGTGGCGCTGGCCACCGTGGTCAAGACCTGGGGCTCGTCGCCGCGTCCGGCCGGAAGCCAGCTTGCGACCGACGACGCCGGCAACATGATCGGCTCGGTATCGGGCGGCTGCATCGAGGGTGCGGTGGTGAGCGAAGCGCGCCAAGTGATGGAGCATGGCAAGCCGAAGCTCCTGCGCTATGGCGTGACCAACGAACGCGCCTGGGAAGTCGGGCTCGCCTGCGGCGGTTCGGTCGAAGTGTTCGTCGAGCGGCTGGACTGACGGCGATGCGCCGGCAAGTGCTCGATGCGATCCTGTTGGCCCGCGCCGCGACGCGCGCGCTGGCGCTGGTCACCAACGTCGTAGACGGTGCGCAGGCGCTCGTGTCTCTCGATGAGGTGTCTGGCGATCTGCCCCTGTCGACCGAGACGCTCGCGACCGTGCGCCGCGCGTTGATCGAGGACAATTCCGGCCGCTTGTCTGACTCGCTGTTCGTGCAATGCTTCAGCCCGCCGCTGCGCATGGTGCTGGTCGGGGCGGTGCACATCGCCCAAGCTCTCGCCCCGATGGCGTCGCTGACCGGCTTTGTCGTCACCATCGTGGACCCGCGCGGCACCTTCGCCACCTCCGGGCGCTTCCCCGGCGTTGCACTCGATCAGCGCTGGCCGGATGAGGCTCTGGCCGCGCTGGCCCCCGACCGCCGCACCGCCGTGGTGACGCTCACCCACGACCCGAAGCTCGACGACCCGGCGCTGGTCGCCGCCTTGCGCACCGACTGCTTTTACATCGGCTCGCTGGGCAGCAAGCGCACGCATGCGACACGGCGCGAACGGTTGCTGGCGGCCGGATTTGACGAGCGCGCCTTCGCCCGCATCCATGGCCCGATCGGGCTGTCGATCGATGCTGAAAGCCCGGCTGAAATCGCGGTCGCCATCCTGGCTGAGATCATCAAGGTGCGGCACGCGCCGGCATCGGCGCTGCAAGGCGTGGCATGAAATTCGGCGTCGTTCCTCTGCAAGACGCGCTCGGCGCCATTCTGGCGCACACGCGCAAGCTGGGCGACGTGTCGCTGAAGAAAGGCCGCACGCTGTCCGTGCAGGATCTGAAGGCGCTGGCCGCCGCCGGCATCGGCGAGATCATGGTGGCGCGGCTCGACCCCGACGATGTGGATGAGGACAAGGCCGCCAATCGCGTGGCGGCCGCATGCCTAGGGCCCGGTCTGTCGCGCACTTCGGCCTTCACCGGCCGATCCAATCTGATCGCTGAGCACGCCGGCGTTCTGGTGATCGATCGCGCGCGTCTCGACCGGCTGAACGCGGTCGACGAGACAATCACGATAGCGACCCTGGCCCCGTTCGATACGGTCGAACCGCGGCAGATGGTGGCGACCATCAAGGTGATTCTGTTCGCGGTCGCGGAATCCGCCGTGGCCGAAGCCGCGCGCATCGCGCGCGAGGATCCGGCGCCGGCATTGCGGATCGCGCCCTTCCGGCCGCGGCCGACGGTGCTGATCCAGACGCGGATCGAAGGGATGAAGGAGTCGGTGCTCGACAAGACGGTCGAGGTGACGCGCGCTCGGCTGGCCGAGCTGGGAACATCGCTCGGCGGCGACGCGCGCTGCGCGCACACCATCGAAGCCGTCACGGCGGCGATCCGCGACGCGCTGGCGCGCAAGGCCGAACTGATCCTGATCAATGGCGCCTCGGCCAATATCGACCGGCGCGACGTGCTGCCGGCGGCGATCGCCGCGGCCGGCGGGATGGTCGAGCAAGTCGGCATGCCAGTCGATCCCGGCAATCTGATTCTGACCGGCCGCATCGGCCCGGTTCAGGTCATCGGCCTGCCCGGCTGCGCCCGCTCGCCCAAGCTCAACGGCTTCGACTGGGTGTTGCAGCGTCTGATCGCCGATCTTCCGGTCGGACGCGCCGAGATCATGCGCATGGGCGTCGGCGGGCTATTGAAGGAAATTCCGTCCCGCCCCTTGCCGCGCGCGGAAGCCCAGACATCGCGGCCACGGGTGCCGCGCGCACCGCGCATCGCCGTGATCGTGCTGACCGGCGGAATGTCGCGCCGCATGGGCCGCGCCAATAAGCTATTGGCGGAAATCGGCGGCACCCCGATGGTCGCGCGCGTGGTCGATGCCGTGCTCGCCTCGCGCGCCCGGCCGGTCGTGGTCGTGACCGGTCACCAGGCGGACGACCTGCGCGCGGCGCTCGCCGGCCGCGGCGTCGCCTTCGCGCATAATCCGGAGTTCGCCGCCGGGCTGAGCGGCACGCTCAAGGCTGGGCTCGCGTGCCTGCCGGAGGATTGCGACGGGGTGCTCGTCTGTTTAGGCGACATGCCTCGGGTCAAAGGCGATCATCTCGACCGGCTGATCGCCGCCTTCAACCCGGCCGAGGGACGCGCGCTCTGCGTTCCGACCGCGAACGGCAAGCGGGGCAATCCCGTTTTGTTTGCACGCCGCTTTTTCGGCGCGATGGCCGAGGCGCAGGGCGACATCGGCGCGCGCGCGCTGATCGCGGACAATGCTGAGCTGGTGGTGGAAGTGGCGATGGAAGACGACGGGGTGCTGATCGACGTCGATGAACCGCAGGCGCTAAGCGCCATCCGTGCGACGCACGGCGCCGCGCCCGTATAAGTGTGGGGCTGCGCCCGGTCTAGCGCTCGCTGACTTAAACCTTGCTATCGACCAAGTGGCTGACCATCTCGTCGGCGGTGCGCAGCACGGCGAGGTTCGCCTTATAGGCCTGCTTCTCGATCATCAGCGAAATGAAATCCGTGGCGAGGTCGGTCTGGCCCGAAGTCGAGAATCCCTGCCCATCGGCGTTCGGCTGGCCGCCGGTCACGGGACTCTGGCCCGCGGCCGGTCCGGTGACGACCGCGGTCGTCGCGCCGGTCGGCGTGCTTGCCGCGACGCCGGCATCGGCCAGACGCAGCTGCGCGATGTTATTGGCCGCCTGAAAGGCGCGCTCTTCGGCGTTGCGGAGGCCACTAAGCGCCGTCTGCATGATATTGAACATGCGGGACCTCGCTGGATGTGAACGGGCATTATCCCCCTTTTCCATTCGCGTATTCAACACGCATCGTCGCTGAAAATGCTCGTATTTTACTTGGATTTTAGCGATCCTGACGGCCAACAGCGCTTCAGACGGAGGATGCATGCCGCCCGGTCGAACCATTAAAAATCGTGATCAGGATAAAGCGCTCTCGATGCGCGCGGCGATCGCACTCGCCATCTCCGGTATGGAGCGCGGCGACGGCGGGCCCTTCGGCGCCGTGGTGGTGAGGGACGGACGCATCGTCGGGCGTGGCTGGAACCGTGTCCTGGTCGATCATGATCCGACGGCGCATGCCGAGATCGTGGCGTTGCGCGCGGCCTGCCGCAGGCTGGGCACGCATGTCCTGTCCGGTTGTGAAATATTCGCCAGCTGCGACCCCTGCCCGATGTGCCTGGCGGCGATCCACTGGGCGCGGGTCGACAGGATCTGGTATGCCGCGCCAAGCCGGGCGGCCGCCGCGGCGGGGTTTGACGATACGCGCTTCAAGCGGGAGCTTCGGCTGCCGCCCGGCAAGCGCCGCCTGCCGGCGCGGCGCATCCTGTCGGCCGAGGGCGCGGAGCCTTTCCGCCGCTGGGCGAAAATGAGCACCCGCACGTTATATTAGTTAACCGCGGTTAAGGATAGACGCAGCGATCGGCGGACAATTCGACAAACGCCCGCGCGCCGGCCACGGCGCTGAAGCGCCACGCGTGATCACCGATCACGACCGTATGATACAGCGGCAACGGCCCGGTCGCCTCGCTGGTCTGACCGCCGGGGCGGGTGAATTTGAGCGTCACCGGCGCGGTCTGGTCGTACCAGGCCTGGATGCGGCCGGCATCGTCCCGCGCGGAGCGGCCGGTGCCCGCAACGATGATACTGCCATTGGCGAAGCGCCCGACGCCTCCCTAGCTTAGACTATCCGTGGTCGCAAGCGCGATGCACCGTGTTTCCAGCGCCGGTTCGCAGCGCTCCTCGGGCGGCGCGGCGGCGACAATCGAGGCGATGCGCGCGACCGGCACGCCGGATTCGATCCGTCGCCGCGCCTGGCGGACGATTTCCACCTCGGCGGCTGTCGGCACATCGCGCCGGTAGCGCGCCGTCGCGCCATCGAGCGCCAATTCCAATTGGCGCAGGCGAACTTCCTGCGCCGCGCGCACCGGCGCCGCGGCCGCCATTTCGCCGGTCATGCGATTGACTTCGCGTTCGAACGAGGCGCGCTCTTTCTCGGACACCCCGCTCCCCACCTGGTATCCATAGAGGCCGACAATACCCAAAGTGCCTAGAATCATCAGCCCCTTGAACGCCGCCTTGGTTATGCGGCCACGGTCACCGCGTCGGCGGTGCCGTACATCGGCGAGTCCCCAACTCATCGCGCGACGTTCCTAAGCCCATTTTACGCGTTGCGCAATCTCACGCCTGTGCGCCGCCTAGCAAGAGCTAAAAGAGAAAGGCCCGGCGCACCACTCGGGCGCGCCGGGCCTTCACGTGAACTCAGCGTCTGGCGACGCTTTACGTGCAGTCCACGGCAGTCCGGTTGGTGATGCAGGTGCCGGCCTCGTTGATCGCGCCCGAGATCGCGCCGCCAAGGAAGATGGCGGCGGCGATGCCGGAGCCGACGATCGCCAAGATCAGCGCGTATTCGACCGCCGAAGCGCCCGATTGATCATTCAAGAACTTTAACATCTGATTCGAAATCTTCATCTGGGACTCCCTCTGATGTGTCAGCTAACACGGGGTGGAGCGAAGCGCCGGGCGCCATCTTGGCCTACCGACAAACTGCTCGACCCGACGGAACAACCGCTCGATTGCGGCAGCCTTCGCGTTCGAGGGCATAATCCGGTCACACCTGTTAACAAATCATGAATCAGAGGGGCCGCGACGCCATGCGCGAAGAAAGTATTACCAGTAAAATCGATAAATTTTGCGGCAATTGCCGGGTGTCAAGACACCGCGCCGCGCGCCCTGAGGAGGCGCCGGCATCAGCTCAAACGGCGGGCGGCTTGCCGGCCAGATTAGTGGGCGCTGGTCGCCTTGCCGTTCGGTAGGGCGAGATCGGCGCGGACCGGCATCCGCTCACCCTTGGGCTCGCGCACCTGTTTGGCGACGACGGAGAGCGGCCGGATCTCGGCGGCCTGAGGATGCAGATCGCTCAGTGTCAGCGGCTCCTCGTTCGGCTTCGAGTCGCGCGTCTCGCGGTGGCGAAGCTGCCCTTCGAAATACGCGCCGTACTCGATCGCGATGTTTTCGTGGCGGATATCGCCGATGACCCGCGCGGTCGGCGTGAGCGTCACCGCGCGGCCATTGATCTGGCCCTTGACCCGCCCGCAGATGCGCGCCGTTTCACATTCAATCTCGCCGGCAATGGTCGCCGACTCGCCGACCGTGATCGACTGGCATTTGATGTTGCCCTCGACCAAGCCCTCGATCATCAAATCTCCCTGGCACACCAAATCGCCGATGATGCGCAATTCGGCGCTGATGATCGACGGCATGCCCCGACTCCCGTTATCGCGGCCCGAGGTCTTCTTACTGCTTGAAAACATATTTCCCTGCCCGCAAGAAGTTGGCTGGATCCAAGGTTTCGTCGTCGAACAGCACTTCGTAGTGCAAATGAAGACCCGTGCTGCGACCCGTGTTGCCGATGATGCCGATCTTTTCGCGGAACTCAACTAGTTGATCGCGCACCACGTGAATCTCTTTTAAGTGGCCGTAGCGGGTACGCACGCCAAGGCCGTGATCTATCTCGATCATCTTGCCATAGCCGCCCTTGTAGCCGACGAAGGTCACGCGCCCCGGCGCGGTCGATAAGATGACCGAACCCGGTTCGGCGGACAGATCGACTCCGGTGTGAAAGGCCCATTCGCCGTTGAATGGGTCCTTGCGACGGCCATATCCGCCAGTGGACCAGGAATTGTCGATCGGCGGCGCCAGCGGAAGAATGGCGAGAATCTGCCGCAGACCGTCCATCCGGTCGAACTGGGTTTCGAGCAGGGCGATCCGTTCGGCCAGTTCAATCTGCGGCATGTCGGCGGGATCGTCGGCGACAAACGGCCCGCCCTGCGGCTGCGGCACAAGGCCAAGCCGCATGAGGAGCTTGTTCGAGTTGAGGCCGGTCATGACGACCGTACGCTCGACCGAGTTGACGCCTTCGGTGGTCAGATCATTGAGTCGGGCCAGCGCGGGCTTGTTGTCTTCCGCCAGCCTGCCGAGTCGGTTCGCCAGCAGGTCAACCCGCTCGGCCAGCATGTCGCGCTCGACCACCGCTTGGGATCGATCGTCGGCGAGAGTGGCCAGTAAGGCTTCCGCAGCGGCCAGGTCGTGCTCGACCAGAGTCTTCTCGCTCTTGAGGCGATCGATATCGGTCTCCAGGCGAGCGATTTCCCCTTGCGGTGTTTTTCCGCGGGCAGCCAGCAAGCCCTCCAGGCGATCGACCTTGGCGGCCAGCGCGCTGCGCTCGTCCTGCAAGCGGGCACGGTCGGTGACCGCCATGTTGAGTTCGGCGACACGCGCCGCCAGGGAGTTACGCTCCCCCTCCAGCCGGGCGCGCTCGGCGGCCAAGGGCTCGAGCGCCGTGACTTTGGCTTCAAGCCCGACGATGACGGCATGCGCCCGCGCCCTCTCGGCTTCGGCCGCTTCGCGCTCCTTGAGCTGGACCGCGAGCGCATTACGCTGCCGCTCGATTTCAGCCCGCTCGGCGGCCAGCGGCTTGAGCGCCGCCACCTCCTGCTCGAGCGCCAGGCGCGCGGTCTCCAGCTGGGCACGCTCGGCCACGGCGGATTCCAACTGCGCGAGGCGTGCGACCAGCGCCTTACGCTCGTCTTCGAGCTTTGTACGCTCGGCGACTTGCGGCGCCAGGGTCGCTACTTGTTCCTCAAGCCGCGTTCGCTCGACGATGAGTCGCTGACGCTCGGTCGCGGCCGCTTCCAGCACGGCCACGCGGTCTTGCAACGCCGTCCGTTCGGCCTCGAGTCTTGTCCGCACCGCCAGCAGCGGTTCCAGCTCGGCGACACGAGCAGCCAATTCGCGCCCCGTCTGCTCCAGCCGGCCACGATCTTGGGCGGCCGTCTCCAACCCGATCACGCGCGCGGCCAGCTCGTCCTGCTCGCGTTCGATTTCGGCGCGGGTGAGCAGCGCCTCTTCCAATTCGGCGATGCGCACTTCAAGCGCGGATTTGGCCTCGGTCGCGGTCGATAACTCGGCGATGCGCGCCTCAAGCGCGGCGTTGGCCTGGTCGAGAGCGGCGCGCTGTTCATGCGCCCTCTCAAGCTCGCCACGCGCCTCGGCCGTCTGACGCTGGAGGTCGTTCTCCTCGCTGCGCAACCCGGCCAATCGCGCCTCAAGCTCGCCAAGCCGCTGCGTGCCGCGTGCGTGCTCGTCTTCCATGCGCGCGATCTCGGCCTCGAGTTTGCTCTGCGCCGCCTCGGCAGCACCGGCATCGACAGGCGCCGCACGGTCGAGAAACTGCGGTAGATCGACCGATCGGCCAGGCGCTTTGGCCTCCGTGGCGCGACCTGCGCTGCCGGTCTTATTGATCTCGCGCATCAGCGCGGCGAGCTTCTGCCGCTCCGCCTGCAATTCCTGTTCGAGTTCGCGCGCATCCGGCGAGACCGAATGCTGCGCCGCCTGTTCAGGCGCGGAACGATCGGACATCAACCAATATGCGCTGGACATTAGGGAGAAAAGAAACAGCCCGCCGATGCCAGCGGCCAGCCCGATCTGCGCCGCCGGTGGTAGGCGCAGATAGAAAACGCGATCCTCGGTACGCAGGATGAGCTGTCGGTGTCGTGGAACGAGGAACACCGCGATGCGGCCGATCTCCCAACCTCGCAAAATATCCCCCTTTGGCCGGTCGTTTTTTTCCAGCCTGTGGCGGGGACCTTCCTGGTCTCTCCTCCCAGTGGATAGACCCTAGCCGCTAGCTTCATGCTCGACAAGGGTTAGGAATCGCCGGGCGCCGACGAGGCGGAAAAATCGCAGAAAGCCGCTGAAAACTGGAGTTATTATCGTGTGCAGACGGGCGCGCTACTCTTCGCGGTGCGTGCGTTCCATCCGCTCGTGCATCTCCTGCGCCTCGAGACTCAGAGTCGCGATCGGACGCGCGATCAGCCGGCGGAGGCCGATGGCTTCGCCGGTTTCCTTGCAATAGCCGTAAGTGCCGTCGTCGATCCGGCGCAAGGCATCCTCGATTATCGTCAGCAGTTTGCGATAACGCTCGCGCGTATGCAGCTCGAGTGCGCGGTCGGTTTCCAGGCTGGCGCGATCGGTCAGGTCGGCCTCGTTCAGGCTCTCTTGCTGCAGACTCGCGAGCGTCTGCCCGGATTCGCGCAAGAGCTCCGCTCGCCAGTCGATCAGCCGGCGACGGAAATACTCGCGCATTTTCCGGTTCATAAATGCTTCCGCCTCGCTCGGCACATAGGCCTCACGAGGCTTCTTCCTGGAAATACCAGAGCTTTTGCGTCGAAGCTTAGTTTTCGCCTTAGCCTTCAACCGGGCCTCCGCGGTGCTCGTCGAAAAAGCGGGCGGAGTATAGGCATTCGCCGGCTGGCGACAAGGCGGCTGGCGCGTCGGTGGCTAAAAGGCCTCTAGCTTGGCGAGCTCGACGCTCGCACGCAGCTCGATTTCGGCCAGGAGTTCGGCCAAGAGCGGGTCAGGTGGCGGTATAATACGATCCTTGAGCCGCCCCAGCAGCGTCTCGAGCTGCTGGGGCGGTAGTACCCCGGCAAGCAGCCCGGCTCGGATATCTTCCAGTCCGCGCAGCAAATCTTCGGCCCGCATGCGGCCAAGCCGGCGGGCCTTACCGCTGGTCGAATCATCGACGCCCTGCATGGCCAACAGCGCCTCGATCGAGCCAAGCGGAAGAGTGCCGGACACAGCCGAGGCAGCGCCGCCCCCCTGCCCCTTTTCCAGGCGACGGGCGAAGTCGCCGCCGCGCGCTGGCGACGAGCGTGTGGAGCGAGCAATCGCTCCCGCCTTCACCGAGCCTGAACGATCGATTTGCATGAGATTCAACGCGCTCCGGTTTCTGGGACGCTCAAACTTCAAACGAGCTTAGAGTGCGACCGTTATGCTTAGCTCTTCGTTAAAGCCGCGGTTTGGGCCGGGCTACGGGGGGAAACATATCGTTGGTAGAGAAACCCGATGCCGATCAGCGACCCGCCGAGCCCGACGAATGACGCCACCCGCCACAAATCGCGCAACTCCGACATGTCGATCAGAAAGACCTTGGCGACCGTAAGCATCATCAGCGCCAGGGACGCATAGCGCAGGCTGGCTAGGCCAGAACGCAACCCGAGTGCGAGCAGCACCCCGGCATAGATCAGCCAGACGAGCGAATAAGTATAAAGCTCGCTCTCGGCCGCGTTCGACCCCCTGAGTACATCGCCGCGGAATAGATGCCGCGTCTCCAAGGAGAGATAAACAAACACCAGCACATAGGCAGCCAGCGCCGCCCACAGGGCCGGACCCGCCCGCCCGGCGTGCCGGTAAAGGCGTGCGAACAACAGGGCGAATATCGCCGGAACAAAATAGGCCAGAAGCAGTAGGTCGAAGATCGCCCAAGCGCCGACCCGCTCTCCCGTGAAGATCGGATTATTGGCCAGCAGCTGACCCAGGATCACTTGCGCTGCGGCCAGCGCCGCCAAGGCCCGTCCGCCCCAAAGTAGCGCGGGACGAGCGTCGAGCGCGGGCGTGCGGGCAAGGCCATAGCTGATCGCCAGCCAGGAAATCGTCTGCAGGCTCTGCTCGAATAATCCATAGCGCGGCGCATTAAGCCGCTCGCCCACCAGGCTACGTAATTCGAAAGAGACCAGCAAAGTCACGAAGGCGAGCGCTCCGGCTTCGAGCAGCCCAACCAGCCAAACGTCGCGCGTGGTGCGGAAACTGCGCGCCGCAGAGGCAAATGCAGCCGCCGGGACTCCGTAGCCATACAGCATCCAGTTGAGCAGCGGAGTCGTTCCCAGCGCGTAATCGAAAATGCGTGGATTGAGCGCCAAACGGACGAGAACCACCCCGGCGATGATCGCTGCCAAACTGCGCAACGAATTGGCTCGGAGCTTGGCGTGGATCCAGGCAAGCGCCGGCAATTCAAGCGCCAGGGCGACGGTCAGCCACGCATTTTCGAATGCCATGGCAGCGCCGAGCGACAGCAAGGCCACCACGGCGGCGGCATAGGCGGCGGCGACCTCGGTAAAGCCAGGCGCGTCCCGGTGGCGCAGCACCCGCTCGGCGGCGGCGACCGCCAGAGCAGCCAAGCCGACCGCGACCAGGGTCCAACGCAGGTCGAGACCGAAACCAAGGATCCGTCAATAGCCGATGGCTAGCGCCAGAACAGGCGTAAACCCCGAGCTCCAGGCGAAAAGGCCGGGTCGCCGCGCGCCCCACAGGGCGATGAACCCGCCACCGGCAATGAGCGCTGACAACCCGGCCGCGACCACGGCAAAGACTTGCAGCTCCGGCGGGAGGATCGGCCCCGGCACGGTCCCTTGGGTCTCGCCCATGATCGAAATCATCGGCGCGTTGCGGGTGATCAGCGTCGGCAGATGCCACGTCGCCAATAAACACAGTGCCACACCGGCGGACACCGGCGCCAGGACATCGAAGGCACTCTCGCGCCGCGCGAAGGCAAGGTAACATGCGATCAAAAGTGCTGCCGCGACCAGCCCGCCCGGCCCATAGCGGTCCATGCGCACCAGCGCATATAGCAAGCTGGCGACGGCAAGCGCGGCCGTAAGCGCGACTCGATCGGCGGGCGATAAGCCTCCAAAACCGTCGCTCAACGTGACCGGCCGGCTCCTTGTCCCCGGGACGCGCAGCAGAAAAAGAAATAGGCCCACCAGCAGCAGGTAAGTCGCGAGCGGCAAGACGTCGCCCGGAGACCAGGTCGTCGCCATCCATAACAGCGGCCAGAGTGCCGCGCCGGCCAGCGCCGCCCAGGCGAGCCACGCCGCGCCAATGACTCGTACGACGAGCAAGGCGCCGGCGGTGATCGCCAGGAGATAGGGGAACAATCCCCAGGCGGAGGGCTGCCCGGTCGAAACCAGGAACGGTGTCAGATAGCCGCCAAGGATGCCGAGCAGCGCAACAAATGGCCCGTGCCAGATGGCCAAAACGCCGGCCCCAGCCGCCACCGATCCGAGCAAAGCGAAGGCCAAGAGCGGCCCGATCAGCGCATAAAGCTCATAGGCGGCGAAAACGCTGGCGAACAGCGCGAAGAGACCGGCCGCGATCAGCGCCGGCGGAACCGTATTCGGCTGCATGGAGGCAATGGCGTGCCCCAGCGGCCGGGCGCGCACCCATTCTCCAGCGGCGATCAATCCGAGCCCGAACAGCGCGCCCATTAACACGCGCACGACCGGCGAGAGCAGGCCCTGGTCGATCGAGTACTTGACCAGGAACCCGGCGGCGAGCGCGAGCGTGCCCGCGCCGAGCCAGACCAGCCAACGCGAGGCGAGGCGCTCCTCCAGCCCCGGCTCCTTGGACGATGCCGAGCCCGATACCGGCGCAACCGGAGGCGCAGGCGGGACAACGGCTGGCGGCCGGGACCCTCTTTCCGCCGATTCCCAAGGCGTTGGCGGTACGACCGGCGCGCTGCTTGGCTGAGGCGGCGGCGGAGCGGCGACCGTCGGCGGCTGGCCTGACAGCCGCCCCATCTGGCGCCGCAGCTCGATCTGTTCGCTGTCGAGGCGGCGCAATGCGTCGAGCGTTGCCGCAAGCTGTTGCTGCAAGGACTTGAGCCGGCCGAACGCCGCCAAGCCAAAACCCGGCCCGACCAGGAGATAGATGGCAAAAGCCAGGCCGAGGAGAACCCAGACTATTTTGTCCAAAGCCGAACTCCTGCGCCCCGATTTTCCCTTGGCCGCGCGTGACGGTACAAGTACCAGATTGCCCGCTTCCAAGGGCCGCGCAAATAGGATTGCAATGGCAAATACTGGACCGATGTCACTACACCAGCTTCGCATTTTCTGGGCGGTGGCGCATTCCGACTCGCTGACCAAGGCGAGCAAGCTGCTCGGCCTGACCCAGCCGTCGCTGTCACAGCATCTGGCGAAGCTGGAAAAGTCGCTTGGGACACGCGTGTTCAAACGTGGCGGCAGCAAGCTTGAATTGACCGACGCCGGCGCCTTCCTGATGCGCCGCGCCGAATTGATCCTGGCCGAGGTCGACGAGACCCAAGCGGGATTGCGGCAATTCGCGACCGGCGAGCATGGCTCGATTTCGATCGGCGCACCCAATTCAATCGCGCGCCTGCTCGTGCCGTCCGTTTACGCCAAAGTGGCCAAGCAATACAGCGCGCTCGACATCGACGTGCATGAAGTGGCTCCGGCGGAGGCGATCAATCTTCTCTATGGCCGGCGGTTGCATATCGCTTTGATCGCGCGCGCCTCGATCGCCGGGGCGAGCCTATCGTTTCATCAGAGCGAGATCATATCCGACCCGTATGTGCTGGCCGTGCCGAAGGGCCTCTCACTCGGCGGCATCAGCGATCCCGAGCGTGAGTTGGCCGAACCAGAGCGGCGAATACTCAATAGCTGCATCCAGTTCAGCTTCGGCACCCTGCACACGCAACGCGTCGCCGAATGGTATCGCCGAACCCTGCCGCGTCACCGCCTGGTCGCGCAGACGCGTACCTATGACATGGCGCTATCGCTGGTCGAAGCCGGCGTCGGTGTCGCGCTCGTTCCGGCACTAGCCGCCTATATCGGCCAGGACTCGCTCCCGTTCGCCGTCACGCTCTATCGCACCCATTTGCCGGGGCGCTCGATCGTGGCGCTCATGCCGACGCAATATGTACGCGCGCAACCTTATGCCGCCTTCCGTGAGGCCTTGATCGATGCCGGAAAAAGAATCGGCACACCGCCCACCGAGCCAACGCCCCCCTTCATGCCTCGTGAAGTAAAGGATAATTGAAGCTCTCGCGGTTGCGGCTGCCCCATTAAGTTTCGTTATGGCAGCCATAGGTGGGCAGCGCGGGGCCACAGTCCTAGACCAGCAATGCTCTGTACGAGCGGAGCGCGCATGACTTTTACTTGGCACGGTGCGCGCCTCGACACTGCGCGAGTCGCCGCCGATAGTCCGGGCTGGGGCTGATCCCATGCAAAATCCTGGCTCGGGGGCAGCCTTCGGCGGCGGCTCGCCGAGTCGCGTTGCGAACACCCCGCTGCCCCGTGTGCCGGGGGTTTGCGCTTAACAAATCATCAATATTTTCAGCGCGATCCTGGGTTCTTGCGACGCATAAGCAAACGTTATCGAGGCCATAGCTATCCCCTGGACTCGTTTCGGCCTATGCAGTGTCGTGTCCCGTTACTGGGACAATTGTATGAACACACAACTGGAGTAACGCACATGGCTTGGAAGACCCCAACTGTCCGCGAAATCAGCGTTGGCATGGAAATCAACCTCTACGTCTGCGCCACGCTGTAACGAGTGATACGCCGCCGGCAGTCCTTGATGGGTTTGTCACCATGCACATTCTCGTCTTGGGGGCAGCAGCCGGCGGCGGCTTTCCGCAGTGGAACTGTAATTGCGCGGCCTGCCGCCGCGCGCGTGCGGGCGATCCTTTAGCGCGCAAGGCGCTACAAGCTTCGATCGCCGTCAGCGCCGATGCCAAGCAGTGGTTTCTGATCAACGCCTCGCCTGATCTGCGTCAGCAGATCGCGGAAAATCCGTCGTTGCATCCCAAGAATGGCGCGTTGCGCGGCACACCCGTCGCCGGCGTGGTGCTGACCAATGGTGATGTCGATGCCGTGTGCGGACTCTTGAACCTACGCGAAGGCACGTCTTTCACGATTTACGCGCATCAGCGCGTCATGCGCATTCTTGACGAAAACACCATCTTCAGCGTGCTTAATCCGGCGCTCGTCAAGCGTAGGCCCCTGGCGCTCGATCGCGCCCAGTCGCTCGATCTTCCCGACAGCACGAAATCAGGTCTGGAAATCATTCCCTTCGCCGTGCCGGGCAAGGTCGCGCTTTACCTTGAGCGCGCGGAGGAAGGCCCCTCGCTCGGCTCGCGTGACGGCGACGTGATCGGGGTCGAGGTGCGCGCGCCGGCAACGGGCAAACGGTTCATTTTTGTCGGCAATTGCTCAGCCTTTACGCCGGCGCTGGAGCGCCGCTTGAAGGGCGTTCCGCTGGTGTTTTTCGACGGCACGCTGTGGTCGGATGACGAAATGATCCGCGCCGGCATGGGTCACAAGACCGGCGGCCGCATGGGCCATCTCAGCATGTCCGGGCCGAACGGAACGATCGCCGCGTTCGAGCGCCTGGGCGTCGCCCGCAAGCTGTTCCTGCATATCAACAACTCGAACCCGGCGCTGCTCGCGGATTCTCCCGAGCGCCAGCAATTGGAGCGGGCCGGCTGGGAAGTGCCTAAAGACGGAATGGAGATCGCCCTGTGACCGTTCTCACCACGGCCGAGCAACTGGAAGCGCGGCTGCGCCAGATCGGGCGCGAGCGCTATCACAGCAATCATCCGTTTCATAAGCTGCTGCATAACGGCAAGCTCAACCGCGGCCAGATTCAGGCCTGGGCGTTGAACCGCTACTACTACCAAAGCCGTATCCCGATGAAGGACGCGGCGCTGATGTCGCGCATTTCCGACCCGGCGCTGCGGCGCGAGTGGTCGCAGCGGGTCATCGATCACGACGGCACCCGCGAAGGCCAGGGCGGCATCGCCCGTTGGCTCTTTATGTGTATCGATCTCGGCCTCGACCGCGACTATGTGATGTCGGAGGAGGGCATCCTTGCCGGGACCAAATTCGCCGTCGATGCCTATGTCCGCTTCGTGCATGAGCGCACGCTGAGCGAGGCGATCGCCTCGTCGCTGACCGAACTCTTCGCCCCGTCGATCATCGGCGAACGCCTGGCCGGCATGCTGGCGAATTACGATTTTATCAGCCGCGAGACGCTGTCCTATTTCGACGCGCGCCTGACGCAGGCCCCGCGCGACGCGGCCTTCGCCCTCGACTACGTGAAGACGCATGCGCGCACGCCGGAGGAGCGCAAAGCCGTGGCCGATGCGCTCATCTTCAAATGCGACGTGCTCTGGTCGCAGCTCGATGCGCTGCATTTCGCCTATGTCGCTCCGGGCAATATTCCGCCCGGCGCCTTCACGCCCAAGGACCCGCGCTGATGGAGCCGATCAAGGTCGGAGCCACAAGCCGGATTGTCCTGCCGCGCCACGTCAAGCTCAAGCACGACACGGTGCGCGACCGCTGGATTCTGCTCGCCCCCGAGCGCGTCCTCAATCCGGACGAAACCTCGCTCGAAATCGTGCGCATGCTCGATGGCGTGTGCAGCGTGGGGGATATCGTTGGCACCTTGGCCGTGAAGTACAACGCGCCAAGCGAGGTGATCCTCGTGGACGTCATCGGAATGCTGCAAGACTTGTGTGATAAAGGTTTCCTGGTCTCGGCCGAGACCGTGGCCACGCACGCTGGGAGAACGTCATGAACGAAATTACCAAGCACGCGCCTGCGCCCGCCCCGACATCGAGCGCCGCTTGCAGCGTGCCGCTTGCCGCACCAATCGCGGTCCTGGCCGAGCTCACGCATCGCTGCCCGCTGCAATGCCCGTATTGCTCGAACCCGCTGATGCTTGAGAAGGCCAATGTCGAGCTCAAGACCGAAGACTGGCAGCGAGTGTTCACCGAAGCCGCGGCGCTCGGCGTGTTGCAGGTGCATTTCTCGGGTGGCGAGCCGACGCTGCGCACCGACCTTGCGGCGCTGGTCAAACACGCCAATGGACTTGGGCTCTACACCAATCTGATCACCTCGGGCGTGCTGCTGGACGCCAAGAAATTAGCGGCGCTGGTCGATGCCGGACTCGACCATGTACAGCTTTCGTTCCAGGATTCCGAGGCCGAGAACGCCAATAGGATCGGGCACTACAAGGGTGGCCATGAGAAAAAAGTCGCCGTCGCCGCCCTCATCCGCGCTGCCGGATTGCCGCTGACCATGAACGCCGTAGTGCACCGGCAGAACCTCGATCATCTGGCGGAAATCATCGCTCTGGCTGACAAGATCGATGCCTCGCGCCTCGAAGTGGCGCATGTGCAATATTACGGCTGGGCGCTCAAGAATCGCGCCGCGCTCATGCCCACCCGCGCGCAGCTCGATCGCGCCACGGCGATGGTCGATGCCGCACGCATCCGCCTCAAGGGGCGTCTGGTGATCGATTATGTCGTGCCGGACTATTACGCCAAGCGGCCGAAGAAATGCATGGACGGCTGGGGCCGCCATTTCTTCAACGTGTCACCCGCCGGCAAGGTCTTGCCCTGCCACGCCGCCGAAAGCATCGACGGACTTAAGTTCGACAGCGTGCGCGAGCGTTCGGTCGAATGGATCTGGGCGAATTCGGAAGCCTTCAACCGCTTCCGCGGCACCGACTGGATGCCTGAGCCCTGCCGCAGTTGCGACCGTCGCGAGCTTGATTTCGGCGGCTGCCGCTGCCAGGCCTTCGCGCTCACAGGTTCGGCCGGCAACACCGATCCGGCCTGCGAGTTGTCGTCCAACCATCAGGCGATGTTCGAGGCGGCCTTGGCCGATGCGGCCTCGGGCGAACCGAATTACGTTTACCGCCGCATCGGGGGAGCCTAGGCGCGCTTCAGCCGCTCGGCTAAGGCGGGCCCCCCGCTGGAAGAAAGATGTTTAGCGCGCGGGCGGAGGCGTAGCGCCGGCGGGGGCGTCGCCGCGTTCAGCAGCGGCGGCCGCGTCCTGCAACTGCTTCAGCACCTCCGGCGGCATGGGCGGGAAACCCGGTGGCAAGGGTTCGCCCGCACGCGGCAGCGGGATCCCGCCCGGCGCCATACCGCCGGCGGCGGCGCCGCCGCCGAACGGATTGGCGCCCTGCGGCATGCCGGGAATGCCTCCCGGCCCGCCCGGAAGCCCTTGGAACTGCTGCAAGGGCGCAACCTCATCGGGATCGGCGAGCATATCTTCCAGCTTGACCGTCAGCCGTTCATAAACATGCGGCTGAAGCTGGTAGGCCCAGCCGGTCGCGGTCTTGTTGATGGTATCGACCGCGTCGCGCGCGGCCTTTGCTTCGGCGACGCTTTGCCCCTCTTTGCCGATGAATTTGGCGCTGAAGGTCGCCCAGCCTTTGTCGTCGATCTTCGCCAGGGTGGCGTTCACTTCCATGCCGTCGAAGGTTAGGTATTTCACGGCGAAACGTTCTTCGGGGAATTTCACATCCGCCACGCGCTTGACGTCGTCGAGATCGACATTGGTCAGCCCGGCGGCAAATCGGCTGGTTGACCCGTCACGGATTTTCTTCTTCTCCGGCAGCGCGGTGGTGACCTTTATGGCTTCATCCGGGACGTTCTTCTCCGCCACAATAGCGCTGCCCTTGGTCGGGGTGATCTCGACAAGGCGCACGTTCTTCGCCTCGACATGCAGAACGGTCACATTCAGCCAATCCGCCATGCGCGGCAAAATACGTACTGCGCCGCTTGCCAGCCACGCCTGCTGTTCGTTCGGACGCCGGATATAGGTGCCCGCGCGCTCGACGCCGGTGGCGCGGCCGCGCGTGCGCCCGATGATCGCCTCGGCTAGCACCTGGCCCTTGTCGTCGAACACTTTGACCAGGCTGGATTTGGATTTATCGGCGGTCGGTTCCTCAAGCACGAGGCGCGACAGGCGCTCCTTGCGATTGGTCTTGGCCTCGATCAGATGCATATCGGCCATCTTGGACAAGACTTCCTTGATCTCGTCCGATTTGGCCGGGTAGTTGGCGCGATCGGCCGCGCCCCATACGCCGTCGGCCAAGCGCACGAGATTGACCGTCAATTCTCTTCCCTCGATCGACATTCTGGCGGCCGCCTCGGGGTGCGCATTCAGCGCCTTGAAGGCTAACTCGCTGTTGACCCGGACCGTCGTTATCACCGGCTGGCTGAGAACGGCGGCGACCGCCCCCAAGACCGCGAGCAGCGTGACCACGGCGAGAGATAGAAATGTTTTCGGCGTCATCGAAACCTTCCCGGCGTAATTACGCCAAAACCTTTGGTTGCAGGCGCATCAATGCTGGATCGAGGCTTGGAAACGCGACGCCCGCGCACGGCGGAGCCCAGCGAGCGCCATCGCCACTAAACCCACGAGCAGCGGCACGGCCCAGATATTCAATGCCCGCAACCAGGATCCGAGCCGCTCGACGTCCTGGCGCAGCGCACGTTGCACGCCGCGCAGTTCCTGGCGCAAATCAAGCATATCGCTGCGAAATTTCTCGATTTCCTTTTGCTGCTCGGCCGTCAGTAACACGCCGCCACGCTGCTCGCGCTGCTGCATTTCCTCGATCTTCGTCTGCGTGTCCTCGATTTTCTTTTGCAGCTCACGCTCCTTGGCGCGGAAACGAAGCTGGGCGTCCTCTTCCATCTGCTGCAGGACAACGAACGGACGCAACGACAGCCCGCGACCGCGCAAGCCAAGCAATCCCTCGCTGCCGGAAAGATTGTCGAGCGCTGCCATGAATAGATCGCCATTGTTGGCGATCTGACTGACGGAACGCTGGCCCATCATACTCTGCACCTGCACCCAGACCGCGTCGGTCAGCATATCGGCATCACCGAACAACAGCAGATTGAGCGGCGTCTTGCCCTCCTTCAGATGGGCGGCGCGGATATCCTCTTTCTCGACCGCTGCGGGCGGACCGTCGGGGAATGCGCTCTTGACCGGACCGGTCACGCGCGCCGCCAATACCATCGGCTGCCCGGTCGGTTGGAATTCGGCCAGAAGATCGCCGACATTGGGCATCGTTTGCACTTTGCCGGTAAGCACTTCCATCACGTCGGGCGTAGTGAGGATGATCGGCTCGATGCGCGTCGTGGCGCCAGGGCGCGGACGGATCGCGCCCGGCGAGCGCAGATTGATCCGCTGGATTCCAGCGGTGATCACGTCGTTGGCGTTCATGTTCTGCTTTTCGACCGTGATCCAGGCGATATAGGGGGCGACGATCGGCCGGCCCTTGTCGGTCGCCTGCACTTGGCGTCCCAGCTGCCGGTCGCCCACCACACGGTCCGGGGTCATGGACACGCCCCAAGAGGCGAGCAGCTTGTCGATATCGGCGGCGGCGGTTTGTTTTGGCGCCCGGCCTGGCACCATGTTCACGTCGAGGATCTCGGCCACCGGATCGACGAAGGCCAAAACGCGCCCACCGCGCATGACGAACTGGTCGATGGCGTAGAGCGTCTTTTCGTCCTTGATCATCGGCTGGGCGAGCAGAAGGATCGAGGCATCGTCGGGGATAAGATCGACGGTTCCGCCCATCATGCGGATATCGTAAAGCTGCTGCGCCTGTTCGAGCACCACCCAAGGGCGGAAATTATTCTGCTGCGTGCCACGCAACGGCAGATCGCCGATGACGGCCACGATTGGTTTCTCCGGATGGGACAAATTGTAAACCATCCGGGTCAGGTCGTATTCCAGAAAATCGGCGCGATCCGGCGACAGGAACGGGATCGCATCCACGTCGTCGGTCGAATTCACGCCGGCCAGGCCGAAATAAACCTGGATCGACTCAGCGCCGATCGCAATCCCGCGCAATCCGTCGCCGACCGCGAGGTCCTCTTCCGGCGAGAACGGCTGCGGATCGTAACGCTCGACCTTGATCTTGTCGCCCGACAGGCGGGCGTATTGCTTGAGGAGTTCGTTCACCCGCTTCGATTGGGTCGATACGAAGGTGCCGAGCTTCTCGGCGTCCTTCGATTGGTAAAAGCGGATCGTGAGCGGCTCGTCGATATGCGCCAGCACGTCATAGGTGCCGCGCGACAGGGTGAACAACCGGTCCTCCGTCAGGTCGACGCGCGCCGAGCCGAGCGACAGATTGGCGGCAATGGTCACCGCCAAAAACAAGATCACCGACAGCACGATGCCGCCGGCGGCAAGCGTCGTCCGGTCGAGGCGTTCGATCCTTGCGAGCAGCTCATTCATGCTCATTGACCCTTCTTCATCTCGACGATGGCGGTGTTGATCACCAGGCTGACCCCGATCAGCGAAAGAAAGTAAACGACCGCGCGCGTGTCGATCACGCCCTCGGTCAGATCGAAGAAATTGGTGAGGAAGCTGATCTGCGCCACGGCGCGCACGAACAGCTCGGGCGCCCAGGAGCGGAAGAACGACTGCACCATTTCCAGCCCGCTCATCAGGAACATAAAACACACGGCCGCGGACAGTACGAAGGCGATCACCTGGTTCTTGGTCGTGGCCGAAACGCAGGCGCTGATGGCAAGGAAGCTCCCAGCCATCAGCCAGGAGCCGAAATAGGCGGCGAGGATCAACCCGTTGTCCGGATCGCCCAGGTAGTTGACCGTGATCCAGATCGGGAAGGTCAGCACCAGCGCGATGCCGGCGAACAGCCATGCGGCCAGAAACTTTCCGCCGACTGCCTCGCTGGTTCGGACCGGCAGCGTCATCAGGAACTCAATCGTCCCCGACTTGCGCTCCTCCGCCCACAGCCGCATGCCGAGCGCCGGGATGAGGAACAGATACAGCCAAGGGTGGAAATTGAAGAACGCCTGCAGATCAGCGCGACCGCCTTCGAGGAAACCACCGACATAGAAGGTCACGCTTCCAGCGAGCGCCAGGAAGATGACGATGAATACATAGGCCAGCGGCGACGAGAAATACGCAGAAAGCTCGCGCTTACAGATGACCCAGACATTACGCATGGGGCGTTCCTCCACAGGAGGCGACGGCGAAATGCATGCTTACGCCTCCTTGTTGCGCGATTTGGACGTCAGCTTGCGGAACACATCGTCCAGCCGCCCATGCTCGACATGGATCTGCTGTAGCGTGACCCCGGCCTTGCTCACCGCCTGATGCACGGTCGAGAGAATATCGGCGCCGCCAGCCGACAGCGCGCGTAGCTGTGCGGTGCCGTTCCACTGCCCGATGCGCTCGACCTTGACGACATAGGCCATGCCGCTCAGCACCTTTTCCGCCTTTTCGGCATCGGCGGTCGGCATGCGCATCACCACGGCGTTATGGTAGGCGGAGCGCGTTTCGAGCTGCCCCGGCTGGGCGTCGGCCATGACTTTGCCGTCGCCGATGATGATCACGCGCGAGCAGACGGCATCCACCTCTTCGAGAATGTGGGTCGAAATGATGATCGCCTTATTCTTCGCCATCTGCTGCAGCAGGTTGCGAACCTGAAACTTCTGATTGGGGTCGAGGCCGTCGGTCGGCTCGTCGAGGATCAAGACTTCCGGGTCGTGCAGGATCGACTGCGCCAGGCTTACGCGACGTTTGAAGCCCTTCGACAGGGTTTCAATCGGGCGTTGCAACACCGATTGAAGTTCGAGCCTTTCGACCGAGGTCTGAATCAACTTGTCGCGCTTGGCGCCGGTGATCCCGCGCAGCCCGGCGGCGAAGCGCATCAGGCCGAGCGGAGTCAGGTCGCCATAGGCCGGCGCGCCTTCCGGCAGGTAGCCAAGCCTGCGCTGCACATCGATCGTCTGCCTGGTGATGTCGTAACCGCATACCGTCGCCGAACCGGAGGTCGGGGTCAGATAGCCGGCGAGCATTTTCATGGTCGTGGACTTGCCGGCGCCGTTCGGACCGAGGAACCCGAGAACTTCGCCGCGCTTGACAGAGAAGGTCACGCCCTCGACCGCCTTGACCGGGCCGAAATACTTGGTCAAGCCGCGAATATCGACCAGCGTGTCCATAGTCTGGCTCCATTCCTTCGTAACGTCCGGCCACCGGTGCGCATCGCACCAAGCCGCCGTTACAACAAAAGATCTTGACCCGCAGGCTTGACGCCGGGCCGAGGTTGGCCGAGCGATCCCTGCCACCCCTTTGCCGGGCGGCTGCCGGGCGCGGGCGATTTTGTCCACTACGGCAGGAATTTCAAGGGGAATGCGCAGACGGCGGATTTAAAGCCTCAAGCCGGCGACTCGGGACGGCCCTGCCCGGCGGCGTTTCGCCAAGGCCACGGCGGCTGTCCCGTCGCCCACGGTATCGGGTGCATCGCGGCATAAATTTTCAATTCGCCGTGACCTGCGAGAGGCAGGGCGGCGCGCTTGGCCCCAAAATGGCGGGTTACCGAATTCCTACCGCGCCAATCGGGACGTCAAATCCGAGCGGGCCAGGACTATGCCGTCTTTGCTTCCTCTGCCCTCATCCCGAGCCATTCGCGTCGATTCCCATGGCATGCGTATGATGATCCTCACCGAACATTGGCGGATACGGGCCGGCGATGGCAACATTCGCTCGTTTCGAGAAGGGAGTATGCGGCGATGCTTTCAGGCGACGTGCTCCAAGAATTGCTGCGGCCATCCGCCGTCCAGGAAATCCAAGTCACGACCGCCTGGCCATCGCTTTCGGTCAAATCCAAGCTGCAAATAATTCAGGCTTCACAGCGCGGTTCATGGGCATTGACACCTAGCTACCTGACCAAGCTCGCGCTCGACGATCCGCACCCAATCGTCCGGTTCTGGGCATTGCGCTACGCGGCGCTTTCTGAACGGCCTTCTGAAGTGCCCGCGCCAGGCTCGCCCATGTATCAGCTATTCACGCCGCCAAGCGAGGAGGAGCTTGAGCTTACGCGGCGCGCGCGGAGCGATGGCGACAAATTGGTGCGTGCGATGGCCGAAACAAAAGGCTTTGATACGACGACGAGCGAGGATGCTCAGCTCAGACGCTTTCTTGGACTCCGCTATAGCGGGTCAGTGCGACCACACCTTTCCGAATTTCTCGACGCAATCGAGGCGATGATTGACTCAGATTCCATATCTGATGAGGATCTTGCCTGGTGCCTCTACGAGCTTTTTCACTCTCCGCGACTCGAAGAGATATCCTCCGACAAAATGTCGGCTCAACTTGGCGAACACGCTATGAACGTAAATTTAGTTTGCCGCATATGGCGTCTCGCAAAAAAGGCTCCGCCCACCACCCTGAATCGGATTTTGTATGACGCACCGTGGCGTGTCGGAGGTATCAATGTAATGGCCGAAGTCTTTCCCGAATTACCGCTGCCGGTTCAGAAAATGCTGCTTTCGCAACATCGGTGGGATGTCGGGGAACTCGTGAACCTTGTCAAGAGTCGGCCAGAACTTTTCTCGGCCGATCTGTATGATGAATTGGAACAAACAGAATAAAGTTAGCGTGGAATGTTGCTCTGTTAAAGTGGCCAACGCCCCCACGAACGTTCTGTCGCGGATGCCGCGCCGACATTAGTCGCGCCGTACGGTTGAGGTCGAGCCCTTTGCCGACGGCCCGCGCAATGCCGGCGTGCCGGATTAGCGTTTCGCAACCGATTTCCGCTAATGTTCCAGGCGCGGCGGGATCGACGCTCATTCAAGTGGAAGAAGGTCAAGGCATGCCCAGGCAATTCGATGTGATCGTGGAGCGCGACGCCGACGGCTGGCTCGTCGCCTCGGTACCCGCTCTGCCCGGCTGTCACACGCAGGCAAAGTCGCTCGACAAGCTGATGGTCCGCATCCGCGAAGCGGCCGAGCTGTGCATGGCAGCCGAGGGTCGGGAAGCGAGCGATCTGGAATTCGTCGGCATCCAGCGCATGATCGTAGAGGCATGACACGGCGGCCCGTCCTTACCGGCAAGGAGCTGATCGCCGCGCTCGGACGCGCCGGTTTCGCCGCCATCCGCAGCAAGGGCAGCCACCGCTTTCTTCGTCATCCCGACGGGAGGGCGACGGTCGTGCCAGTACACGCCGGGGAAGCCCTTGGGCCGGGCCTGTTGAGCAAGATTCTGCGCGATTGCGACCTGACGAAGGAAGAGCTCGACCGACTTCGTTAGTCGTGTCTCTACTGCCCCCCTTACGCAAACGCGGCGATGCCGGTCTGGGCGCGACCGAGGATCAGGGCATGGATGTCATGCGTGCCCTCATAGGTATTGACGGCTTCTAGATTGAGCATGTGGCGGATGACGTGGAACTCGTCGGCGATGCCGTTGCCGCCGTGCAGGTCGCGCGCCAGGGGGGGGCAATATCGAGCGCCTTGCCGCAGTTGTTGCGCTTGAGCATGGAGATGGCCTCCGGCGCCGCCTGCCCCGCTTCGATCAGGCGCCCGAGCCGAAGCACCGCGGCGAGCCCGAGCGCGATCTCGGTCTGCATATCGACGAGTTTCTTCTGCACCAATTGATTGGCGGCCAGCGGTCGGTCGAATTGCTTGCGGTCGAGCACATAGCTTCGGGCGGCGTGCCAGCAGAACTCGGCCGCGCCGAGCGCTCCCCAGGCGATGCCGTAACGCGCGCGGTTAAGGCAGCCGAACACCGCCTTCAGCCCCAGCGCGCCGGGCAGCACATTGGCTTCCGGCACGAATACGTCATCCATCAGGATTTGGCCGGTGGTCGAGGCACGCAACGCGAATTTACCCTCGATCGCGGGAGTGGCGAGGCCGGTCGCGCCGCGTTCGACCAGAAAGCCGCGGATCTTGCCCGCCGGGTCCTTGGCCCAGACCAGCAGCACGTCCGCGACCGGCGCATTGGTGATCCAGCTCTTGGCGCCCGAGAGCCGGAAGCCGCCCGGCGCCCCGGCGGCGCGCGTGGTCAAGGCGCCCGGGTCGGAGACATGGTCGGGCTCGGTCAAGCCAAAGCAGCCGATGCTTTCGCCCGCGATCAGCGCGGGCAGGAAGCGCGCGCGGCTCGTCACTGCCATAGGCGAAGATCGGATGGATCACGAGCGACGACTGCACGCTGAGCATCGAACGATAGGCGCTATCCACCCGTTCGACCTCGCGCGCGATCAGCCCATAGGCGACTTGGCTCGCGCCCGCGCCGCCCGCTTCCGGCGAGAGCGTGGCGCCGAGCAGCCCCTGCGCACCCATCTCGGCGATCACGCCGCGGTCAAAACGTTCGGGGCGATTGGCTTCGAGGATGCGCGGCTGAAGCTTGGCGGCGCAATAATCACGCGTGGCGTCGCGCAGCGCCCGCTCCTCCTCCGTCAGTTCGCCTTCGAGCAGGAGAGGATCGTCCCACTGAAACACCGCTTGGCCCATGTAGCCCCCAGACTCGTAGTCCAGGGCCGAGACTAGCAGATCAAGCGGCGGCCGGGCGCGCGGCGCCGCGTTCCAGATAAAATGGGCCAACCAGGGCGGCGAGCGAGACAAGGGCGCACAGCACCATCGCCACGGTCATCGGCGTTGGCGTCCCGTCATCAAGCATGCCGACAATCTGCACTACGATTGCGCCAGTCATCATCTGCATGAAGGCCATCAGGCCCGATGCCGCGCCCGCCGCCCTCGGATTGACGTTGATCGCGCCGGCCATGGAATTGGGGCCGGACAACCCGCTGGCGGAGGCAAGCAGCATGGCTGGGGCAAAGACACTCCACGGCGTCGGCCAGATGGCGACCAAAATCTCCAGGGCGAGTGTCCCGATCAGGGACAATACGGCGCCGGCCAAAACCATGCGCTTCACCCCGACGCGCTGCGAGATGCGCGCGGCGACGAAATTGCCGCCCATGAAGGCGACCGAGATCAGCATGAAATAGAGGCCATATTCCACCGTCGTCACGCCCATGAGCGAGATCACGATATGCGGCGCGGTGGAGGCAAAGGTGAAAAACACCGCCATCGAACAGGCGCCTTGCACGGAATAGCCGGTGAAAGTCGGCGAGCGCAGCAACGCGGCAAAGCTCGCGAGCAGTCCGGCCAATCCAGGCAACGGGGTCGTTTCCCGATGCGTCTCCGGCAGGCGCAGCGCCAGCAGCAGCGCCCCAACCCCGGCGACGCCGAGAAAGCCAAAGATCGCTCGCCAGCCAAAATAGTGCGTGATCGCTCCGCCGATGGTCGGCGCCAGCATCGGCGCGACCACCATCGCCATGATCAGATAGGCGAGCACGCTCGCCACCTGGTCGCGCTCGAACACGTCGCGCACGATGGCGCGGGTCAGCACGATGCCCGCAGCGCCGCCGGCCGCCTGCACTGCTCGGCCAATGATCAGCGTCACGATATCCGGCGCGAAAGTGCACAGCGCGCTGCCGATCAAGAAAAACACCAGCCCGACCAGCATCACCGGCTTGCGACCGAAGCGGTCCGAATAGGGGCCATAGAAGAGCGTCGCGAGAGCGATCGACGCCATTGAAACGCTCACCGTGAGCTGCGCCACGGCCAGCGAGACGCCGAAGCTTTCCTGAATATTGGGCAGCGCCGGCATGAAAATCTGCATCGCCAGCGGCGCGATAGCGGTCACGATCACGAGCGTGAACAGGAACAGGGGGGATATCTTCCCCATATGCGGGCGCCTCCAATGGGAGTGAGAGACTCGCTGCACGTGGCGCGGCGAGCCGACGCGGCAGCTTACCCAATTGGCGGGGGATTTCTATTGCGAAAAGCTCACGCGCGCGTGACCCGGCAAATGAATTGGTCAGCGCTTCGGTGCGGTGCTTTCCTTGTCACGCACGCGCGCCGCAGGCGGCATCGGCGACCCGGCTCCGGCCAGATTGCGCTCCACATAGTCAGCCAACTGCTCCAGACAAGGCGCGATATCCAAGGTGTTCGTATCGACGACCATCTCCGGCGCGGTCGGCGCCTCATAGGGCGCATCGATGCCGGTGAAATCGGCGATCTCGCCCGCGCGTGCGCGCTTGTACAGGCCCTTGGGGTCGCGCGTTTCGCAAGTGGACAGGGACGCCTGCACATAAATCTCGTGGAAGGATGTGCCGGCGGCGGCGCGCGCCCGGTCGCGGTCGGCCTGGTAAGGCGATATGAACGCGGTAATGCAGATGAAGCCGGCATCGGCGAAGAGCGCCGCCGCCTCGCCCACGCGGCGGATGTTCTCGGCGCGGTCGGTCGGCGAGAAGCTGAGGTTGGTGTTGAGCCCGGCGCGCACATTGTCGCCGTCCAGCACATAGACGTGAAAGCCGCGCTGGAACAGTACCTGCTCCAGCCCCATGGCGAGCGTCGATTTGCCGGCGCCGGACAAGCCGGTGAGCCATAACACCGCGCCCCGATGGCCATTGCGTTTTTCGCGCACATCGCGCGGCACACGATGCTCGACGGCGAACAGGTTGCTGGACCGCACCGTTAGAGCCTGACGCTGGTCGGGGTAGCCCTCCATCGAGATCACGCCGCCGGCGACCGTGTCGTAACCGTCGATCAGGACAAAGCGCCCGGTGCGCGCGATCGAACGATACTCGTCGAGCGCCAGCGGCTTGCCATCGCGCGCCCGTAGCACGACCTCGGCCACGGCATTGCGCTCGACGCGCTCGCCTTTGCGCCGTTCCAGCGTATCGGTATCGACAATGCGCTCGATCGCCTGCACGATCACCGGCGCCTCGCGCGTGCCGAGCTTGAGTTTGTAGACCTTGCCGGGTTCCATCGGCTCGGCCCCGAGCCAGAACAGGTTCGAGCGGAAAACCGTGGTGAGCATCGGCGGGCGATCTTCGTGGCTCGCGATCTCGCCGCGTTCGACGAAGATCTGCTCATCGAGCGTGAACCCAACCGACTGGCCGGCGCGCACCTCAACGGGCATAGGCGCGTGCCAGGCTTCGATCGTCTTCACGCGCGCGCTGCGGCCCGAGGGCGAAAACAGAAGTTTATCGCCGACGCGCAAAATGCCGGACTCGATCCGCCCAGCGAAGATGCGACGCGCGTCGAAGCGATAAACATCTTGGATGGGCAGCCGCAGCGGTCCTTCGACCGGCACGGTCAGAGCCTGGAAGCGCTCCAGCGCGGCGACAATCGTCGGCCCCTGGTACCACGGCATAGAACTCGCGGCGGTCGCGACGTTATCGCCATCGCGCGCCGAGATCGGAATGACATAGGCCGGCGTCACGCCGATCTCGCCCAAGTAGCGGGTGATCTCGTTTTCGACCTCGGCGAAGCGCTCGCGGCTGTGGCCGACCAGGTCCATCTTGTTGATGACTACCGCCAATTGGCGGATGCCGAGCAAATGCAGCAGATAGCCGTGGCGGCGGGTCTGCTCGCGCACGCCCTCGCGTGCATCGACCACCAGAAGCGCCCCATCGGCCGCGGCCGCGCCGCTCACCATGTTTTTGAGAAATTCGCGATGGCCGGGCGCGTCGATGATCACGATGTCGCGCGTCGCGGTGCGGAACCAAATCTGCGTCGTGTCGATGGTGACGTTCTGGTCGCGCTCGGCCTGCATGGCATCGAGCAGAAATGACCATTCCAGCGCCATGCCGCGGCGCTCGGACATGGCCTTGATTTCCTCCATCTTGCCGGGAGGCAGCGAGCCGGTGTCGTACAGCAGACGACCGATCAATGTCGATTTGCCATGATCCACATGGCCCACAACAACGATCTTGAGCAATCCGCCGGATGCTTGGGCCATGGGTCCCGCCTACATGTAACCGGCGGCGCGCAGACGCTCGAAGGCGTCTTCGTGCTCATGGTCCATGGCGCGCCCGGCCCGCTCCGAAGTGCGGGTGCTGGCAAGCTCTTCGATAATATCGTCGATCGTGGCGGCATTGGAGTCGATCGGCGAGGTGATGTCCTGGTCGCCGAGCGAACGATAACGTTTGCCATTGCGGGCAAAATAGAGCGGCACGATCGGGATCTCCTCGCGGCGGATGTAGTGCCAGATATCCAGCTCGGTCCAGTGCAGCAGCGGATGGATGCGGATATGCATTCCCGGCGGGAAATCAGTTTTGTACTGGTCCCAGAACTCGGGCGGCTGGTCCTTCACATCCCAGTGGCCAGTCAGCCCGCGCGGGCTGAACACGCGCTCCTTGGCGCGCATCGCCTGCTCGTCGCGCCGGATGCCGGCGATGATCCCCTGGTAGCCGTGCTTTTCGATCAACGCCTTGAGTCCGTCGGTCTTGCGCGCCGCCGAACGCGCCGCCGGCGGCAGCGACGGGTCGATGGCCTCGATCGGCGGGCAGTCGCCGACGACCAGATTCAACCCCCATTCGCGCGCATAGCGGGTGCGGAAGTCGTACATCTCCTTGAATTTCTTGCCGGTATCGACATGCACGCACGGAAACGGCACGCGGCCGAAGAACGCCTTCTTCGCCAGCCAGACGATGACGTTGGAATCCTTGCCCATCGACCACAGCATCGCCAAGGGGTCGATACGGTTGTAGGCTTCGCGCAGGATATAGACCGACTGTGCCTCGAGTTCGTCCAAACGCTGCATGGGCGATATCTGTCCTACGGTCGATACGGGGGGCGGAGCGGACTATAGTCTTGCCGCAATCCCGGGCAAGCGCCATGCGCGCGGGCGGCATTATGCCGCCCGCGCGCATTCCACGGCTGGAATTTCATGCAGCTGGAGCGAATGCCGCTGGCGCGGGATTGCCCAAACGCTCATAGCATGATGTTGGGGCTGAAATTCCGGGGGCCGAGGGACGCGACAAAGATGGGTCGTATGGTGTCGGCCAAGACTGAGCACTCCGGCGAGGCGCTGGACAGCACGGCGTCCGAAACTCCGGCTGAAAAGCCGGAGGAGACCGCACGCCGGCTCTTGGCGCTACTCGAAGCCGCGCTGGAGGAGAAAGACGCGCTCGAGCGCCAGTTGGAGCAAGCCGGCGGCGACACTTTGGCGGCGCGGCTGCGCGCGCTGGCGCATGAGCTGCGCGGGCCGCTCAACGCCATCATCGGCTTTTCCGACATCATCCGCGGACGTGTGTTCGGCGACGACCTCGACCGCTATGTCGAATACGCCGGCGATATTCACACCAGCGGGTTGCATCTTCTTGAGCTGATCGAGACCTCGCTCCAGGCGGTCCCGACCGAGACCAACGCTGAACCCATAGACGCCGTCGCTTTGGCCGTGGGTGTCTTGCGGCTGGTCCATTTCAAGGCGCGGGCGGCCGGGATCACCTTGGTCCCCGAAATGCCGACCGGCGCGCTCATGGTGCGCGCGCGGCCGCGCGCGCTACGCCAGATCCTGCTCAATCTGTTGGAAAACGCGCTCAAATTTACCCCGCGCGACGGGCTCATCGCGCTCACCGTGCGCGCCGAGGGACAGACCGTGCGGCTTACGGTCGCCGATACCGGCATCGGCATTCCGCAGGCCGAGGCCGCGCGCATCTTCGAGCGCGACTATCGCATCCGCAGCGACCCGCGCCACCTGCGCGCCGGCGGCACCGGGCTCGGCCTTTCGATCGCCCGCGACCTGGCGCGCGGCATGGGCGGCGAGCTTTCGGTCGAAAGCGCTCCCGCCCAGGGCGCCAGCTTCACCCTGACCCTGCCCCGCGCCGAGGCGTAACCGACGCGGCATTGACACGCGGCCTAAGCCGCCGCAGAACACGCCCTCGGCCAAAGATTTCGGGCGTATAGCTCAGCGGGAGAGCGCCTCGTTCACACCGAGGAGGTCCAAGGTTCGATCCCTTGTGCGCCCACCATATTTTTCAATTACTTAATAGACATATCTTTGGCCAGAACGCGAGGTCTAATGGCCAGCAGCAATCACCTGGCAATCACGCGGCACAGATTGGCGAGTTGTATAATCGCCGGCGACATGGCTGCGATCAGGGAAATTGGCGACCAGCTCGATGGAAAGCCGCACCAGTCCGCCGACGTTGCGGTCGCACGCGA
>SHVS01000021.1 GCA_009694135.1 Alphaproteobacteria bacterium
TGGCGCACCCGTCCATATAACTCCACGCCCTTCATCCCTCCGCCCCCGGCCCACCGGGCAAAAGGCTTTCTGCTGCCGGATTTTTACTCCGGCGCAACCGGACTCCCCGGCCGCTTCAGTGAGGGATTTTTACTCCGGCGCTTACAGGCCGTATTCATGGTTTTGTGAAGTGCATAATCGCCAATAAAATTGATCCCGACTATTTTGACGAGCTTGAGACTTAACCTCACGCGAGAAATTAATCGCGGGTCGCAAATCATGCGACTGGAGCTTGGCCGCCTCGGCCCTTCGCCTTAGCAAAACTGTCGCGCAGTCCAACCGTGCGGTTGAACACCGGCTTGCCGGGGCGGCTATCGGGGTCGGGGCAGAAATAGCCTTGCCGCTCGAATTGCACGGCTTCGCCAACGTGCGCCTCGGCCAACGCCGGCTCCACGCGCGCATCGGCGAGCGTTTCGAGCGAATTCGGGTTGAGATCGGCGAACAGATCGCCACCCGCGCCGGGGTCCGGCCGCGCGAACAGATGGTCGTAGAGCCGCACCTCGGCCCGCAACGCGGTCGCCGCCGCCACCCAATGCAGCGTCGCCTGCACCTTGCGCCCGTCGGGCGCATTGCCGCCGCGCGTCGCCGGGTCGTAGGTGCAGACCAGATGGTCGAGCGCGCCGGTGGCATCGCGCACGGCGCGCTGGCAGGTCACCAGATAGCCATAGCGCAAGCGGACTTCTCGGCCTGGCGAGAGGCGATAGAACTTCTTCGGCGGGTCGTCCATGTAGTCGTCGCGCTCGACATAAAGCTCGCGCCCGAAGGGCACCTGCCGCGTGCCGGCGACCGGATCGTCCGGGTGATTGACCGCATCCAGCAGCTCGGTCTTGCCCTCGGGATAATTCTCGATCACCAGCTTGAGCGGACGCAGCACGCCCATGCGGCGCGGCGCCGAGCGGTTGAGCTGCTCGCGCACCGCATGCTCGTATTGCGCGAAATCGACCACGCTATTGGCGCGCGCAACACCGACCCGTCGGACGAATTCGCGCAAAGCCGCCGGCGGCACGCCGCGACGGCGGACGCCGGCCAGCGTCGGCATGCGTGGATCGTCCCAGCCGGAGACGGTTCCGCGTTTCACCAGCTCGGTCAGGAACCGTTTCGACAAAACGGTGTGGGTCAGATTGAGGCGGGCGAACTCGGTTTGCCGTGGTCGCGCCGGCACCGGCAGGTTGTCGAGCAGCCAGTCATACAGCGGCCGGTGATCCTCGAATTCGAGCGTGCACAGCGAATGGGTGATGCCCTCGATCGCGTCCGACTGGCCATGCGCGAAATCATAGGTGGGATAGACGCACCATGTGCTGCCGGTGCGTGGGTGGTCGGCATGCAGAATCCGATAGAGCACCGGATCGCGCAGATTGATGTTGCCGGCGGCCATGTCGATGCGCGCCCGCAAAACGCGCGCCCCATTGGGAAACTCGCCCGCGCGCATGCGGCGGAACAGGTCGAGGCTTTCGGCATTGGCTCGGCCTCGAAACGGACTGTCGCGCCCCGGCTCGGTCAACGTGCCGCGCGATTCCCGGATCTGCTCGATCGTTTGATCGTCGACATAGGCCTTGCCGGCGGAGATCAAATGCTCGGCCCAGTCGTACAGCCGGTCGAAATAGTCCGAGGCGTGATAGAGATGCTGGCCCCAATCGAAGCCGAGCCAGCGCACGTCGCGGGTGATCGCGTCGATGAACTCCTGCTCTTCCTTGGTCGGATTGGTGTCGTCGAAGCGCAGGTGGCAACGGCCGTTGAATTCCCCGGCGACGCCGAAATTGAGGCAGATCGACTTCGCATGCCCAAGGTGCAGATAGCCATTGGGCTCCGGCGGAAAGCGCGTCACCACTCCGCGCACGCGCCCGGCGTCGAGATCGGCCTGGATCATCGTGCGGATGAAATGGCGCCCCGCTGCTGGTTCGGCGGCGTCGTTCGGCATAGGTATCCTTGTGCCCGGTCGTTGCGCGGAGCGGAGACTAGTGCCTCCACGGCCTCAACGCCAAGGCGGCAATTATTCCCACCGCTGGCCGCTCAACGCCCTGGGGGCGGGGCGGTGTTCGGATTGTCGAAGAAGCGCATCCGCTCGCCGATGTCGCAGGCGGGGGCATATTTCGGCGCCTGCTGGCTGCGCGGAATGCCCCGCTGTGCCTGAACCGGAACCACCTGGGCGGGACCAAAGCGCTCGGGCGCGGTCGGGGTCAGATCGGCGATCTCGAGGATCAATTTTCGCAGGATCGCTTCGGAAAAGCTCTCGAAGCCGTTGGCGGCGACGACGAAGGCGTTGGTCCCGCCGATGACGCATTCCTCGTAATAGACGTCGAGGTCGGGCAGGGAGAAGGCGCTGCCGTCGAAGTTGTTGATCGCGACGCCGTTGATCGTGATCCCGGCCTTGACCGCGGTGTCGCGTGCCTTGGCGACATTGGCGCCGCCATTGTTGGGCCCGTCGCCCGAGATATCGATCACCCGCCGCACCCCGGCGATGCCGTTGCCGTCGAACAGCGCGGCGCCGATTTCGATCGCCCCCGAGATCGAGGTGCCGGTCGCGCGCGCGATCTGAAAGCGCGACAGCTCGGCGACATAGGCGCGCGCCGAGTCCAGATCGCGGATCACGCGCCAGTCGGTCAGCCGCCGCCAGATGCCCGGCCCGGCCCATTCGAAATAGGTGATGGAGATCCGCCCATGGCGGCCGTTCTTGATGGCGTCTATGACCCGTGGATGAGTCAGGGCTTCAAGATAACCCAGGCGCTGCAAGCGGCCTTCCTGGGCATCGACGCTTTGCGACACGTCGATCGCCAGCACGAGTTCGAGATCGACCTCAAGCTCCTGTGCCACTGTTGGCCTGGCCATGCTCAGAGCCAGCATGGCCAGTAAAGCGCAAACGAGCTGAGGGAAGCGGGACATGGGTCGACCCCTGCGGTAGGACCGGGACGGAGCGGCGCCGGGTACGATAGCACGGTGGAAGGGCGCTGCCACGTCTCGCGCAGGGCGCGGCTTCGTGCTATCAGGCGCGCCTTCGAACCGGGCGAGGACCACTCAGCGGATGCGCGACCCCAAAGATACTCCGGCCCTTGCGGCGCTGGTTTTCGATGTCGATGGCACGCTGAGCGAAACAGAGGAAGTGCATCGGCGCGCCTTCAACGAGACCTTCGCCGCCTTCGGCCTGCCCTGGAACTGGGACCGCGCGCTCTACCGCGTATTGCTCAAGGTCACCGGCGGCAAGGAGCGGATCACGCATTACATCCGTGACCATGGCGGCTCGCTGCCGAAGGGCGAACCGGTCGAGCCACTTGTCGCGCGGCTGCACCGCGACAAGACGGAGCGCTATGTGGCGCTGATCGACGCCGGTGCGGCCGTATTGCGCCCGGGGGTCGAGCGCCTGTTCGAGGAGGCTTTGCGCGCGGGCGTGCGTCTGGCGATCGCCACCACCACCAGCGCGCCCAATGTCGAGGCGCTGCTCAAGGCGGCGCTCGGCGCGCGCGGGCCGCAGCTGTTCGAATGCGTGGCGGCGGGCGACATGGTCAAGCGCAAGAAGCCGGCGCCCGACATATTTCTTAATGCCCTGGCCGCCCTGGGCGCGCCGGCAGAGGCGTGCCTGGCGATCGAGGACTCCGATAACGGGTTGCGGTCGGCCTCCGCCGCCGGGTTGCCGGTCTTGATCACGCCCTCCGCCTATACCGACGATCAGGATTTTTCCGGGGCGCTGGCCGTGGTTGCCGATCTCGACCGCGCCGGCGATGCCGTACCTAGCACCGACGGGCTTGTGCATGTCCTCGGATTGCAACACCTCATGCGCCCGCGGCCGAGCCGTGCTTGATCGGGTTGCGACGGCCAGCGGAAGTGCATAAAATCCTAAGAATGACGCGATTCATGCTGGTCGCCAGCCTTTGGGCGTTCATCATCGGCGCGGTCCAGGCGCAAGTTCCTGCGCCGGCGCTGTCCGGTTCGGCGCGCATGTTTTCCAGCGATGCGATCCTCGTCGGCGATAATCCCGTGGCCTTTCGCCTGTGGGGCGTGGATGCGCCGGAACCCGGCCAGACTTGCTTCCTCGACGAGGTCGAATGGGATTGCTTTTCGGCCGCTTATGACAAGCTCGAGGAGCTGATCAGCGGCACCACCGTTACCTGTGCGCTCCGACAGGACACCAACCGCACCCGCCGCGGAAAGATCTATGCGCAGTGCCGGACCGCCGCCGGCGTCGATCTGGTGCTGGCGATGGTGGAGGCCGGGTACGCGCTGGCCGTCGAGGACCAGACAAAAGATTACCTTGCCGCCCAGCAAGCGGCCGACGCGGCCGGCGTCGGCATGTGGAAAGGCACCTTTGACGAGCCTTGGGTGTTCCTCGATCAGCAGCGCGGCGGGAATTAGTCCGGGTTTGACCTCGCCAGGGCTCGACGCGGAACATCCGCCGCGGTCTGAGGCTATGCTCATTCCTTGGTGATAATTGCCGCCTATGTTATGGCAAGCGTTCCCATCGCAAGAAATGGTTCGCGCCGCATCATGTTTCGCCGCCGCCACCCGCCCCGTTTGTTACAGCGCCTGCGCAGCGCTTTTTGGCCGCGTCTGGGTTGGGGCCGCTATTTCTCCTATATCAGGCTCAAGCTGGCGCGGTTGTCGGGCTCGCCGCATTCGATCGCGCTCGGGTTCGCGGCCGGTGTCGCCGTGGCGCCGACACCGGTTCTTGGCGCGCATCTGATTGGCGCGGCACTGCTGGCGGTTTTGTTACGCGGCAATGTGATCGCCGCGACACTGGGATGCGTGCTGGTCGGCAATCCGTGGACCTACACCGTCCTCTGGCCGGCGACGCTGGCGATCGGCCGCTTCATGGTGCCGGAGGCGCTGTGGTCGATGGGCCCCGATCCGGTCAATTTCGTGCAACTGTTCAAGGATCTGACCGAGGCGGTGGTCAGCGCGAACATGCCGCTCCTGGTGGGTAAAGTCTTACCGGCGCTGGCGCTGATGACCATCGGCAGCGTGCCGATCGGCCTGGTCGGAGCGGCGATCGGTTATTTTATCGTGCGTCGTGCCATGGATCGTCTCAAGGCGGCGCGCGAACATCGCCGGCAGCGGAGGCGCACGGGCTTGGCCGGGATGTCTGCGCCGCGCACCTCGCCGATTCTTTGAGCGTGCGGCCGGGCTCGACCTTTTGAGCCGCGCCGATGAGCGATCACCTTCGCCTGGCCACCTTTAATCTTGAAAATCTTGACGATGCGCCGGAGCAAGCTCCGACCCTGGCCGAGCGTATCGCGGCGCTGCGCCCGGCTTTATTGCGGCTCGAAGCCGATATCCCATGCCTGAAAGAGGTAAATGGGAGCCACGGCAAGCCGCCGCGCGGCCTTCCTGCGCTCGATGCGCTGGTGGCCGGGACACCTTACGCCGCCTTCGCCCGCGCCTCGACGGCAAGCCCATCCGGCGGCGCGCTTGATATACAAAATCTAGCTATTTTATCGCGTGGCCGTTCGAGCGCGTGCGCCAGATTAAGAACGAATTGGTCGCGCGCCCAAGGGTGGCTTTGGTTTCAACCCCCAGAGCTTCGCCGGTCGCGGTCGAATGGGACCGCCCCTTGCTGCTGGCCACGATCGCGCTGCCCGGCGGAGCGCGGCTGCATGTGCTCAATCTGCATTTGCGCGCGCCGCTCGCGGCTTTCATACCCGGCCAGAAGCAGGGTGCCTTTGCCTGGAAAAGCGTCGGCGGCTGGGCCGAGGGATTCGCCCTGGCGGCGATCAAGCGCAACGGCCAGGCGCTCGAGGCGCGGTTGTTGATCGAGCAGCTGTTCGCGGCCGAGCCGGAGGCGCTGATCGCCGTCGCCGGCGATTTCAATGCCGAGGCGGCTGAGGTGCCGACCCACATCTTGCGCGCCGAGACGGACGACACCGGCAATCCGCTGCTCGAGCCGCGCGGCCTGGTGCCGGTGGAAGCCGTCGTGCCGGCGGACAGGCGCTATTCGGTAATCCATGCCGGCTGCCCGTTGTTGCTCGATCACCTGCTCGCCTCGCGGCCGCTGTTGCGGTTGCTGCGCGGCGCTGCGATCCACAACGAGGGGCTGGGCGATGAGCTGGTGGGCTATGCGACCGGGCGCAATGCGCCCGGTTCCCATCATGCGCCGGTGGTGGCTGAATTCGCGCTGCCGAAGCCATAGGCGGCCATGGATATGATTCCATAGGCGAAGCTGCGGTGCAGCGCGCGGCCGGGCAGCCCGCCGGCACCGGCGGCGATGTACAGCGGCAGCAAATGCTCGTCGGTCGGATGCGCCCGTGCGGCATTCGGCGCCTGCCGGCGATAGTCGAGCAGGCTCGCCTCGTCGCCCTTGGTCACCCGTTCGGCCAGCCAGTCGTCAAAAGCTTGCGCGTAGGCAGCCACGGGCGCGTCTTCGGCCTGGCCACGGAATTCGCTCAGGTTATGCGTGGCGGAGCCGCTGGCGAGCACCAAAACGCCTTCCTGGGCCAGGGGGCGGAGCGCAACACCGACGGCGAAGTGATGCGCCGGCGAGGCCTCCGGCTGGATCGACAGCGGCACGATCGGCACCTCCGCCGCGGGCCAGCCGAGCATCAGCGGCGTCCAGGCGCCGTGGTCGAGGCCGCGCTCGCCGTCGATGCCGGCGGCAAAGCCGGCCTCGGCCAGGAGATCGCACGCTCGCTCCGCCAGACAGGGCGCGCCCTTGGCCGGGTAGGTGAGGGCATAAAGCTCGCGGGGAAAGCCATAGAAGTCATGAATCGTCCGCAGGGCCGGCGCGCCGCCGAGCATGGGCGCGCGCGTGAGCCAATGCGCCGAGGCGACCAGAATGGCGCGCGGGGCAGGGGCGAGCGCCGCCAAACGCGCGAGAAAATCGCGCGCCGGGCCCGGGTCGGCGACCGTCATCGGCGAGCCGTGACTGACATAAATGGCGGATAAGGACACCAGGACCCCTGCGCGCCGGATTAATGCCGGTAATTTGCACGCAAACATAGGCCATGCCGCCCGCTCGTAAAGGGGGGCGTAAAGATGCGGGTAACCGCTGCCGGCCTAGGCTTGTCACCGCCTTCAACATTTTGCGGGTCTGGCAATGAAAGCTTCCTCGGCGCGCGAGCTCGATACGGTCGCGATCAAGCATCTCGACTACCTGCAGGCGGTGATCAACCGCCTGTCGCATGAGCTGTTCACCTATAAAGGCTGGGCGGTAACGCTGATCACGCTGCTGTTCGCGGTGGCGGCGGCGAGCGGCAAGGGGCAGATCGTGCCGATCGCCATGGTGCCGGCGCTTATCTTCTGGGGGCTCGATGCCTATTACCTGCGCCAGCAGCGCCTGTATCGCGCATTGTATGACGCCGTGCGCGACGGCTCGGCCGATGCGCTCGAAGGCGGACCGCTGTAGATGGATATTGCTCCCTATGGCGAGCAGGTGGCGGCCTGGTGGCGGACGCTGTTCGCCAAATCCGTCGCGCTGACCTATGGGATGCTGCTGATGCTGACCTGGGCGGTGATTGCGTTCACTTTCCCCTGACGCGTCGCATCCCCCGTCTTTCGCTGGGGGCCTCGTCGAACAACTCGGCCAAACGCTCCAGCATCGTCCCGCCCAGCTGCTCGGCATCCACGATCGTGACCGCGCGCCGGTAATAGCGCGTAACGTCATGGCCGATGCCGATCGCCACCAGCTCGACCGCGCCGGCGCCTTCGATCCAGGCGATCACCTCGCGCAGATGCTGCTCAAGGTAGTTTCCGGGATTGACCGATAGCGTGGAATCATCGACCGGCGCGCCATCGGAAATCACCATCAGAATGCGCCGCTGTTCCGGCCGGGCGAGCAGCCGTCCATGCGCCCACAGCAACGCCTCGCCGTCGATATTCTCTTTGAGCAGACCCTCGCGCAGCATCAGGCCAAGCCCGCGGCGCGCCCGCCGCCAAGGCGCGTCGGCCGATTTGTAGATGATGTGACGCAAATCGTTGAGCCGCCCCGGATGGGCCGGCTTGCCGCGCTTCAGCCATTCATCGCGCGCCGCGCCACCCTTCCACGCGCGGGTGGTAAAGCCGAGGATTTCGACCTTGACGCCGCAGCGCTCCAGCGTGCGCGCGAGGATATCGGCGCTCATCGCCGCGACGGTGATCGGTCGGCCGCGCATGGAACCCGAGTTGTCGATCAACAGCGTGACCACCGTATCGCGGAAATCTGTGTCCTTCTCGCGCTTGTAGCTCAAGGGGTGGGCCGGGTTGGCCACCACGCGCGCGAGCCGCGCCGTGTCGAGCAGCCCGTCGTCGAGATCGAATTGCCAGGCGCGCGACTGTTTGGCGAGCAGCCGCCGTTGCAGGCGGTTGGCCAGGCGCGTGATCACCGGCAACAGGTGCTGGATCTGGCCGTCGAGCTGCTGGCGCAAGCGGCCAAGCTCCTCGGCGTCGGCGAGCGCCGTGGCGTCGACGATTTCGTCATGCGTCGTGCTGAACACGCGATAGCGCGTCTCGCCGCGATCATTGCCGCGGTCGGCATAGGGCATCCACGGCCGCCCAGGAAGCTCCGGCGCTTGATCGCCCAGCCCGTGGCGCGGTTCGCCGTCGCCTTCCTCGACTTTGCCCTCGGTGCCCGATTCATCGGCGCCGGCGTCGCTGTCGCTGTCTTCCTCGCCGGACGGGTTATCCGCCCCGCCGGACTCACTCTCCTCGTCCTCTTCGTCGCCGGTGCTGCCGGCGCCTTCGGGCGAATCCTCGTCGGGTTCCGGCTCAGTCGCGGAACTGTCGCCCAGCCCAAGCTCGGCAATCAGGCGCCGGACATGCTGCGCGAAGGCGAATTGGTCATCGACCGCCGGCTTGAGCTCGGCGAGTCCGCGCTTGAGTCGCGCCTCGACCCAGCTGCGCCACAGATCGACCGCCTTGCGCGCCGAGGGCGGCGGCTTGACGCCGGTGATCGCCTCGCGCGCCAGCAAGGCGACGGCATCGGCCAGCGGCGTTTCTTCGCGCTCCGACAGCCGGGCGAAGCCGCGCTGGCGATAGCGTTCCTCCAGGGCGGCGGCGATATTTTCCTCGACCCCGGCCATATGGCGCGCGCCGAGCGCTTCGAGCCGCGCCTGCTCGACCGCGTCATACAACGCCTGCGCCGTGGCCAACGTCGGCCGCAGCTTCGCATGCAGCTTGGCGTCATGGTGGCGCAGCTTGAGGGCGACCGCATCCGCCTCGCCGCGCAAAACGCTCACTTCTCCGGCGGTGAGCGCGCGGCTCGGCTGCGTCAGGCGCAGCTCGCTGCCGTGCAGCGCCGGAGCCTCGGGCGTGAACACGACATTGGCGTCGGGGCGGTGCGCGATCGCGCGCAGCGCCGCAGCGGTCAGCCGGCGAAAGGCCTCGACCGGCTCCTCGGCGCCGCGCGGGCGTTCGTTCGCCACCGGAATTGCTTAGGCGCGCCCAGTCCGTCCGGCGGGAGGATCAAGCTCGACGCCGAAACAGCGCTGGTAATACTCGGCGATCACCGGTCGCTCGACCTCGTCGCAGCGGTTCAGGAAGGTGACCTTGAAGCCGGCGGCTATGGCGCCGAAAATCTTCGCATTCTCGGCCCAATTGATCACCGTGCGCGGCGACATCACGGTCGAAATATCGCCCGCCTGGAATCCGGCGCGCGTCAGATCGGCGACCGCGACCATGGCCGAGATCGTCCGCCGCCCATCCGCGGTGTCGTAGCTCGGGCATTTGGCGAGCACGATCGCGACCTCGGCGTCATGCGGCAGATAATTGAGCGTGGTGACGATGCCCCAGCGGTCCATCTGCCCCTGGTTGATCTGCTGCGTGCCGTGATAGAGGCCCGAGGTGTCGCCGAGCCCGATGGTGTTGGTGGTCGCGAACAAACGAAAACTCTTGTGCGGCCGGATCACCCGATTCTGGTCGAGCAGCGTCAGCCGCCCATCGACTTCGAGCACGCGCTGAATCACGAACATGACATCCGGCCGCCCGGCGTCATATTCGTCGATCACGAGCGCGCAGGGACGTTGCAGCGCCCAAGGCAAAAGCCCCTCGCGGAATTCGGTCACCTGCTTGCCGTCGCGCAGGACGATGGCGTCCTTGCCGATCAGGTCGATGCGGCTGATGTGGCTGTCGAGATTGACGCGCACGCAGGGCCAGTTGAGCCGCGCCGCGACTTGCTCGATATGCGTCGATTTGCCGGTGCCGTGATAGCCCTGGATCATCACCCGACGGTTGTGGGCAAAGCCGGCGAGAATGGCGACGGTCGTCTCGCGGTCGAAGCGATAGGCTTCGTCGATATCCGGCACTTGCGCGCTCGATTGCGAAAACGCCGGCACATCGAAGTCGGCGTCGATCCCGAACGTCTGGCGCACCGACACGCGGATGTCGGGTTCGCTCAGCGGGTGTTCGGTGGGCAGGGCAGCGTTCATGGCAATCCTCAGGAGAGATAATGCGCAGGGTTTACGGGCGCAAGTCGCCGCCAAAAAAGTGCACGAGGGTCTCATAAGCGAGATTGATCACTTTCAGCTTTTCTTCGAAGGAGCGGTCGCCGCCATGCGCGTCCGGGTGGTTCTCTTTCACCAACTGCTTGTAGCGCGCCTTGATGTCGACCAGCGTCACCGGCGGCGAAAGCGAAAAATGCACGAGGGCTTCGGCCGCCTCGGGCGTGAGGCCCCAATTGACCGCAGTTTCCTTCTGCCCGCCATGCGCGTCGCCGAACAGGCCGAAGGTATCCTCGGTGTTCAACAGCTTGTGTTCGCCAAGCGGCCAGCTTGGCCGACGCCAGACGGTATCGCGCCGGATCTCGCTCTCGATGTCGTCAGGCGACATGCCGAAATAGAAATCCCAGCTCGCGTTATAAGCGCGCACATGTTCGAGGCAGAACCACAGATAGGGCTTGAACTGGGTGCGCGATCGCGGGGCCGGATAGAGCCCATGCGCGCGGCAATTCGGCAGCGCACAGGGGCGCGGCTCCGCCTGTGCGAAACGGGCGGCGGGGTTGGCATCGGCGCGGCGGCGACGCGTGGTCATGGGCGAAGTATCTGAATTGGGCTCAGCCCTGGCAATGGCGCTGGTTGGCGCGTCCCGCTAGCGGCGTCTGGCCGCGGTCGGGCGGGCGGGTCTTGCGCCGTCCGCATCCGCAACCTACATACATTTCCGGTGTGGGTTTTATGCGATCGGTCGGGAAAAGTCATGCGCGTCGCCGAGGCGGTTAAGAGCAAGCTCACACAGCGCTTTTCCCCGACGCGGTTGCAAGTGGAGGATGAGTCCCACCGTCATGCGGGCCACGCCGGCTCCCGCCCCGAGGGCGAAACTCATTTTCGAGTCGAAGTGGTTTCGCATGCCTTCACTGGCTTGAGCCGTGTCGAGCGCCAACGTCTGGTCTATGATACGTTAGGCGCTGAAATAAAGGGTGGAATCCACGCCCTCTCACTCGCGACGCTGACGCCGGAAGAGGATCGGCGCACGGGTTGATGTGTATGCGGCGTCTTGCCACGCGCGTTCGGCGTCACGACGTGATGTAACGAGAGGGCAGGTTCCGCGAGCGGTCGCCATCCCTCTGCCGGGTTCGACGCTGAGGGCGGCGCCGCTGGTTATGGTTAAGCAATAAGAGGCATGGAATGCTGATCAATCGCAATATCAATGTCGGTCCGCTGCGCACCAGCATTCGGCTAGAGCCTGAGTTCTGGGACGCGCTCGCGGAGATCGCCCAGCGCGAGCGCAAGTCGATCGACGATATTTGCTTCGCGGTGGACAAGAACACCGACGGGATGACGCGCACGGCCGCGATCCGCGTCTATATCGCGACCTATTTCCAGAATGCGGCGCGCGCTCGCTCCGGCGCTGGCGCCGCCCGGCCGGCCACCGCGGCGGCGGTCGCGAAATAGCGGCGGGCCAGATAGCCGCTTCCCGCCGCAATTGCGCGCTTGCGCCTATTTCTAGCCAAGACGCTTAACCATAGCCGGGCGCGCGTTGCGCCGGGTGCTGGTTTTACTGTCACCAGGGGCCAGGAAGATTTAACCCGCGGCAACTAGGATTGCCTGTGCCGCAGCGGTCGAGGCCCCCTGTTCTACGCGACCCTGCGGCTGGGCCGGGGGTTCCCCCGGATCCCCGGCCCACTATTATCCCGGGGATCGCCCCCACACCGATTGATTCCGTTGCCGGTAGCCGCGGGCTTGCGCTACAACCCGCGCTCCCATTCCTTTAGCGGCAACGCAATCATGGCTGGCCCGCAATACGTCTACGTGATGAAGGGCCTGAGCAGGGTGTACCCGGGCGGGAACATCGTGCTGCAGGACATTGCCCTTGCCTTTCTGCCAGGCGCCAAGATCGGCGTGCTTGGCTCCAATGGCGCCGGCAAATCATCGCTGCTGCGCATCATGGCCGGGGTCGACACCGACTATCAGGGCGAAGCCTGGGCGGCCGAAGGGTTGCGCGTCGGTTATTTGCCCCAGGAGCCGGTGCTCGATCCGACCAAGGACGTCCGCGGCAATGTGATCGAGGGCGTGGCCTATCTGCAGCAGCTCCTTTTGCGCCTCGATGACGTGATGAAGCTCTGGCGGGAGTCGCCCGACTCCGAAATGATCGAGCGAATCATGGCCGAGCAGGCGGATCTTCAGTCGAAGATCGACGCCGCGGGCGCCTGGGACCTCGACCGCCGCATCACCGTCGCGATGGATGCGCTGCGCTGCCCGCCAGCGGATGCCGATGTCACCACCCTGTCGGGTGGTGAAAAGCGGCGCGTGGCTCTGGCCCGGCTGCTGGTCTCGGCCCCGGACATGCTGCTGCTCGACGAGCCGACCAACCATCTCGATGCCGAGTCCGTCGCTTGGCTCGAGCGCTACCTGTCAGAATACAAGGGAACCGTGGTAGCGGTCACCCATGACCGCTATTTCCTCGACAACGTGGCCGGCTGGATTCTCGAACTCGACCGCGGCCGCGGCTATCCCTTCAAGGGCAATTATACGGCCTGGCTGGAGGCGAAGGAAAAACGCCTGCAGCAAGAACAGAAGCAAGAAGACGCACGGCAGCGCGCCATCAACCACGAGCTTGAGTGGATCCGGCAGAGCCCGCGCGCGCGCCAGGCCAAGAGCAAGGCGCGCATCAAGGCCTATGAGGAGTTGGTGGCGCAGGCGCGCGACGCAGCCGCCGAACAGGCGCAGATCATCATCCCCCCGGGGCCGCGGCTGGGCGATCTGGTGCTGGAAATCAATCAGCTGTCCAAGGGCTTCGGCGAGCGGCTGTTGATCGATAACCTGTCCCTCAAAGTTCCGCCGGGCGCGATCGTCGGTATTGTCGGGCCGAATGGCGCCGGCAAAACGACGCTCATGCGCATCGTTTCCGGCGCGGACAAGGGCGACAAGGGCAGCGTCCGGCTCGGCGACACGGTCAAGATCGGTTTCGTCGATCAGTCGCGCGAATCGCTCGACTCCAAGAAGACCGTCTGGGAAGAGATTTCGGGCGGCGCCGAGGTCATCGAAATTCCCGGCCGCAAGATTCCATCGCGCGCCTTTGTCGCCGGTTTTGGATTCAAGGGCGGCGATCAGCAAAAGAAAGTTGGCCAGCTTTCGGGTGGTGAACGCAATCGCGTGCATCTGGCCAAAGTGCTGAAGTCGGGGGCCAATCTGCTCATGCTCGACGAGCCGAGCAACGATCTCGACGTCGATACGCTGCGCGCACTGGAAGACGCGTTACTGCAGTTTCCCGGCTGCGTGATCGTCACGAGTCATGATCGCTGGTTTCTTGACCGCATCGCGACGCACATCATTGCTTTCGAAAACGAAAGCCAGGTCGTGTTCTTCGAGGGCAATTACCAGGACTACGAACTCGACCGCCGCCGGCGGTTGGGGGTCGAAGCCGATCAGCCGCACCGTACCCGCTTCAAGCGCCTCATGCGCTAAGCGGCGGCCGCGGCCAAGCTACGGCCTGGCAACCGCGACCGCAGAGTCACGCTTGTCGCGCATTCGCGCCAGCAAGCCTTCAATGCCGCCCTTGCGGGCAACCACCGCCGCGTATTCGTCACGGTAGGTGTTGGCCATGCTGATGCCTTCGACCATGATATCGGTAACTTTGTAGAGCGTGTCCTTATTGGCGACGCGCCATTCCAGCTTATAGGCCGCGCCGTCATTCGACCGTAGCTCGGTACGGACCGTCGCGGCGTTTTCGCCCGGCATGGAGGAGGGGGCCGGAGTCGCTCCCATGACCACGAACTGCATGTTGGAGAATTCGGAGAAGCGGCTGGCCCAGGTGTTGACCGTGACGTCCTGGAACAGGGTCACGAATTCCTCCTGCTGGGCCGGGGTGGCCGCGCGCCAGGAACGCCCGAGCACATAGCTTGAAATCCCGCGCACGGCGAAGGTGTCGTTGAGCAAGGCCTTGAAACGGGCGCGGCGCTCGCTCTCGCTGATGCCGGACTGGCTCAGGGAGCTGATCGTGCGGTCGGCCATGCCCTTGATGAAGCGTTCGGCGCCGGCGAGATGCGCCTGGGCGAAAGCGGAAACGGGGGAGATCGCGAGCACGGCAATCGTGCCGCTTACGGCCAGCCAATTCATTGCCGCAAAGCCCTTTCTGCCATGAGGTCATCGACTCGAAGTCGCCGGTAACACTACGACAGGTGAGGCGCGCCTTGCTAGGTTCCGCGTGCGGTTCGACGCTGTTGCCAGCGCCGGAGCGCCACCAGCGCCCAGATGGCCTCAACCAGGCCAAAGGGCCAAGCCCCTTGCAGGAAGCCATAGACCGAGGCCAGCGCGCAGGCGCCAGCGAATGCCAGCACCCACAGCGCGCCGCGGTCTTCCAGGGCGTAGAACAGAAGCATCAACCCGACCGCTGCCAAGCCGTAAGCGTCAAGCGCGCTCACGCCTTGGCTCGCTACAGAGTGATCAGTAAGTCAGGGGGGCTTCCGGGTTGTGCGCAGTCAGCGACGCGACCGGTTGGCCGGTGTCGCCGATACCCGGTCCCGGGGTTAGCTTGTCCGGCGCGCCATTACGGATGTCGGACGCGCGTTTCTGCCGGTAGAGACTGCGTACGGTCGCGTAATAGTCGATCGAACTGCGCTCGAGCTCATCGATTTCGTGGCCGTTACGGACACGGAAGTCAACCCCGGCCATGCCGGCCCGGGCCAAAGACTGTCCGGTTGTCAGCACGTTGCCGACGGGATCGGTGTAGACATCGACACCGAAGCCGACCGCGTCGCGGATGTTGGACGGGCCGATAAACGGCAGCACCAAATACGGGCCACCATCCCGGATACCCCACACGGCCAGCGTCTGGCCGAAATCCTCGGAATGCTGCTCTGGGCGGCCAAAATCAGCGGCCAGATCGCCGAGGCCCAGCACCATCGTGTTGATGACGAAGCGCGTCGCCGTATCCCCCGCTCGGTCCCATTCGCCCTGCAGCATGTCGTTGATGAACGTCAGCGGCAGTGTCAAATAGTTGAGCAGACTGCGCACGATGTTCTGCACCGGCGTGAACACGACCTCGCTATAGAGCACCGAAATCGGCCGCAGGATCAATGCGTCGGCGGCGGAATTGATCGCAAAAATCTGCCGATTGAGGCCCTCGAGAGGGTCGTTCACGTCCTCATCGGCATAGCCCGCTACCTGATCCGCACCACGCGGCCCGCTCGCGCAGCCGGCCAAGGCAACAGCCACGGCGAGCAGCGCGAAGCGCGCAAAGGCGCGAATACCACGCCCGCGCGCCATCGAGTCGCTCAGACGGGGGTGGCTTGAGACGCCGGCGGCCAAGTCTGCTGCGATCACGCGAATCTCCTGAATCTGCGGCACAAAGCTTCAATCCGCATCTTCACACGACGGAGCCAAAGGGACCGTTAATGTGAGCGACTCCAACCCGATACGACGCATACTAACCCCGCAGTGGCATCCTCGACAACCGCGCCGAGGATATCTTTACAAGATATAAAGATATCTTTATATATCGCCGCATGACGGACCTCACGCAGCGGATTCGCCCGGCGCGGCTTGCGCCCGATGCCGCGCTTGCCGCACTGCGCGCCGCGGCCGAACCGACGCGGCTGCGTATTCTCGCCTTGTGCCACGGGCGCGAGCTGACGGTGAGCGACCTGTGCCAGATCCTCGGCCAGAGCCAGCCGCGCGTGTCGCGTCACCTGAAGCTGCTGTGCGATGCGGGACTGATGGCTCGCTTTCCTGAAGGCGCCTTCGCCTTTTTTCGCCTGACGGACGCTACCTTGCCGGCGCCCTTGCTGCGGCCGGTCTTGGATGCGATCGACCCAACCGATGCCGTTTATGCGCGCGATGCCGCGCGGTTGAAGGCTTTGAATGCCAGCCGGGCGGAGGCGGCGGCCGCCTATTTTCTCGCCAATGCCGGGGAATGGGACCGCATCCGCTCGCTGCATGTCGATGAGGGGGTGGTTGAACGCGCGCTGCTCGATCTCTTGCCGGCGGAGCCGGTTGAGAACTTGCTCGACATCGGGACGGGCACCGGACGCATGCTGCTTTTACTCGGCGAGCGGGTACGGCGTGGCGTCGGTGTGGACGCATCGCGCGAAATGTTGGCGCTGGCGCGTGCCAACCTCGAAAGCGCCAAGCTCAATCATCTCAGCGTTCGCCAGGGCGACATGTACCAACTCCCCTGGCCGGACCCATCCTTCGATCTGGTGGTCATCCATATGGTGCTGCATTTCGCCGATGATCCGGCCGCCGCGGTGGCCGAAGCCGCGCGCGTTCTGCGTCCCGATGGGCGTATCGTCATCGCCGATTTTGCACCGCATGCGCTTGAAGAATTGCGCCGCGACTATGCCCATCGGCGGCTCGGGTTCGCCGATGACGAGGTCGCCGGCTGGTTTTGCAGCGCCGGCCTTGCCCGTCTCGAACCCAGGCGCTTGGCCGGCAAGCCGCTGACGGTGGTGCTCTGGGCGGCGTCGCGGCGGCATGCGCCGTCACGCGGTAGCCGGGCCGCGCGGCAGAAAGAACCGGCATGACCGTTTCCGGCGGCACGCGTCCGAGCGTCAGTTTCGAGTTCTTTCCGCCCAAGACGCCGGCGGCCGAGGCAAGCCTGTGGGCCTGCTTCGCCCGGCTGGCGCCGCTCGCCCCGGAATTCGTATCGGTGACATATGGCGCCGGGGGTACGACACGCGCTCGCACGCATGAAATCGTCGCCCGCATGCGGCGGGAGTCCTCGATCGCGCCGGCGGCGCATCTGACCTGTGTCGGCGCGACGCGCGAGGAAATCGACCAGATCGCCCGCCGTTATTGGGACTCCGGCATTCGGCACGTCGTCGCGCTGCGCGGCGACATGCCCGAAGGCGCTGGGCGTTATGCGCCGACGCCCGGCGGCTATGCCTATGCCGCCGATCTGGTGGCTGGGTTGCGCAAGCTCGCGCCGTTCGAGATATCGGTCGCGGCCTATCCCGAAGTCCATCCCGAGGCGGTGAGCGCGAAGGCCGACCTCGATAATCTAAAGCGCAAGATCGACGCCGGGGCGGCGCGCGCGATCACGCAGTTTTTCTTCGCGCCGGACTGTTTCTTGCGCTTTCGCGAGCGGGCCGTACGCGCCGGCATCACCGTGCCGATCATCCCCGGCATCCTGCCGGTAAGCAATTTCAAGACTGTGCAGCGTTTCGCCGCTTCGACTGGCGCGAGCATTCCGCCGGCTCTGGCCGAACGCTTCGCCGGATTGGACAATGACCCGGAAACTCGCGCGCTGATCGCTTCTGCCACCGCGATCGAGTTGTGCACTGCGCTCAAGGCTGAAGGCGTGGGCGAGTTTCACTTCTACACCCTCAATCGCGCCGAGCTGACCTTCGCCATCTGCCACGCCTTGGCGGTACGTCCGCCGGCCGAGCCTGCCGCTGAGCGGGCCGCGCAATGAGCGCATTTCTCGACGCGCTGCGCGAGCGTGTGCTGTTGTGCGACGGCGGCACCGGCAGCCGCGTGCAGGAAATGAGCCTCGATGTCGCGCGCGACTATTGGGGCAAGGAAAACTGCACGGACGTGCTCAACCTGTCGCGTCCTGACATCGTGCGCGAGATCCATCGCGGCTATCTGGCCGCCGGCGCCGATATGGTCGAGACCAATTCCTTCGGCGGATCGCCGGTGACGCTGGGCGAATTCGACCTTGCCGGGGAAGCGCGCCAAGTCAATCTGCGCGCGGCCGAGCTCGCGCGCGAAGCGGTCGACGCGTTCAAATCCGACGGCCGGCAAAGATACGTGCTTGGCTCGATTGGTCCGGGCACCAAGCTGCCGACGCTCGGCCATCTCGATTATGACAGGCTCGAAGCCGCTTTCGCCGTTCAAGCGGGCGGCTTGGTCGCCGGCGGGGTCGACGCCATTCTGATCGAGACGGCGCAGGATTTGTTGCAGGTTAAGGCCGCGGTCAACGGCAGCAAGCTCGCCTTCGTCGCCGAAAAGCGGGCCGTGCCGATCATGGTGCAAGTCACGGTCGAAGCCACCGGCACGCTGCTGATCGGCTCCGATATCGCCGCCGCTGCGACCGTGATCCGCGCTCTGGACGTGCCGGTGATGGGGCTCAACTGCGCCACCGGCCCGCAGGAGATGGGTGAACACATCAAGTGGTTGGGCGAGAATTGGGAAGGCGCCATCAGCGTCCAGCCCAATGCCGGCTTGCCCGAATTGGTCGATGGCAAGGCGCGCTACGGCCTGACCGCCGACGAGCTGGCCAAATGGCTCGAGCGTTTCATTCTCGAGGACGGGATCAATCTGGTCGGCGGCTGTTGTGGCACCAACATCCGTCACATCCAGGCGCTCGATGCCATGCTGCGCCGCTTGGCCACCGGCGGCGATGCGCGTCCGCGCCCGGTCGCGAAGCAACGGCGCTGGACCCCTGCGCTCGCCTCGCTCTACACGCCGGTCGCGCTGCGCCAGGAGCAGGCCTATCTCTCGATCGGCGAACGCTGTAACGCCAATGGCTCCAAGCGTTTTCGCGAGCTGCAAGCGGCCGGCGATTGGGACGGCTGCGTCGCCATGGGGCGCGAGCAGGTGGGCGAGGGCAGCCACACGCTCGACATCTGTACCGCCTATGTTGGACGCGACGAAGTGGCCGATATGACGGCGGTTTTGACCCGCATGCGCGGCGAAGTGAATGCGCCGCTGGTGATCGATTCGACCGAGTATCCGGTGCTGGAAGCGGCGCTCAAGCTGTACGCCGGCAAGCCGGTGATCAACTCGATCAATTTCGAAGACGGCGAGGAGCCAGCCGCGAAACGCCTTGCGCTGGCGAAAAAATTCGGCTGTGCCGTGATCGCGCTGACGATCGAAGAAGAAGGCATGGCCAAGACCGCCGAGGCCAAGCTTCGGGTCGCGCGCAGGCTGTATGATTTCGCGGTCAACAAGCACGGGCTGCCGGCATCGGATCTGATGTTCGATCCGCTCACCTTCACCATCTGCACCGGCAACGAGGACGACCGGAAGCTTGGGTTGTGGACGCTGGAGGCGATCGAAACCATCGCGAAGGATATGCCCGAATGCCAGATCATTCTCGGGCTTTCGAACATTTCCTTCGGCCTCAATCCGGCGGCGCGTGCCGTGCTCAACTCGGTGTTCCTCGATCACGCGCTCAAGCGCGGGCTGACCGGGGCGATCGTGCATGTGTCGAAGATCGTGCCGCTGCACAAGATTCCGCCGGCCGAGGCGACCGCCGCCGAGGATCTGATTTTTGACCGCCGGCGCGAAGGCTATGAGCCGCTGCACGCCTTCATGGCGCTGTTCGAGGGCCGCACCGCTGCCGCGACCACGAAGAAAAAGCGCGCCGAGACGGTCGAGGAACGGCTCAAGGATCGTATCGTCGAAGGCGATAAGATCGGGCTCGACGTCGATTTGGAAGAGGCGCTCACCCGCTTCAGCCCGCTTGAAGTCATCAACACGCTGCTGCTGGATGGGATGAAAACGGTCGGCGAATTGTTCGGCGCCGGCAAGATGCAGCTGCCCTTCGTGCTCAAGGCGGCGGAGACGATGAAAGCCGCCGTCGCCTTCCTTGAGCCGCGCATGGAGCGCGTCGCCGGCCAGCACAAAGGCACGATCGTGCTCGCCACGGTCAAGGGCGACGTGCATGACATCGGCAAGAACCTGGTCGACATTATCCTCACCAATAACGGCTATCGGGTGGTCAATCTCGGCATCAAGCAGCCGATCGCCGACATCCTGAAGGCCGCGATTGATCAGCACGCCGACATGATTGGCATGTCCGGGTTGCTGGTGAAATCGACCGTGGTTATGCGCGAGAATCTGCTGGAGATGACGCGCCAGGGGCATAATACGCCGGTGCTGCTCGGCGGCGCGGCGCTCACCCGCCGCTATGTCGAGGAAGACTGCGTCAAGGCCTATGACTGCGGCCGCGTCGCTTACGCGCGCGACGCCTTCGACGGTCTCAAGCTGGCCGACAAGGTGATGGCGGGCGGTTTCGACGCGCATCTCGCCGCGCTGCAAGGCAAGCGCGAAGGCAAGCCGGTCAACACCAAGCGTGAGCTAGGCCGCGCCAAGCGCGCCGACGAACGACCGGTCGATTTCGAGGAAACCCGCATCCGGCGCGAGGAACTGGCGCAGGGCGTGACCGTGCCCGCGCCGCCGTTCTGGGGCGCGCGTGTGATCGAGCGTGTGCCGGTCAAGTCGCTGGTGCCGTTCCTCAACGAGCGCATGCTGTTCCAGTTCCACTGGGGCTATCGTAAGGACGGCCGCCGGCTCGACGAATACATGGAGTGGGCGAAGAAGGAACTGCGCCCGGTGATGCGCCGGATCCTCGACCTGTGCCTGGCCGAGGATATCCTTCAGCCGCAGGCGGTTTACGGCTATTGGCGCGCGGCCGGAGAGGGCAACGACTTGGTGCTCTATGCCGAGGACGGTAAGACCGAGGTCGCGCGTTTCAAACTGCCGCGCCAGGCGCATGCCGGCGGGCTGTGCATCGCCGATTTCTTCCGCGATGCCTCGCTCGGCCCGGATCAGCGCGACGTGATCGGGTTGCAGATCGTGACCATCGGGCAGAAGGCGTCCGAGATCGCGCGCGCGTGGTTCGCGGACAACCGCTACCAGGATTATCTCTACCTGCATGGTCTGTCGGTCGAGATGGCCGAGGCGATGGCCGAATACGTGCACAAGCGCGTGCGCGGCGAGCTCGGCTTCGGCCACGAAGACGCGCGCGAGATGGAAAAGCTGCTGTCGCAATCTTATCGCGGTTCGCGCTATTCATTCGGCTATCCGGCCTGCCCTAACCTGGCGGATCAGGAGCAATTGCTGAAACTGCTCGGTGCCGAGCGCATTGGCGTGGTGCTGTCGGATGAATTCCAGCTCCACCCCGAGCAATCCACCTCGGCGATTATCGTCCACCATCCGCAAGCCAAGTATTTCTCGGTATAAAGCCGATAACGCGCCATCGATCCGTCAAGCCCCCCTTAACCCCACTTCAACTATTCTGCGGGCCATGAGCCGGCAGAGTCAGTTGGACGCCTCGTTCGCAATTGCCCACAAGCTGCTGCAGCGGCTGGCGGAGCTTCACCTCAAGCCGATCCCGCGCAATTACATGCTATGGTACGCAAGCCTCGATGGCACCCGGCCGGAGCTGGCGCAGGAACTCGCCCGCACCGTGGAGAAGGAAGGCGGGCTGTCGCAGGGCATGGTCGACGCGCTCTACGACCGCCAGTTCTCGGCCGGCGAGGATGGCGAGGTGCTGCGCAAGGCCGCCGACAAGATCGAAAACTCGCTTGGCGAAGTGCTCGGCCTTTTGGACGAAGCGGGCAAGGATGCGGGCAAGTATGGCCAGTCGCTGGCTGGGCTCGGCGCCGACCTTGAAGGCGCTCCGGCGGCCGAAGACGTGCGCGCGGTGGTGGGGCAGATTCTGGCCGCCACCCAGGACATGAGCGCGCGCGCGCAAGGGCTGGAAACCCGCCTCAAGGCGTCGGTGGCCGAAGTGACCGCGCTCAAGCGCGACCTTGAAGACACGCGGGTCGAAGCGACCACCGATGCGCTCACCGGCATCGGCAACCGCAAGCATTTCGAGCAGCGCCTGAAAGCGGCCATGGCCGAGGCCGACGTGGAGAAGGCGCCGCTGTCCTTGCTGCTGTTCGACGTCGATTTTTTCAAGCATTTCAACGACACCTACGGGCACCAATTGGGCGACGAGGTGCTGCGCCTGATCGGCCGCGAGCTGAAAAACAACATCAAGGGTCGCGATACGGCCGCACGCTATGGCGGCGAGGAATTCGCGGTCGTGCTGCCAGTGACCACCTTGCCCAATGCGCTCAAGGTGGCGGAGCAGATCCGCAGCCAGGTCGAGCGCCGGCGCGTAGTGCGCAGTGCGACCGGCGAGGTTCTAGCCGCGATCACGCTGTCGGTCGGCGTCGCTGCCTACCGCCACGGCGAGCCAGTCACCGCCCTGATCGAACGGGCCGATGCCGCGCTCTATGCCGCCAAGCACGCCGGCCGCAACCAAGTGATGGCCGAGGCCGCTCCGGTCCGGCCGCTCGCCGCCGGGTAGCGCGAACCGGCGACGGATTCACCAACCTGCAACCGTGCTTTCATTGCGAAACCTATCCTCCCCCGAGGAAGGCTGTCGGGAGCGCTTCCGCGCTGTCCGGCGGGTCCTTTCGCGTCATTGAGCGGGCGGATGACGGCGAGCCCAAGACGCCGCGCCGCCCGCCTTTTTCCCCCGGCTTTTTCCTAACAGACCAGCGTCGATGCTATACATCGACTCATGCGCGACCCTTATGACCTGAGCTTGGAGTCCCCGGCGCCCGCCGCTGCCCCGCTCGTGGCCGCGGGCATGCCGCCGCTCTACCTCGACGGGTTGAACCCGGCGCAGCGGGCGGCGGTCGAGGCGACCGACGGCCCGGTGCTGGTGCTCGCCGGCGCCGGCACCGGCAAGACGCGCGTGCTGACCACCCGCCTGGTGCACATATTGGCGCAGGGCCTGGCGCGCCCGTGGCAGGTGCTGTCGGTGACTTTTACCAATAAGGCGGCGCGCGAGATGCGCGAGCGGGTCACCTTCATGGTTGGGCCGGTGGCCGAGGCGATCTGGCTCGGCACTTTTCATGCGCTCGGCGCCAAGATCCTGCGCCGCCATGCCGAACTGGTCGGGCTCAAGCCCAATTTCTCCATCCTCGACGACGACGACCAGCAAAGGCTTCTGAAACAGATCCTGGCGGCCGAAGGCATCGACGACAAGAAATGGCCGGCGCGGCTGCTGCTCGGCGTCATCGGGCGGTGGAAGGATCGCGGCCTCACGCCGGAAAATGTGACGCGCGCCGAGGCTGGCGATTTGGCCGGCGGGCGGTTACTGCAGCTCTATCACGACTATCAGGCGCGGCTGTTGGCCGTGAATGCCTGCGATTTCGGCGATTTGCTGCTGCATGTGCTGACGATCTTCGGCAAGCACCCCGAGGTTTTGGCCGATTACCAGGAGCAGTTCCGCTATATCCTGGTCGATGAGTATCAGGACACGAATGTCGCGCAGTATCTGTGGCTCCGGCTCCTTGCGCAGAAGCATAAGAACCTGGCCTGTGTCGGCGACGACGACCAGTCGATCTACGCCTGGCGCGGGGCGGAGGTCGGCAACATCCTGCGCTTCGAGCAGGATTTTCCCGGCGCCAAGATCGTGCGGCTGGAACAGAATTATCGCTCGACCCCGCATATCCTGGCGGCCGCTTCCGGGCTGATCGCGAAGAATCGCGGGCGCTTGGGCAAGAGCCTGTGGACCAACGTCGAGGCCGGGGAAAAGGTTTCCGTGCGCGGCGTATGGGACGGCGAGGAAGAAGCGCGCGCGGTGGGCGAGGAAATCGAGCGGCAGCAGCGCAAGGGCGCGAGCCTGCGTACCATGGCCGTGCTGGTGCGCGCCGGGGCGCAGACGCGCGAGTTCGAAGAGCGCTTCCTCAAGCTCGGCCTGCCCTATCGGGTGATCGGCGGCGCGCGGTTCTATGAACGGCAGGAAGTGCGCGACGCGCTCGCCTATCTGCGCCTGATCCACCAGCCGGACGATGGCTTGGCCTTCGAGCGCATTATCAACAAACCGAAGCGCGGGCTGGGCGATGCCACGGTCAGCCTGTTGCACCAAGCCTCGCGCGCTGCCGGGATTTCGCTGCTTGCCGCCGCCGAGCACCTGGTCGCGACCGACGAGATCAAGCCGGCGGCGCGCCGATCGCTGGTCGGTTTTCTCAAGGATCATGCGCGCTGGCGCGGGCTGTTGGAAACCATGCCGCATCCGGAACTGGCCGGGCTGGTGCTCGACGAATCCGGCTATACTGGCATGTTGCAGGCTGATCGCGCCCCCGAAGCGCCGGGGCGGCTTGAAAATCTGAAGGAGTTGGTCACGGCGATGGCCGAGTTCGAAAACCTGGCCGGGTTTCTCGAGCACGTCTCGCTGGTGATGGAAAACGTCGAAGCCGCCGGCACGGATGCGGTTTCCCTGATGACCCTGCACGGCGCCAAAGGGCTGGAGTTCGACACTGTATTCCTGCCCGGCTGGGAGGAAGGCCTGTTCCCGCACCAGCGCAATATCGACGAAAACGGCGAGAAGGGGCTCGAGGAGGAGCGCCGGCTCGCCTATGTCGGCCTTACCCGGGCGAAGGTGCGCGCTTTCGTGTCCTTCGCTGCCAACCGCCGCCTCTATGGTGGCTGGACCTCGACCCTGCCGAGCCGCTTTATTCGCGAGCTTCCCTCGGAGCATATCGCGATTGAGACCGCGCCGGGGCTGAATATCGGTGGGCGCGGAACGCCCGAAGCGCCGCGCAGATGGGGTTCATCCTCGGCGGTGATCGAGGCGCGCGCCGAGCCGATAACGCGCCGCACGCCGCCAGATGGCGGCTATGATGCCGGCGACCGCGTGTTCCACGTGAAATTCGGCTACGGCACGGTGAAAAGGGTCGAGACCGACCGGCTGGAGATCGATTTCGACAAGGCCGGCGTAAAGAAAGTGCTCGACGGCTTCGTCCAGCCGGCCGACAGCGTGTGAGCCATTGGCTAAAGTGACGGAGATAGCGAGCACACTTGCGTGCGACGCTCCGACCGAAAACGCGGCGGCGGCGCTGGCCGAGGTGCTAGAGCCTTTCGTCGACGCCGTGTCCTGGGCCGAGGCGGTGAGCGGCTGGCGCGTCACCGCGTATTGCGCGGCGGCGCCGGATGAAGACGCGCTGCGCCGCGCCGTGGCGGACGGAGCGATTGCGGCCGGGATCGCACCGCCTCTGGTCACGATCGCGCCGCTGCCGGTGGTCGATTGGCTGCGGCAGAACCGCGCCAGCTTCAAGCCGCAGCGCGCCGGTCGGTTCTATGTGCATGACGGCGAGCATCGCGAACCCCCGCCGCCCACGACCATCGCGATCCATATCGACGCCGCGACCGCTTTTGGCTCCGGCAACCACGCCACGACTCAGGGCTGCCTGCTGGCGATCGATCGCTTAGCGCGGCGGCGCTGGGCGGGGAGGGTGCTCGATCTTGGCTGCGGCAGCGGGATTCTCGCTCTCGCCGCGGCGAAGGCGTTGCGCGCGCGCGTGCTGGCGGCCGACTTCGATCCGGAGGCGGTGCGCGTGACGCGGGCGAATGCGCGGCTGAACGGCGTGGGCGCGCTGGTCCGCGCCGTGCAGGCCGATGGTTTCCGGCGGCGCGTGATCAAAACGCGCGCGCCCTATGCGTTGATCCTCGCCAATATTCTGGCGCGGCCCTTGGTTAAGCTAGCGCCGGGTCTGGCGGCGGCGTTGGCGCCGGGCGGGGTGGCGGTGCTCTCCGGGCTGCTGGTCAAGCAGGAGCGCGAGGTGCTCAGCGCTTATCACGCGCAGGGGCTGCGGCTTGTGGCGCGCTGGCGGCGCGAAGGCTGGGCGACGCTTATGCTGCGCCGTCCGCTTGCCCCAAGCCCCCCAACTTGCCCAACGCCCCACACGCGCCTAGCTTTCAGCCATGCATGAACCACGCGACACGGTCGATTCCGCGCTCGCCGAGGCGCTGGCTGCTTCCGGCAGCGCCTATGATCCGGCCGAGGCGATGGAGCTTGTGCGTGGCGTCCTGGCGGCGCCGGAAGGGCTTGAGCCCGACTCCTGGTTCGTTCTGGTTGCGCCCAAGCCCGATGCCAAGCTGTGCAGGGCGCTGGCCAAGCTGCGCCAAGAGCTTGCCGCGACTCCGGCCGTGCCGCTGCCGCTGGCGCGCTTGAAAGCGTTACGTGACGAACTCAAGCGGCGCGGACTCGACGGGTTTCTCGTGCCGCATGCCGATGAGCACCAGGGCGAATATCTGCCGCCGCGCGCCGAGCGCTTGGCCTGGCTCACCGGCTTCACCGGCTCGGCCGGGGCGGCTGCGGTCATGGCCACGCGCGCCGCGCTGTTCGTCGATGGGCGCTATACGCTGCAGGCGAGAACCCAAGTGGATCCGACGCTTTACGAACAATGCCATCTGGTCGAACGCCCGCTGGCGCACTGGCTGCGCGAAACGCTCAAGCCCGGCGAGCGCATCGGCTATGACCCATGGCTGCACACGGCCAGCGAAATCGAGCGGTTGCATGACGCCGCGACCAAAGCCGGCGCCGCGCTCGTCGCCTGCGACACCAATCCGCTCGATGCGGTGTGGGCTTCGCAACCGCCGCCGCCGCTGTCTCCCGTGGTGCCGCATCCGATCGCATATTCGGGCAAGGAATCGGCGGCCAAACGTACCGAAATCGCCGCGTTGCTCGCAAAAGACAACGCCGATGCGCTGGTGATCACGCAGCCGGATAATATCGCTTGGCTGCTCAATATCCGCGGCGGTGACGTGCCGCACACGCCCTTGGCGCTAGCCTTCGCCCTGCTCAAGCGCGATGCGACCGTCGAGTTGTTCATCGACAAGCGCAAGCTCGCGCCCGGCCTAGATACCCATCTCGGCAATGCGGTCAGTGTCAATGCGCCGGGGGCGCTACTGCTGGCGTTGGATGCGCTAAATGCCGCGTGCGTGCAGCTGGATGCCAACGTCGCCGCATCGGCAATCGTCGAGCGGCTGAACAAGGCTGGCGCGAAACTCTTGCGCGCCGAAGACCCGATCACCGCCGCGAAAGCGTGCAAGAACCCAGTGGAGCTGGCCGGTACGCGCGTGGCGCATCGGCGCGATGGGGCGGCGTTGTCGCGGTTTCTTGCGTGGATCGCCGCCGAAGCGCCCAAGGGTGGGCTTACTGAAATCGCGGCGTCAGACCGCCTGGCCGAGTTCCGGCGGGCGACCGGGGCGCTCAAGGATCTCTCCTTCGACACTATTTCCGGTGCCGGGCCGAATGGCGCGGTCGTGCACTACCGGGCGACAAAGGCCAGCAACCGGCGTATCGAAAAGGGTCAGCTCTATCTGGTCGATTCCGGCGCGCAATATGCCGACGGCACCACCGATGTGACCCGCACGGTGGCGATCGGCACGCCGACAGCGGAAATGCGCGACCGCTTCACCCGCGTGCTCAAGGGCCATATCGCGCTTGCGCTCGCCCGCTTTCCGGTTGGAACGAATGGCGGCCAGCTCGACGCGCTCGCGCGGCAATTCCTGTGGCAGGTGGGGCTGGATTACGACCATGGCACCGGCCACGGCGTCGGCAGTTATCTTGGCGTGCATGAAGGGCCGCAGCGCATCGCCAAGCGCGGCTCCACGGTCGCCTTCAAGCCGGGCATGATCGTGTCGAACGAGCCTGGCTATTATAAAACCGACGCCTATGGCATCCGCCTCGAGAATCTGGTGGTCGTCACCGAGGCAACAGCGCCGGCCGGGGCGGAGCGCCCGCTGCTCGGCTTCGAGACTCTGACGCTGGCTCCGATCGATCGCGCGTTGGTCGAGATGTCGCTCATGAGCACCGAGGAGATTGCCTGGCTCGACGCCTATCACGCCCGCGTGCTCGCCGAGATCGGGCCGCAGCTCGATGGCGCCCCCCTGGCCTGGCTCATGGACGTGACCCGGCCGCTCTAAATGTAAGTTGACACTTACGTAAGAAATATCTTACGCTTCGGTCATGGATGCTCAGTTGCGAGCCCTGGCCGACGGCACCAGACGCGAGATACTCGCGCTGGCGGCGCTGGGCGAACTCTCCGCCAACCAGATCGCCGAGCACTTTCCCATCAGCCGCCCGGCCGTGTCGCAGCATCTTAAGGTGCTGCGCGATGTCGGCTTGCTGGTCGTACGCAGCCAGGGGACACAGCGGCTCTATCGCACCGACCGCAGCGGGTTGGATGCGCTGCTGCGCGACCTCGGCTCGTTCTGGGACGAACGGCTGCTTCGGCTCAAGCTCGCGGCCGAAGCGGCCGAATGGCAATCCGTCGAAAACTAGGGAGGGACGAAGGTGGCCGAGGCATCCGAAATCCGGCGCGAAGTTTTCATCAAAGCCAAGCCGAAGACCGTATTCGCCTTCCTGGTGGATGCGGCGAAGATGCGCCAGTGGATGGGCGTAACGCATGAGCTTGATGCCCGTCCGGGCGGCGTTTATCGCGTTGACATGGCCAACGGCAACATTGCCGCCGGCAAATACGTCGAGGTCGTGGCCGACCGCCGCGTGGTGTTCACCTGGGGTTGGGAAGGCGGCGAAAACCTGCCGCCAGGCGCTTCTACGGTTGCGATCGATCTCGCCGCCGAAGGCGCCGGCACGCGCGTGACGCTCGTCCATACCGGCCTCGCCAAGCCGGCGATCAAGCCGCACAGCGAAGGCTGGGAGCATTATCTCGAGCGCCTCGCGGTCGCGGGCGCTGGCGGCGATCCGGGCACCGACCCCTGGATCAAGAAACCCATGCCGGAAAAGAAGCCGGCTGCGAAGCGTGTAAGCGCCGGAGTAAAAATCCCTCACTGAAGCGGCCGGGGAGTCCGGTTGCGCCGGAGTAAAAATCCGGCAGCAGAAAGCCTTTTGCCCGGTGGGCCGGGGGCGGAGGGATGAAGGGCGTGGAGTTATATGGACGGGTGCGCC
>SHVS01000022.1 GCA_009694135.1 Alphaproteobacteria bacterium
GGACCCGCTGATTAAGAGTCAGCTGCTCTACCAACTGAGCTATGCGCCCGCCCGTCGGCCCATTTTTGAGGAATTGGGCCGCCCGACCGTCAAACAAGCCCGCCGGCAAGGCGGGCCGGCGGTCCTATAGCAAGGCTAGGCCGGCCTGTCGAGGAATGCGCGCAATAACCTTCGGGCTACGGGGGCCGGTTGCTTCAGCCAACCGTCTCGCCTTGCTTATTGAGTATCAGGTTGCGGTTGATCGAAACCCCGATAATCAGTCCGAAACCGGCCAGAATGGTCAGCATCGAGGTGCCGCCATAGGAGATAAGCGGCAGCGGTACCCCGACGATTGGGAGCAGGCCCATCACCATGCCGACATTGATGAACACATACAGAAAAAAGGTCGTGACCAGTCCGAGGCCGAGCAACCGGCCAAACTGGTTGCGCGAACGCAGCGCGATCACCATGCCATAGGCAATCACCAGCAGATAGAGGCCAAGCAGCGTCAGGCTGCCGATCAGGCCGAACTCCTCCGCCAGGATGGTGAAAATGAAATCGGTCTGCTTTTCCGGGATAAAATTCAGGTGGCTTTGCGTTCCCATTAAAAAGCCTTTGCCGGAAATCCCGCCCGAGCCTAGCGCGATCTTGGCCTGCAGTGTGTGATAGCCGGCGCCTAGAGGATCCGACTCTGGGTCGAGGAAGGTCAGCACCCGGCGACGCTGATAATCATGCAGCAGGCCCCACACCATGGGAACCGCCGCGGCCCCGGCGCCTATGACCACGCCGAACATCCACAGGCGCACGCCGCCAAGAAAGAAAATCGCGCCCCCGGCGGCCAAAAGCACCACGGCCGTTCCCAAATCGGGCTGCTTCGCCACCAACGCGACCGGCATCAACACCATGAGCAGCGGCGGAGTGAGGATAAACGGATTGCCGGCCGTCTCCGGCGTCACGCCGTGAAAATAGCGCGCGAGCGCGACGACCACGGCGACCTTCATAATCTCCGATGGTTGTAGCTGGATGATCCCAAGATCGATCCAGCGCTGGGCACCCATGCCAATTGCGCCCATGAGTTCAACCAGGACAAGCAGCCCCAAGGCGCCGCCATAGCCGACATAGGCCCAGCGAAACCAAAAACGCGGATCGACCAAAGCGATGATGCCCAGCAACAGAACGCCGACGACAAAACGCGCCGCTTGCCGCGCAGCCCATGGCGTAATCGACCCATCAGCGGCTGAGTAGAGCAGTGCGATGCCAACGGCCGCGATCAGCGTCAGCAGCACCAGCAGGCCCCAGCTGAAATGCCACAGTTTCTCGCCGATCCCGAATTCACGCTGCGCGAATTTTGCTAACCCGCTCATGCATCAACCCTCCGTGCGGGGGGTGGATGTGGTCGTCGCCAGCGCCGCGCTTGGCGCATGCGCGATCGGATCACGCTCGAGGCATTTGAGCATGACGTCTTTCGCGATCGGCGCGGCGGTGGTGGAACCGCCGCCACCATGCTCGACCAGCACCGCGATCGCATAGCGCGGGGCGGCAATCGGCGCGAAGCCGACGAACACGGCGTGGTCGCGCAAGTGCCATTCGAGCTTGTCATTGGCGATGACGCCAGTCGCACGTTCACTCCGCGTAATCCGCCGCACTTGCGAAGTGCCCGTCTTGCCGGCCATTTCCTTGCCCACCTCCGCAATGCGGGACCGATAAGCCGTGCCGCTGCGGTGCTGCATGACCTCGGCCATGCCTTGAAGAACGACCGCCAGATTCTTTTCCGTAAAGCCGATCTTAGGCGGCAAAACAGCTTCGCGGTCCTTCAGAGTGCGCTCGTCAGCCTGGTCGCGACAAATATGCGGAACGATCGCATGGCCACCATTTGCCAGTCGTGCGGCCATGACCGCCAGCTGCAACGGGGTGACCGTGATGTAGCCCTGACCAATGCCGGCGATGAGCGTTTCGCCGAGCGCCCAGGATTCTTTCTGCGTCGCTTTCTTCCATGCCATCGTCGGAATCAGCCCCGGGCGTTCGCCGGGCATGTCGATGCCGACGCGGTCGCCGAACCCAAGCCGCCGCGCCATTTCCGCGATGCGATCGACGCCGACGCGTTTCGCCGTTACGTAGAAAAACACGTCGCAAGATTCACGCAGACCGCGCACGACGCTGACTGGGCCGTGCCCGCCCTTGCGCCAGCAATTGAATTCGGCGTCGCCCAGCGTCACCTTGCCCTTGCAGAAGAAGGTCGTGTCCGGGTCGATTATTCCGGCCTCGAGCGCCGCCATGGCGACCACCATCTTGAAGGTCGAGCCCGGTGCGAATTCGCCGCCGATCGCTTTGTTATTGAGTGGCTTGCGTTCGTTGCGGGTCAGCTCGCGCCAGTAGGAGGCCTCGATGCCGGAGACGAATGAATTGGGCTCGAAGGCCGGCTGCGAAGCCAGCGCCAATATCTCGCCTTTGGCGACGTCGATCACGACGACCGCGCCGCTATCCTCTCCCAGACGTTTCGCTGCAAACCGCTGCAGCTCTGCATCCACAGTCAGCACCAACTCGCGGCCAGGCTGTCCCTCGCGTCGTTCGAGTTCGCGGATGACGCGTCCGACCGAATTGACTTCGAGCTGGCTCGCCCCCGCGCGCCCGCGCATTGGAAGATCGAATTGGCGCTCGATGCCGCTCTTGCCAATACGGAAGCCGGGCAGCTCGAGCAGCGGATCGCCGGTCAAATCCTGTGGCGAGACGGCGGCGACATAACCGAGAACATGCGCGGCGTCAGAGCCGAGCGGGTAGTCGCGGCGCTCGCCGACTTCAATGCTGATGCCGGGAAGCAAAAGAGAATTGACCTCGATCCGCGCGACCTCGTCCCAGGAGAGAAATTCGCGCACCGTGATAGGCACAAAGCCGCTGCGCTGCTTCACCTCGCGCAGAATGCGCGCGCGATCGCCTTCCGAAAGCGGAATGAGCTGGGCCAGTCGGTCCAGCGTGCGTCCCAAATCGGGCGAGACTTCGGCCGTGAACAAAACTCGATAATTGAGCTGATTAGTCGCGATCAGCGTCCCGAAGCGATCGAAAATTCGCCCGCGGCTCGGCGGCAGGAGGCGCAGGTTGATCCGATTTTCCTCGGCGAGAGTGGTGTATCTTTGCCCATGGATAACCTGGAGATGATAAAGCCGGGCCGCGAGCGCGCCGAACAGGCCCACTTGACCGGCGCCCATGAGCAGCGTTCGCCGGCTGAAGTCGCGTATGCGGTCCTGATCGCGATTGTCCATGCGCGCCCTGCCCTAAAGCACGATCGGAGGACGCGGGGCGATCGCCCGCACCAAGCGGGCGCGCCACGGGTACAGGGCAATTCCGGCGACCGCATACAGGAGCGGCATGGTTGGATTCAGTACGGCGCCGCGCCAGACAGACATGAAGGCCAAATTGAACACGCCGAAGGCTATCGCGGCCAGGGCGTAGCCGAGCCATTGCAGCCAAAGCGACTGATCGAAGTGCGGCTGTTGCTGCGACATGCTCACCTCGCGCAAGGCGAGAAACAGCAGCGCCGAAAGCCCAAGCGGCGTCCCGAGCAACAGATCATGGAACAACCCGGCGGCGAACACGGTCGTGCGCGGCATGAAGCTCGGCCGCTCGACGATGAAGGCGAAAAGCACGATCATCGGCAGCGCCGGCAACATGGCCGTGTAGAGCGCGGCACCGGTGGGCAAAGCGGCGTATAATATCATCAGCAGTACGACAAGGAACGGCCCTTGGCGCTTGAGCGCGCGATCAAGCTGCTGCAATAGGTCGAGCGACGCCATTAGCCGCCGCTGCGTTGGCTCAATGGGCTCGGCGGACCAACATATCCCTCCGGCCCGAAATCAAGCACGCGGACAAAATCCAGGCGCGACAGATCCACGGCCGGCTCAATGCGCGGCGCCTTGGCCTCGACGGCGACAATGGTGCCGACCAGCAGCCCAGGCGGAAAAATCCCGCCGTGGCCGGATGTCACGACGCGCTGGCCTTGAGTCACAGTGGCATTTGGCGGCAGGAACGTAAGACGGGGCTGGGCGCCGTTGTCGCCGGCCAAAATGGCGTGTTCGTCTTGCGGCTCGACCAGCACTGGGATGTGCGAATTGAGATCGTTGAGAAGAACAACTAGAGCGCTGCGTTCGCCCACTTCGGTGACACGACCGACCAGCCCATCATTGTTGATCACCGGCTGGCCCGGGCGCAAACCGGCGGAACGTCCGGCGCCGACCAGTACACTCTTGACATAGGGTCCGCCAGCGCCGGCGATCACGCGACCGGTGATATAATGCACGGTCGGGTCCGCCGGGAGATTGACCTAAGAGCGCAGCGCCGCGTTTTCGCGCTCGAACCGGCGCGCCAATGTCTGCCACTCGAGCAGGCGATCGTGTTCGGCCCGCAACGCGGCATTCTCCTCGCGCAAGCTGGACCAGTCGAGCGCCGCTAGGATCGCGGAAACCGTCAAGTCGACCGGCATGCGCGCAAGAGCGAGCGGCAGGCTGGCCAGGTCGAGCACATTCATGCGCAGGCGCGCAGCCGCTCCCGGATCGGCGCGGCTCGCCACAAGCAGAAACACCGCGACCGCCGCCAGAAGCAACAGCGAGAAGCGCTGCCCCAAGACCTTAAGGGGCTGAGCAAGCGAGGAGAGTGTTGAACCGGACGCCAATCGCACGAGCAATTACCACGGTTGGGCGGCGCGCCGGCTCCTGCGAGCGGTTGCGGCCGCGTCTAGTACATGCTGACGAGAACGTCCTTGAGCCGGCCCATCTCTTCGAGCGCGCGACCGGTGCCGAGCGCGACACAGGTGAGCGGATCGTCGGCGACCGAAACCGGCAGACCGGTCGAGTGGCGCAGCACAAAGTCGAGATTCTTGAGCAATGCGCCGCCGCCGGTAAGGACGATTCCCTTGTCGACGATGTCGGCTGCCAGCTCGGGCGCCGTGTGCTCAAGCGCGACCTTGACCGCGTCGACGATCTGGCTGACCGGCTCCGACAGCGCTTCGGCGATCTGCCGCTCGCTGACGGTGATTTCGCGCGGGACGCCGTTCATCAAGTCGCGGCCCTTGATTTCCATCGTGCGGCCTTCGCCCTCTTCGGGCGGGCACGCGCAGCCGATGTCCTTCTTGATGCGCTCGGCGCTGGATTCGCCGATCAAAAGATTGTGGTTGCGACGGACGTAACCGGTAATCGCCTCGTCCATCTTATCGCCGCCGACACGCACCGAGCGCGAATAGACGATGCCGCCAAGCGAAAGCACGGCGACTTCGGTGGTGCCGCCGCCGATATCGACCACGAGCGAGCCAGTCGGTTCAGTGACCGGCAGACCGGCGCCGATCGCGGCCGCCATCAGCTCCTCGATCAGCCAAACCTTACGGGCGCCAGCCGATTCCGCCGATTCCTGAATCGCGCGCCGCTCGACCGCAGTCGAACCCGACGGGACACAGACGATAATTTGCGGCGAGGCGAAAGTTCGCCGGTTATGCACCTTGCGGATGAATTCCTTGATTATCTCCTCGGCGACCTCGAAATCCACGATGACGCCGTCACGCAGCGGCCGGATTGCCTGGATGTTGCCTGGAGTGCGGCCGAGCATCTGCTTGGCCTCATTGCCGACGGCGAGCACGCGCTTCTTGCCCTTGGACTCGGCAATCGCCACGACCGACGGCTCGTTCAACACGATGCCGCGGCCCTTCACATAGACGAGGGTGTTCGCCGTTCCGAGGTCTATGGCCATGTCGGCGGACAATGCGCCGAAAATCCGCGATAACATCTGGGCTGTACCTGCTGCTCTTTCCCGGTTGTACTTCTCCCGATCTGTCTGGCTTGAGTGCGGCCCCCGCCCTCGTACTTGCCCGACCCCAGGCGCTCGTATCTTTCCTCAGACCGTCATGACCTGAGGCGCAGTTCGATCACGCTTCAGCAAAAGCTTGTTCAAGGCGTGCAGATACGCGCGGCAAGCAGCCACCAATGTATCGGCGTCCGCGCCCTGCCCATTTACGGTCTTGCCGTTTTCTTCCAGACGCACGGTCACTTCCGCCTGGGCGTCCGTGCCCGCGGTGACGGCATGCACCTGGAACAACTGCAATTTGGCCTCATGCGGAAAAAGCGCCTTGATGGCGTTGAAGGTCGCATCGACCGGACCATTGCCGCTCGCCTTGGTGCGGTGCGGCTGGCCGTCGATCTCGAGTTCGAGTTCGGCAGTCTGCGGCCCTTTCGAGCCTGCGACCACCATCAGCGACTGGAAGCGCACGCGATCGTTCTCCCGCATTACCGTATCGTCAACGAGGGCCACCAGGTCCTCGTCGAACACGTCCTTCTTGCGATCGGCGAGCGCTTTGAAGCGCTGGAAGGCATCCTCGATCGCGTTATCGCCGAGATCGGGGAAGCCCAATTCCTTGAGCTTCTCGCGGAAAGCGTGTCGACCTGAATGCTTACCCATGACAAGTTTAGATCTGGTAAACCCTACTGAATCCGGAGTCATGATTTCGTAAGTTTCCGCGTGCTTGAGTACCCCATCCTGATGGATTCCGGCCTCGTGCGCGAAGGCATTGGCGCCGACGATTGCTTTATTTGGCTGCACCGAGAAGCCGGTGATGGTTGAGACCAAGTGACTCGCCCGCGCGATCATCCGCGTATTGACCCCAGTCCAATAGGGCAGCGCGTCGTGCCGGGTGCGCAGCGCCATCACGATTTCTTCCAGCGCGGCGTTGCCGGCGCGCTCGCCGATCCCGTTGATGGTGCATTCCACTTGCCGCGCCCCCGCCTGCACGGCGGCGAGCGAGTTGGCCACGGCCAAACCAAGATCGTTGTGGCAATGCACAGAAATAATCGCCTGATCGATATTGGGAACGCGATTCATCAGCATGGCGATTAATTCGCCGAACTGATTGGGGATCGCGTAGCCCACGGTGTCGGGAATATTGATCGTCCGCGCCCCGGCCTTGATCGCACTTTCCACTGTGCGGCAGAGGAAATCATGCTCCGAGCGCGAGCCGTCTTCGGGCGACCATTCCACATCCTCGCACAGGCTGCGAGCATAAGTGACGCTGTCGATCACCGCCTGATGCACTTCTTCGGGCTGCATGCGCAGCTTGTGCTTCATGTGCAGCGGACTCGTCGACAGGAAGGTGTGGATCCGCGGCCGTACGGCACCTTTGAGTGCTTCCCAGGCGCGGTCGATGTCCTTGCGCGAGGCACGCGCCAAGCCGGCGACGCTGGCGGTTTTGATTTCCTTGGCGACCGCGCTAACCGCCTCGAAGTCACCGTGGCTGGCGATCGGGAAGCCAGCCTCGATCACATCGACGCCGAGTTCTTGCAGCACGCGCGCGACTTTCAGCTTCTCTTCGAGATTCATCGAGCAGCCGGGCGATTGCTCCCCGTCGCGCAGGGTGGTGTCGAAAATCACCACGTGGTGCTTGGGATCACGCTGATCCTTTTCGCGGATTCCTTGCGGATTCATCTTGGCATCTCCTCACAGAGGTCTCGTTGAAACTACGACGTCAGCACTTATCCCCTGAATGCCTGCGCCCTATTCGGGCAAGCCGCACTCAGGGGCAGCTAAGTCGCAGCGCGAGACCGCCATGGAGGCGGAGGCCAAGCCCAAGCAGGGGATAGGATGAACACGCGACGGGGGTGGACTGAACGTCAGCCCAATGACTGGCTAAGGCGCTTCCGTGGCACACGGATCGTTCCGCTCCCCAAAGCGCCAATCGGGCGCTTCAATTCTGCCGCCCGGGGGCGGGACCACCCCGCCACCTACGACACCCAGGGCCGGCATTAGGCCCAATCGCGACGCATGTTAATAACTTAATAGAGCCTACCGCCCGAAGCGCGCAATCGTTTTGTCGGTAGTCCGGCAAGCATCCGCTCGATCACGCGCATCGAGCCGGCAAGCGCGCTATCGGCCTAGCCGTAAAGCCGCCGCCGAACCGTTTGCATCCGGTGCAAGCGTGCGGTGAGCCTGTAGGCCATCGCCGCCCCAACCATCCACATCGTCGCTCCGATGACCACAGTCATGGCGCCGTCTCCCAGGTTAAGAATTCGGCGCCAAGCCCCCAGAGCGCCGTAACCTTGGCAGTCTGAGAGGTGACCGGTGAATGATTCCTTTAATTTTCGAGGTATTTACCGTCGATTGGCGGCGCGGGGCCGCCTCGCCGCTCTGCGTCTCTCCTAGGCCGCGCCTTTATCCTTGGGCGCTCCCAGGAACACACGGCTGGCGCGGATGTCCTGTTCCTCGATGGTCATCAGGGCATCGCGGCTGAGCGGCTGGCCCATGGCGGCGAACAGGCGGTTGGCCTGCCGCAGTCGGGCGCGGTCGAGCGCATTGCGCACCGAGCGTGCATTGGCGAAATGCGGGCGCTTCATCCGGCGCTCGATGTAGGCGCCAAAGGCGGTCTCGGCTCCCGGGCTGAGCCGATAGTTCTGGCGATCGAGCATCAGCTTGCCGATAGCCAGCAACTCGTCGCGTCCGTAATCGGGAAAATCAACATGATGGGCGATGCGCGAGCGGAAACCCGGATTGGAATGGAAGAAGGATTCCATGCGGTCGGCATAGCCGGCGAGAATGACCACCAGGTCGTCGCGGTTGTTCTCCATCACTTGCAGCAGGATCTCAATTGCCTCCTGGCCATAATCGCGTTCGTTTTCAGGCCGATAGAGGTAATAAGCTTCGTCGATGAACAACACCCCGCCCATCGCCCGCTTGACCACCTCTTTGGTCTTGGGCGCGGTGTGGCCGATATATTGGCCCACCAGGTCGTCGCGCGTCACGCTGACCAGATGCCCCTGCCGGATATAGCCGAGCCGGTGCAGGATATCGGCCATCCTGAGCGCGACCGTGGTCTTGCCGGTGCCCGGATTGCCGGTGAAGCTCATATGCAGCGTGGGGGTCTCGGTCGTAAGGCCGAGGCGCTTGCGTAGCCGCTCGACCAGCAGCATGGCAGCGATCTCGCGGATGCGGGTCTTGACCGGCACCAAGCCGACCAGCTCGCGTTCGAGCTTGTCGAACACTTCCTGGATGTTCGAAGCCGCGAATTCGGCCTCGAGATTGATCTCGACCGCAGCCGCCGGGGGGTCTTCCGTCGCATTGGACATGGCAAGATTTCCCCTCGGCTGCCGCATCAGATTTAGCCTAGTAGCGCTCGCCTTCCGGCTTGTCGGTGGCGTAGGAGTGGACCCGGTAGCTAATCTGGCGGCCAGGGCCCTCCGTACGCGCGACGCCGAAGCCCGGCTCCTTCTTCGGCCGGTTGACGATGTAGGACATGCGCGGCGTCTCCCAGCCAGCCGTGCTGTCGAACGCCGTCACGCGGATATAGTAATTGGGAAAGGTCTTCCGGCAGTTGTTGATCTCGATCAAGATCCCGGCCGGATCCTTGAGATCGAACATCGGGTTGCCGAACATCTCCCAATAGGTGTTCCGCGGATGCGGATCGTCGGTGTACTCGATTCCTAGCGCCCACTTGTTCTTGAGCGCATAGCGGATCTGGGCCGAGATCTGCTCGTCGGTCAGGTCGGGCAGATAAGAGAACTGCCCCTGCGTGATCCGGTTGCCGTGATTGCTCATCATGATTGCGTCTCCTCGCTAAACGCTGCCGGTGGCGGTCGGTACGAAATCGGCCGTGTCGGTCGACTCATAGTTGAAGGTGATGTCCTTCCACACTTCGAGCGCCGACTTGAGCGGCGCGCACCAACGCGCCGCCTTGTTGAGGATCTCAGGACCCTCGCGCAGGTAATCGCGTCCTTCGTTGCGCGCCATGATCATGGCTTCGAGAGCGACGCGATTGGCGACCGCGCCGGCCTGGATGCCCATCGGGTGGCCGATGGTGCCGCCGCCGAACTGCAACACCACGTCTTCGCCCAGGTAATGGATCAACTGGTGCATCTGCCCGGCGTGAATGCCGCCGGAAGCGACCGGCATCACCTTTTTGAGCGAAGCCCAATTCTGTTCGAAGAACAGACCTGTCTCGAGGTTTTGCGGCGTGTGGGTGTCGCGCAGCGTGTCGTAGAAGCCCTTGATCATGAGCGGGTCGCCCTCGAGCTTGCCGACCACCGTGCCGGCATGGATGTGATCCACGCCCGCCATGCGCATCCACTTGCAGATGACGCGGAAGTTCATGCCGTGGTTCTTCTGCCGCGAGTAGGTCGAATTGCCGGCGCGATGCAGGTGCAAGATCATGTCGTTCTTGCGCGCCCACTTGGCCATCGACTGGATCGCGGTGTAGCCGATCACCAGGTCGGTCATGATGATGACCGAGCCAAGCGACTTCGCGAACTCGGCGCGCTCGTACATGTCTTCCATGGTGCCGGCGGTCACGTTCAGATAGTGGCCCTTGACCTCGCCACTCGCCGCCGAGGCGCGGTTCACCGCTTCCATGCAATAGAGGAAACGATCGCGCCAGTGCATGAACGGCTGGCTGTTGATGTTCTCGTCGTCCTTGACGAAGTCGAGGCCGCCCTTGAGCGCCTCATACACCACGCGGCCGTAGTTGCGGCCGGAGAGGCCGAGCTTCGGCTTGGTGGTGGCGCCAAGGAGCGGGCGGCCGAACTTGTCGAGCCGCTCGCGCTCGACGACGATGCCGGTCGCCGGACCCTGGAAGGTCTTCAGATAGGCAACCGGGATGCGCATGTCTTCAAGCCGCAGCGCCTTGACCGCCTTGAAGCCGAACACGTTGCCGATGATCGAGGCCGTGAGATTGGCGATCGAGCCACCCTCGAACAGGTCAAGATCATAGGCGATGTAAGCAAAATACTGCTGCTCGGTCTTGGTCCCCGGGCCCGTGTTGGGAACCGGCTCGCTCTTATAGGCCTTGGCGCGATAGACATCGCAATTGGTCAAACGATCGGTCCACACCACCGTCCAGGTCGCGGTCGAGGACTCGCCGGCGACGGCCGCGGCGGCTTCCTCGTGATCCACGCCAGGCTGCGGAGTGATGCGGAACATGGTGATGACATCGGTATCCTTGGGCTTATAGTCGGGCTCCCAATAACCCATCGTCTTATAGGGGATTACGCCTGCCTTGTAGCGGTCAGCGGAACTGCGTTCTTTTACCATCGCCATTTACTTCACCCTCCTGTCGCTGAGCTGAATGTTCAGATGCGGATAGCCGCCTCTGCGGCTCCGCGCGAGTTTCGATTGGCCGACCGCACCGCGGTCGGCGCCCCTTAAGACAGCAAACGGCGGACGCGTTCCGCGACCGCCTCCGCCGTGATACCGAAATGCTTGTAAAGATCGGCGATCGGCGCCGAAGCGCCGAAGCTTCGCATGCCAACAAAGCCGCGCTCGGTGTCGAGATAACGATCCCAGCCTTGCGCGATGCCGGCTTCGATCGCTACGCGCGCGGTGCCTTCGCCGAGAACCTGAGTGCGATAATCCTTGGGCTGGGCGTCGAACAGTTCCATGCACGGCACCGACACAACCGCCGTCGGCACGCCCTCGGCCTCGAGTGCTTCGCGCGCCTTGAGCGCGATCGCAATCTCCGAGCCGGTCGACATGATGGTCGCGCGCCGGCGGCCCTTGCTGGCTTCGGCCAACACATAGGCGCCCTTGGCCGAGCGATTTTCGTCGGTATGCTCGGTGCGCACGGTGGGCAGGTTCTGGCGCGTGAGCGCGAGAATCGACGGCGTCTTGTCGGTCAGCAGCGCGTTCGCCCAGCATTCCGCCGTCTCGACAGCATCGCACGGGCGATAGACGTTGAGGTTGGGGATCGCGCGCAGCGCCGCCAAATGCTCCACCGGCTGATGCGTCGGGCCGTCTTCGCCCAAGCCGATCGAGTCATGGGTCATGACGTAGATGACCCGCAGCTCCATCAGCGCGGACAGGCGGATCGATGGCCGGCAGTAATCGGTGAAGACCAGGAAGGTGCCGCCGTAAGGGATCAACCCCTTATGCAGCGCGATGCCGTTCATCGCCGCCGCCATGCCGTGCTCGCGCACGCCGTAATGCATATAGCTGCCGGAGAAGTCGCCGCGTTTCACGGGCGTCTGCGCCTTGGCCTTGGTGTTGTTGGAGTGCGTCAGGTCGGCCGAGCCGCCGAGCAATTCCGGCACCGCCGCGGCCAGCACCTCAATCGTGTTCTGCGAGGAGATGCGCGTCGCCAGTGACGGCTTGGTCTCCGACAGCGTGCGCTTGAAAGCGCTGATCGTCTTCAGCCAGCCTTCCGGCAGCTTGCCCGCTTGCGTGCGCTCGAAAGCCGCGCGCTTATCGGCCGGCAATTGCGCCAAGCGTTCAGCCCAGGCGCGCCGCGCCGCCGCACCCTTGGCGCCCACCGCGCGCCAGGCGCTCAGGATCGGCTCCGGCACGAAGAAGGGCGCATGCGGCCAATTGAGCTTGGCGCGCGCGCCAGCCAATTCTTCGGCGCCCAGCGGCGCGCCATGCACGCCGGCCGTGCCCGCTTTGGTCGGCGCGCCATAGCCGATGGTGGTGCGACAGGCGATCAGCGACGGCTTGGTGCTGGTCTTGGCCGCGGTAATCGCGGCGGCGACGGCTTCAGCGTCGTGGCCATTGACGCGAGTAACGTTCCAGCGGCTGGCGGCGAAGCGCGCGAGCTGGTCGTCGGACACGGCCAGATCGGTCGATCCGTCGATCGTAATGCTGTTGTCATCCCACAGCACGATGAGCTTCGACAGCTCAAGATGCCCGGCAAGGCTAATCGCCTCGTGGCTGATGCCTTCCATCAGGCATCCGTCGCCGGCGATCGCATAGGTGCAGTGATCGACCACGCCGGCGCCATAGCGCGCGGCCAAAAGCCGCTCGGCCAAAGCCATGCCGACGGCATTGGCGATGCCCTGGCCCAATGGCCCGGTCGTCGTTTCGATGCCCGGAGCATGGCCATATTCAGGATGGCCGGCGGTCTTACTATGCAACTGGCGAAAGCGCTTCAGTTCCTCGACCGTCATCTCCGGATAACCGGTGAGATAGAGCAGCGCGTAAAGCAGCATCGAGCCATGGCCGGCTGAAAGCACGAAGCGGTCGCGATCGGGCCATTCCGGCGCGGCGGCGTCGAACTTGAGGAAACGGGCAAACAATACGGCGGCTACATCGGCCATGCCCATCGGCATGCCGGGATGGCCGGACTTCGCCTGCTCGACGCCATCCATCGCCAGCGCGCGAATGACATTGGCGAAATCGGCCGGAGTAACGCCGGGGGCGGCCGCTGTTTCTGTCCGCATCGTGTTCCCTTTTCCTACTCTTGAGCCGTTAGATCGCGTGCTCGCCGAGCGCGGCCTTGATCATGTGGAAGGTGATGAGCAGCTGAGTCAGCGCCAGCGGGTGGCTCATCGCCTTGCGGTTCTTATCGTCGGTGAAGGAGCCTACATTGGAGCGCAGATGGCTCGCTTCCGGGATCAGCTCCCAGAGGATTTCCTCAAGGTAGCGCGCACGCTCGTCGGAAATGTCGCCATACACTTCGAGCACATCGACCGGCTTGCCGTCGATGTCGCGCGCCAGGGCCAGATGCAGCCCCGACCCCTCGCGCCCATCGAGCAGCATGTTGAGCTTGGGATGTGGCAAGGTCGGCCGCAGCACCAGGCGCACATTCAGGTTCTTGCCGGTTTCGGCCTCGTTGTCGCTCGGCGGATTGAAGTTGACCACGATGTCGGCAAAGGTGCGCTGTGGCCGGATAAAGGCGGCGCTGTCCTTCTCGCGCTTTGCCATCTCCTTCGCCACCTGTTCCGTCGTATAGCCGCGAGCGCCGGTGTCGCGCTGCATCTTCCAGCGATAGCGAAGCTTCTCGTCGGGCTCCAAATATATCTTTACGTCGTAACAATCGCGCAGCTTGCGGGACGAATAGCCGAGCAACCCTTCGAGGATGATGTATTGCTTGGGCGCGACGTATTCTGGAGCATCGAGTGTGCCGCCATGATGATTGTAGATCGGCTTGAGAATCGGCCGACCTTGGCGCAGCAACTGCAAATGCTGCTCCATAATGTCGATATGATTGGCCAAGGGATCGAGCGCGGAGAGTCCGGTTTTCGGACGGTCAGCCCGCGAATGCTTGTGATAGTCGTCGGTGCAAATGACGGCGACCCGCTCCGGCCCCAGAATCTGCGCGATGCCACGCGTCAGCGTGGTCTTGCCGGCGGCGCTGTCGCCCACGATGCCGAGGATTATCGGGTGATCGACGCGCGGCATCAATACGCCGGGTGTTTCCTTGTTCGCGCTCACGGTGCCTCTTTTCTTGGGGCAAAAGTGGTGAGGATCTGACGCTCGCCGGTCGCACCGGAGACGAGCAGCGACTGAGTGCGGACTTCGTTCGTGGTCACGCTGACGCCGTCGAACAACATGCCGGAGGTAATTCCAGTGGCGCAAAACGCCACTTTGTCGGATGTGACCAGCTCCTTGAGTCGGTACCAACGCTTCGTGTCCAGCCCGGCCGCCGCCACCTTGGCCTTCTCATCCGCCTTCTGTGGGTCGAGACGGCCAAGGAAAGTTCCGCCGAGCGCGCGGATGGCGCAGGCGGTGATGATCCCTTCCGGCGTTCCGCCGGTGCCCATCAGGCAATCGATCCCGGAGTTCGGGATCGCCGCCATGAGCGCGCCGCCGACATCGCCCGCCGGGTGATGCGCCACGCGCACGCCGATGCGGCGCAGATCGGCCACCAGCGTGTCATGCCGCGGCTTGTCGAGCACGAACACGGTCAGGTCCGAAATCGGCTTGCCGGTCAACTCGGACAGCGTACGCATCTTGAGTTCGAGCGGCCAAGCCATGTCGATCTTGCCGCGCGCGACCGGCGGGGCGGCGAATTTTTCCATGTAATAACAGGGGCCTGGATCGAGCATCGAACCGGCCGGGGCGGCCGCGATCACCGCCATGGAATTGGGCAGGTTCTCGGCCATGTTGGTCGTGCCTTCGACCGGATCGACGGCGATATCGTATTCGTCGCCGCTGCCGCTGCCCACCTTCTCGCCCTGATACAACTCGGGGGCTTCGTCCTTGGCACCCTCGCCGATCACGACCTTACCGCGGAAGTGAACGACGTTCAGCGCCGCACGCATGGCGGTCACGGCGGCCTGGTCGCCACCGTTCTTGTCGCCGCGTCCGATCCAATGATAGGCCGCCCGGGCCGCCGCCTCGGTTACGCCGCGCAGGGCGAATGCCAGCGTCTCGGGCGTAAGCGTGTGTGCTGCGGCCATGCTGTCCCCTCCCTGTCTGCGCCGGTTGGCTCGGCGACCCCTGCTCTTGTTTTTAACCCTACGCGCTGCCGGCGCTGGCCGGAACCCCCACCCGGGTGGCAATTGAGTCTCTTTTGTGTAGGATGATCCCCACCCATATGGGTGGGAAGGTCACATGAGGGTCATGGCCAAGTCGATTGTCATATCGCGGATCGCGACGCGCCCGGAGGACGGGCAGCCGGCGCCGCAGATCGCGCTCGCCCTCGCCGACAAAAACCCGATGGTGCTTGAAGGGCTGCGCTCACTGTTCGCTACCGATCCACGCCTGCGCCTCGCGGTGAGTGCGACCGATGGCGAGCGTTTTCTCGACGCGGTCGAACGCGTGCCCTTCGATGTCGGCGTAGTCGGCTGGGTGATGCCCTATTGCGATGGCGCCTGCGTGCTCGATGCGCTGCGCAAGCGAGCGACTGCGCCGCGCATTATCATCTACACTGGCAGCGCGGATCCTGATGTCCCGCGTCAGGCCCTTGCGCTCGGCGCGCGCGGCTTCAGTTCCAAGAGTCAGCCGCCGCAGGCGTTACTCGAAACCGTTCTGGCCGTGGCGCAGGGCAGCATGGTGTTCCCGTTCGTCGACGTGCGCACCTTGAACGAAGATCCCTTCGCCCGGCTCACCGAGCGCGAACGCGAGATTCTGGCGGCGCTGCCAAGCGGTCTCAGCAACGCCGAGTTGGCCCGTCGATTGGGGATTTCCGTGAACACGATCAAGTTTCACCTGAAGAGCCTGTACGACAAATTGGGCGCGAAAAATCGGGCTCAGGCCGTGGCGCGCTCCATGGCGCGGAGGAATTGAGCCCGGTGGCGCGCAAGAAATCCGCGCCTAGCACGCGCAAAATGCTTTTCCTCGATGCGGCGGACCGCTAGAAAGCGTTGTCCAGACGCGCGTTGCAGCGCAGCGGCGATCAACATCGGAGGATAGGGTGAACCAGCAAGACATCATCAAAGGCATCGCCAAAAAAATCGGCCTGTCGCAGAAGCACGCGAAGAGCGCCGTGCAAACCGTGGTCGAAATGATCGCCGGAGCGCTGGTCAAGGGCACGAGCGTACGTTGGGGACTGGGCACCTTTACGGTCAGCAAGCGCAACGCGCGCAAGGGCCGCAATCCGAAGACCGGCGCGGCGATCAAGATCGGCCCGAGCAAAGGCGTGCGCTTCAAGGCGTCGCGGTCGGTCAAGGATCTGGTGAATAAGCGCCCCACCAAGAAGAAGGCCGGTCGGCGTGTAAGCGCGCACAAAGGCAGCCGGCGCTGAAGGACTGACCAACCGGACGCGTATTACTCACTCAAGGGATCGGACACCCAAGACGAGCGAGGCGTTCCGAGGCTAAGGGTGGTTGGAGCCTTGGAGCGCGTCCGGCTTATCGTCCCTGGCGGGCGGGGCGTCGCGAGCCCGTCGGTTCGGCATCGGCAAGCACGGCGGTCCCAAGGGCGTTAAATTGCCTTTGTAATGCTGAGCGCAAAGCCGCGAAGCGCAGCAGTTCGGCGCCCGCTAGCTTGCGTCCGCCGGGAAGGTTGAGCCCGACGGGGTTGACCTGACGACCATCGCGCAACACCTCAAAATGCAGGTGTGGACCGGTCGAGCGCCCGGTCGAACCAACATAGGCAATGACGTCTCCCTGGCGCACGCGGGCGCCATCCTTGATGCCCCGCGCGAAGCGGCTGATATGCGCATAGGCGGTGGCCATGCCGCCGCTGTGGCGGACACGCAAGTAGTTTCCGTAGCTGCCTTTGGGACCGATCTCTTCCACCACTCCGTCGCCAGCGGCAAAAATCGGCGTTCCGCTCATCGCCGCGAAATCGACTCCGGCGTGCATCGCGGTGTAGCCCAGGACCGGGTTAATCCGGCGGCCAAAGCCGGAACTCAGACGCGCACCATCGACCGGCGTGCGCAGCAAGGCCTTGCGCATGCTTTCGCCTTTGTCGTTGTAGTAATCCACTTCGCTGAGCGGATCGGAAAAGCGATAAAGCGCTTTCATGTCACCGGAAAGCGATAGCGCGGCATATTGCACGTCGCCGCTATGCACGGCGCGGCCGAGTTCGTCGGTTACCTGCTCAAACAAAACCTCGAAGGTATCGCCCGGCTGCAGGTCGCGCTGAAAATCAACGTCGTAGCTGAAAATGCGGATGAGTTGATTCAGCGTTTGCGTCGGCAGGCCGGCATTTTGCGCCGCCTGGTACAGGCTATCGTTGATCTGACCCGCGATGCGCACCAATCGCCGCTCTACTTGGCGCTGAATCCGCTTGGCCTCGAAACTGTCACGCTGGCGCGTGACCGAAATGCTGCGGTCGAAGGCGATGGGAAACACAATACGCGCGATGCGCATCGCTTGCCCGGCTTCGTCAGGCTCGAAAGTAAGCGTGAGTTCGTCGCCAATGTCGAGATCGCGGCGCGGATCATAGACCTTGCGCAAAGCGGCTACGGCCGCCGAGGTCTCGCTCGGTGAAAGAGCGGCGCCGGACAGAATGCTCGCCAGGGTTTCGCCCGGGCGGACGCGATGGACACGGGAAAGCGCAGCGGGAGGCGCAACCCCGGGTGCCGCTTCCCAAGCCACCAGCGCCGCGACCTGTGACTGAGAATCGAGATCGTCATCATTGTCGGGAGCCAGCGCCATGGCCGACGGTTCGTTGAAATCGGACATGCCAAGCGGGCCGAGCGCGCCCAGAACGCCGACAATTCCGAATGATACTGTCGCTACCGTGAGCCGTCGCAGCATGCGTGCTCCTGCCCCCGTCGCAAGAACTTTCACGCCGAAGATGCCCGAGTCGCCCACAAGGCACGATGCGGGTATCCCGGAATCCGTGTCAACGGCCCTCGGCTAGGCGTTGATCAGCCGCCTTCATCAACTTCGACGCGCGGCGGTCGCAGTCGATTAAAGGCTACCCCAGGCTTGGTTAAGGGCGTGTTGCACTCGCGGGCATAGGGATTAGCGGGCCAAGGCAAGCGCTTGCTGCCAGCGGGGGGTGGCGGCCGCTTTGAGAACACACGCGCCTGAGCGCGTCTCGCAGCCGACCGCCACGAGCCGGCCAAGCGCCCAAGGCCCGGCCGCCTCGATCCTGTGGCCGCGACGGGCGAGTTCGGCCAGCGTCGCAGGTGAGAATCGATCCTCGGCAACCAGCACTCCGGGACGTGCCTGGCGCGGAAAGAAGCTCGCCGGCGCGTGTTCGCTGTGGAAGGCGGGCGCTTCGATCGCCCGCGCCATATCCATGCCACCATGCAAATGGCGCAGGAAAAACGTCAGCGCCCATTGATCCTGCTGATCCCCGCCGGGCGAACCGAAAGCCAGCGCCGGCTTGCCATCGCGCAGCGCCATGCCGGGACTCAAAGTGGTCCGCGGACGGCGCCCAGGCTGCAGGCTCGCCGGCAGTCCCTCTTCTAGCCAAAACATTTGCCCGCGCGTGCCAAGTGGGAAACCAAGCGCCGGGATCACCGGTGAAGATTGCAGCCAGCCGCCGCTCGGCATCGCCGAGATCATGTTGCCGTGGCGGTCGGCGGCATCGAGATGGACGGTGTCGCCTTCATGCGCGACGCGCATCGCCTGACCAGGATCGCCGGTCCATGTCCCCGCCGCATCCGCCGGCATTACAAGTTCCGGCAGTCGCGGCGGTTTCCCCGCGGGACTGCCGGGACGCAGCGCCAGGGACGCCTGCTCGCCGATCAACTTGCGCCGCTGGGCGGCGTATCGCGGATCGAGAAGGCCAGTGAGCGGCGGCGGGATGCTGTCGCCGTACCATGCCTCGCGATCGGCCAACGCAAGCTTGGCCGCCTCGACCTCCAGATGGACGAAGTCGGGCCCGTACGGATCGAGCGCACCCAAATCGAAGCCGGAGAGCAGCGACAATTGCTGCAGAAACACCGGGCCCTGGCTCCAGGCCGGGCATTTGAGCACGGTGTAGCCGCCGTAATCGAGGCTCGCGGGAGGCTCAACACTGGTCTCCCAGCGCGCGAGATCGTCGCCGGTCAACAGCCCGCCATGGCGCTCGCCGCCGCCATCGGCCCAGGCCGTCGTGCGGCAGAATGCATCGATCGCCTCGGCGATAAAGCCCCGGTAGAAACAGCGCCGTGCCGCTTCGATCTGCGCATCGCGGTCGCCGCCAGCCGCCTCGGACTCAGACAGCACGCGCGTATAGGTCGCGGCCAGAGCCGGCAGGCGCATCAGGTCGCCATCCGCCGGCGGTTGACCGTCCGGCAAATACGTGGCGGCCGAAGTTGGCCAATGCGCGCGAAACAGCTCCGCCGAACCGGCCACCGCGCGCGCCAGCGCCGGCACGGCCGTAAAGCCATCGCGCGCATAGGCGATCGCCGGCGCCAGCACGTCGCGAAGCCGCAGCGTGCCGTGGTTGCGCAGGATCAGCATCCAGGCATCGAAGGCGCCCGGCACGACCGCCGGCAGCAACCCCATGCCCGGCACGAGCGAAAGCCCAAGCGCGCGAAAACGCCCGAGTGTCGCGGCTTCCGGCGCCACGCCCTGCCCGCACACCACCTCGGCGCGGCCGGTGCGCGCGCTCCATAGAATCGCCGGCATGTCGCCAGCCGGCCCGTTTTGGTGGGGCTCTACAACTTGCAACGCGAAGCCGGTGGCGACGGCGGCGTCGAAGGCATTGCCGCCGAGCTCGAACATCCGCCAGCCGGCAAGCGTCGCCAGATAATGCGTGCTGGCAAGCGCCGCTTCGGTCCCCCGCTGCTCGGGGCGCGCGGTGAAGCTCACGACGAACGCGCGAGCAGGCTCGCGAGGCCTAGAAATGCCGGTGTCGTATGCGTTATGAGCGAGGTCGGAATGAGCGCCAGATAGTCCGAAAGCCGACCCTTGGCCTCGAAGCGCCGGCGGAACAGCGCACGATCGAAACCGGCGCCGAGATTGAGCGCCACCCCGCCGGCGAGATACACGCCGCCGCGCGCACCGAGGGTCAGAGCCAGATCGCCGGCCACCGTGCCAAGCATGGCCGAGAATATCCGCCGGGCCGCAACCGCCTCGGCCTCCTGTGCCAGCGCCACTTCGGCCGGCTCGCTGGCCGTCGGCGCACGACCGGCGAGATCGCAGAGCGCCTGATAGAGGTTCACCAAGCCTGGACCGGAGACAACCCGCTCGGCCGACACATGGTCAAAGCGTCGGCGCAAGCGTGCGAGCACCGCCGCCTCCTCGTCATCCATCGCGGCCATGGTGACATGCCCGCCCTCGCCCGGCAGAGCGCGCCAACCGGCGCCGTCGCGCAGCAACGACGCGACGCCGAGCCCGGTGCCGGCGCCGAGCACGCCGACAGGCGCTTCGGTCAGCGCCTTACCGCCGCTGATACGCTCGACATCGCCGGGCGCAAGGCGAGGCACCGCCAAGGCCACGGCGGCGAAGTCGTTGACCGCCTCCAGCCGCTCGATCCCCAGCGCCGACCGCAGCTGGCGGAGCGAAAAATCCCAGCCGTGATTGGTCAAATGGATACGGTCGCCCTCGACCGGACAGGCGAAGCACAGCGCCGCTTCGCGTGGCGCAGCGGCGCCGGTTTGCGCCAGATAGGCGCGCGCCGCCTCTGCCAGGCCGGCATGATCGCGGTTAAGCAAGACCTGCGGGCGCGTGATCGCACCTTCATTATCAAGCAGCGCGAAGCGGCTGTTGGTCCCGCCGATATCGCCGAGCAAGGCAGGCGGCGCGCTGGCCTTAGCCACCGGCAGCCCATTCGCTGTGGCGCAGATCGTCCCAGCATTCGAGCTGCGACATGCCGTCGACACGCGTGTGGGCGTCTTTCATGAAAGTCGCCAGCGCGGCGGACTCGACCGCACCCGGACTGCGGCCCATCTTGGCCAGGCCGCTCGTAACTTGCGCCCGCATATAGGCCTCGAAGGCGGCGATATTCGCCCGGCAAGGGGTTGCCGCGCCGTAGCTCCAGGCAAACGCGCCCCAAGCGAGCAGCGGAAGGGCGACCAACCCACCAATAACAAAACGCGGCCAGCGCGCGAGCGGTTTTGCGAACTGGGATCTGCGGGGCTTGCGCATGAAAGGGCACCGACCGTCGTTATGACGGCCGGCACCCTATCACGCCGCGGCAGGGTAACGAAAAGTCCTGAGGGCTTGAGTCGGACTTATCCGATCGCGCGCCGATGCGCGACCGCCTCGGCCAATACGCAGAGGATCTCGAACATCATCGTCGCGCCGACCAGCGCCGTCCCGCCGGACGGGTCATAGGGCGGCGAGACTTCGACCACGTCGCCGCCGACCAGGTTCATTCCGTGCAATCCGCGCAGCAAATGCTGCGCCTCGCGCGTGGTCAACCCGCCGACCTCGGGCGTGCCGGTGCCGGGCGCGTAGACCGGATCGAGCCAGTCGACATCGAAGCTGACATAGGCCGGATCGACGCCAACCACGCGCCAGATTTCGCCGAGCGTGCCCTCGACGCCGAGGATTTCGAAATCCTCCATGGTGATGATCCGCACCCCTTGCGCCAGCGGCCAATCGAGGTCCGAGCGTTCGTGCAGACTGCCGCGAATGCCGATCTGCACCGTGCGGCGCGGGTCGATGAGTTGCTCTTCGATGGCGCGGCGGAAGGGCGTGCCATGGGTGTAACGGCTGCCGCCGAAATAGCTGTCCGTCGTGTCCGAGTGGGCATCGATATGCACCAGCCCGAGCGGGGTTTTGCGCGCCAGCGCGCGCAGAATCGGCAGCGAAATCAGATGGTCGCCGCCGGCGGCGAGCGGCGTGACCCGCGCCTTGACCAGTGTATCGAAGAAGCCCTCGATCGCCGCGAGACTGCCATCAAGGTCGATCGGGTTGAGCGCGACGTCCCCCAGATCGGCGCAGCGCGCGAGACGGAATGGCTCGGTCTTGCTGACCGGATGCACGCGACGCATTAGAGTCGACATCTCACGCATCTGCCGCGGCCCATGGCGCGCGCCGGCGCGGTTGGTCGTGCCGCCATCGAACGGAACGCCGACCAGCGCGATCTCGACCTCGGCCGGATCACTGACCTGGGGAAGGCGCATGAAGGTGGCGACCCCGGCGAAGCGCGGCATGCGTGCCATCGGGATCGGCTGGAAGCGGTCGTCAGTGGTCACGCCCTGCCCCTTCCGCGCTGTCGAAAAAAGCTGGGGTTAGTCTAGTGCATTGCGCGAGGCACGCCGCGCGAGATATTGCGCCACCTTGAGAGCCCGATAGTCGGACGGGTTCAGGTCGCCAAACTCTTTCGGCAAGGCCGCATAGGCCTGCGGCGCGCGGTCGGGCAGCCAGGTGGCCATCACCTTTTCGGAATAGGCCCGTTTGCGTTTCAGGGTCGCGGAGTGATAGCGGCCGACTGCCTCGCGCCAGTCGCCGGTGTCGGCATACAGCGTCTTGAGGAACCGGGCCGCGTAATCCGCGTTACGATCCGGCATGAAGGCATCGGCCAGATCCTCGAACGCCGCGCCGTGGAAGTAGAGATTGATCTGCATACAGCCGACGTCGATGCTGGTCACGCCGCGCGCTTGCAGGGCCATGACTTCGACCATGGCTGCCTTGAGCGTGGGAAAATATCTGCCGCGCCCCTCGGCTGAAATGGTCCAGGGCCAAGGCGCGGCATCACCGGTGCTGCCGTCCTGCCGCCCGGATTCGATTTGACCGATGGCGTGCAGCAGCCCGGCCTGGATTCCATGCCGTTTTTCAGCGGCTTGCGCGGCGATCTGACACATGGCCCCCGGGTCGGCGAAGGTCTTTGCATGGGCCCCCGCGCCGCTCAGGACACTTGCCAGGAGTGCGAGCGCGATGAATTTGATACCGTGATATGAGTTCTTCATGCGGCTAACCACGCAAGCGACGGGCCAGCCGGCCGGTCTGGGTAAATCCGAGCGCATTATGCAGCCCGATCGACGCGGCGTTCCCGCTGTCCCCGATTACGGCGACCATTTGCCGATAGCCCAACTCGGTGCAGCGCTCGATCAGTCGCGCCAGAAGCGCGCGGCCATGCCCCCGACCGGTCGCCTCGGCGGCGACATAGACGGAGTCCTCCAGCGTGTAGCGATAGGCGGAGCGGGTCCGATACGGCGCGGCATAAGCAAAGCCCACGACGGCCCCACCGGCTTCCGCCACGAGATACGGCAACCCCCGCCCGACCACGTCGCGCCAGCGGCGATTGAGTTTGGACACTTCGGGAGGAACTTCCTCGAAGGAGCCGAAGCCGGTCAGCACGTGATGCGCATAGATCCGGGCGACCGCCGGCAGATCGGTCTCGAGGGCCGCACGCAGACTGGTCGAGGCAGACGTCGAGCGTGGGGGCTTGGTCACGCCGCGGCGCGCGTCGGCTCTAGCCCGGCGACGAAACCCATCAGCCGATCGAGGTCGGCCGCCAACGGCGCGAAACCTGCGTTCAGCCGCAGCGCGCCCTCGTCCATGTAGAGGCCGCGATTGATCTCGATCTGCAGCGCGTGCACACCCTCGGACGGGCGTCCATAGAAGCGCGTGATATGCCCGCCCGAATAGGGCGCGTTGCGCCGGACGCTATAACCCAATGTGCGCAGCCGCCCTTCGACCGCCGCCACGATGCCCGGCGCGGCGCTTTTTCCATTGGCGTCACCGAGCACGATATCGACGCGCGAGCACCCGGCATCGGCGTCGAACGGCCCGCCGACCGACGGCATCGAGTGGCAATCGATCAACAGGCAGCTGCCGAAACTCACTCTTGTGTCATCGACCAGTTGCGCCAACGCCTGGTGATACGGCCGATAATGCGCGTCGATCCGCGCGCGTACCTCGGCGAAGCTGAGCTTGCGCGCATAGATTTCTTCGCCATGTGCCACCACGCGCGCGATCGTGCCGAAGCCGGCGCGCGCACGCGGCGAGGTGCTGTTGACGCCCGGCGGAAGCGGCGCGTCAAACATACCAGGATCGAGTTCCTGCGCCTCACGATTGACGTCGACGAAGGCGCGGGGAAACAGAGCGCACAGCAGCGGCGCACCATTGCGCGGGGCGGACGCGAACAGCTCGTCGACGCGAAAATCTTCCGACCGGCGCAAGCGCAAGGCATCGAGCCGGGAGGCGGCGACGAACTCCGCCGGGTAGTCGCGCCCGGAATGCGGCGACGAAAACACCACCGGCGCGGTCTGCCTTTCGGGCGACCGGACCTCTATCGCGTATGCGGACTCGCCGCCGGTTCGTGTTCGACCGTGCATGGACTCGCTTTAACGAACCCAAGCCCAACTGTCACGCGGTCCGCGCAACCGTCCCTGTTCATGCTTTGGCAAGGCTACAGGCGCTACGCTGGCGTGAGGATTTCATGACCAACACCCCGGCAGCTCTTACGCACCCGCGCATTCTGCTCGCCGAAGACGATCAGGCAATGCGGCAGTTCCTTACCAGCGCCCTGACCCGCGCCGGTTTCGAGGTGACCGCGGTTGCGGACGGTATGGACGCTCTCACCCGTCTCGAACGCGAGCTTTATGACCTGCTGATCGCCGATATCGTCATGCCCGGCATCGACGGCATCGAGGTGGCGCGGCGCGCGATGCGCGCCGATCCCGATCTGAAGGTCCTGTTCATCACCGGTTTTGCCGCGGTATCGGTGAACGCGAAGCAGCAGGTGGGCGAAAGCCGCGTGCTGTCGAAGCCGTTCCACCTGCGCGAGCTGGTCGACAACATCAACCGCATCCTCGCCGCCTAGCCGCGCCCCGAGCCGGCCTGACCATGCTTTGGACCGCTGCCCTTGCGGCCCGCCCGCCGGCACGTATACAACAGCCGCGCGCCCGCTCCGGACTAACGGTCGGGCGCAACCGGGCGCGTAGCTCAGCGGGAGAGCACTACGTTGACATCGTAGGGGTCACAGGTTCAATCCCTGTCGCGCCCACCATCTTTTCAATAACTTAGCTGAAGCCACGAAAGCCGATCCGGTGCCGGGTAAGCGCGGGGTAAGCACGCGGCATGAAGCCAGTGACCGCTCAGCAGCCCCTTCGCCCATGTCCGACTTTCAATGGTCTGCCTAGTTGCGACGGTCGCTGTGGACGCAGCTGAACGCATCTCAGCTGTCTCCGGCGCGTCCAACATTGGACAATTGCGACCCGGCCTGTAGGGGTTACGACTCCGGCGTTGACAGGCGGGCATTCAGCTGAGCGCGCGATACCCCAAATGCTCCAAGGCTGAATCTCAGGCCATCCCCTTCAGCCAAGAGCGCGCGGACTGGAGCCGGGACTGTTCATGCATTAGCATCAATGACATCGTGACCGCCCGGTTCCGGGCCGATGAACAACCGAGGGATTCGCACGATGACGAGACTGAGGATTGCGATGGGAATGCTGGCCTGGGTCTGCGCCGGGTCGCTCTGCGGCGCGGCCCTGGCGAACGACGACGTTCTCAAGCTCTCGAGGGACCCGGCCAATGTGGTGATGCCGAGCCTCACCTATAACGGCTGGAACTACAGCGCGCTCGACCAGATCTATGTGAAGACCGTCAAGGCCCTGTCCGTCGCCTGGACGGCGCGCTTCGAGGTCTTCGACAGCCATGAATCCTCGCCGCTGGTCGTCGGCGACACGATGTACATCCTGACGCCGAAGCCCAATTTCGTTTACGCGCTCGATCTGAAGCAGAATGGCGCAATCAAATGGGCCTTCCACCCGACGATGAATGTGCCCTTGGCGACGGCACAGGCCTGCTGCGGCGCGCAGTCGCGCGGCCTCTATTATGCCGAAAACAAGATTTTCTACGCCACGCTCGACGGCCAGATCATCGCGCTCAATGCGACAACCGGCGAGCTTTTGTGGAACACGGTCGGCACCGATATCGTGCATGGCGAAGGCATGAGCAGCAACGGCCTGATCATCCATAACCTGTTCGTCGTCGGCAACGAAGGCGGCGAGCGCGGCGTGCGCGGCAAGGTGCATGCCTATGACATCAATACCGGTCGCCGGGCCTGGATGTTTTACAACATGGGGCCGAACGCCGAGGTCGGCATCGGCCCGAAGTTCAAGCCGTTCTATGCCGACGACAAGGTTGCCAATCCGGCACTCGATAGCTGGTTCGGCACGTCGTGGAAGCGCGGCGGCGGAACGACCTTCGGCTTCTACACCTGGGACCCGGAAACCGATATCATGTATTACTCGACCGGCAGCTGCTCGCCGTGGAACCCGGATTACCGCCGCGAGTGGGGCAAATACGACACCGATGCGAATGGCGCGCTGAACAGCTTGTCCGGCGTCAGCGAGTGAGAGACAGATTGAGAGTTTTTGCTAACGGAGGAATTCTGGCTCATCGCAGCCCAGCGAGGAGCGAAGATGAGACAAAGTGAGACGGGCCAGAAAACAGTCCGGGGGACTGTTTTCCCGGCGAACGGGCCGCAGCCGTCGGCCGCCTAGCGCCGGGTGCGCGTTCGGCCCCAGGCGGCGGGGCTAGCCTCCTTGCCAAGAGACCGGGGCATGCTGTCGCGCCCCTGGCCGTAGCCGCGGTTTTGCGCCAGAACTGGCTCCGCGAACCGGATTAGGACAGGGAGCAGGCGATGCGCGGCAAAGTTCTGGTCGCTCAGGGTGGCGGCCCGAGCGCGGTGATCAATCAGTCGATGGTCGGCGTGGTACTCGAGGCGCGCCGCTTCCAGCACGTCGAGC
>SHVS01000023.1 GCA_009694135.1 Alphaproteobacteria bacterium
CATGGCGCACCCGTCCATATAACTCCACGCCCTTCATCCCTCCGCCCCCGGCCCACCGGGCAAAAGGCTTTCTGCTGCCGGATTTTTACTCCGGCGCAACCGGACTCCCCGGCCGCTTCAGTGAGGGATTTTTACTCCGGCGCTTACAAGCGGCAGGCGGCGGCGCAGACTCGACGGCAGCGGCAGTCAACGGCTCCGCGCCATGTTCATGCCCGTTCTGGATAACGCGCGCGCTGCGCGGCGCCCAGCTGGCTCCGGAAAGTTCGGACAGGAGCGACCGTTCCTCGTCGCCCAGGCGCGCAAAAAACTCTCGCCAACTGGCATCGACCGAGTCCGGCGCGGCGGCGTAACGCGCATACAACTCCGCCACAAAGGCGGCGTTCGCGCCCAGGAGGAGCGATGAGTCGGCCATCGGCATAGCCATCATGTGGTCAGCCCCCAGGCAGTAGCAAGGGCGCTTGAGACGCGGCCCTTGCGCTGGCTCAATCCAGCCAAACGATGTCCGTGGGGGAAGCAGCAAACCGAACGGGGCGTGGAGGTCACTCCATGCCCAAGCCAATGCGATCCCGCTATTTCAGGCTGGCCTTGAGCGCCTCTTGCATGGTGATGCCGAGCGCGGCCGGCGACGGCGATACGCGCACCCCGGCGCGCTGCATCGCCTCGACCTTGCCCGCAGCCGTGCCCTTCCCGCCGGAGAAGATTGCCCCGGCGTGGCCCATGCGTTTTCCTGGCGGTGCCGTGGAGCCGGCGATGAAGCCAACCACCGGCTTCTTCACCCGCGACTTGAGCAGAAATTCCGCCGCCTCCTCTTCGTCCGAGCCCCCAATCTCGCCGATCATGATGATCGCATCGGTTTCACGATCGGTTAAGAACAACTCCAGGCAGTCGATAAAGTTCATGCCATGCACCGGATCGCCACCGATGCCGATGCAAGTCGACTGTCCGAGCCCGACCGCCGAGGTCTGGGAGACGGCCTCATAGGCCAGAGTGCCCGAGCGCGACACGATCCCGATCCGGCCGGGGGTGTGAATATGGCCGGGCATGATCCCGATTTTGCTTTGCCCCGGGGTAATCAAACCCGGGCAGTTGGGACCGATCAGTCGCGTCTTGGACCCGTTCAGCACGCGGCGAACGCGGACCATGTCCAAAACCGGGATGCCCTCGGTGATGCACACCGCCAGTTCCAGCCCGGCGTCGATCGCTTCCAACACTGCGTCGGCGGCGAACGGCGGCGGTACATAAATGACCGTGGCGGTGGCGCCGGTCGCCTTGACCGCTTCGGCGACGGTATTGAACACGGGCAGGTTGAGATGCGTCGTACCGCCCTTGCCCGGCGTCACCCCGCCGACCATGCGCGTGCCATAGGCGATCGCCTGTTCGGAATGGAAGGTGCCCTGCGCGCCGGTAAAGCCCTGGCAGATGACCTTGGTCGAAGCGTCCAGCAATACCGCCATGGCTAGGCTACCTTCTGTACGGCGGCGACGACCTTTTGCGCCGCATCGCCCAGGTCTTTGGCCGGGATGATCGCGAGGCCGGATTCGGCCAGGATGCGCTTGCCTTCCTCGACATTGGTGCCTTCCAAGCGCACCACGAGCGGCAGGTGTAGATCGAGGCCGCGTACGGCGGCGATCACGCCCTGAGCAATCCAATCGCAGCGGTTGATGCCGCCGAAGATGTTGACCAGGATGCCCTTCACATTCGGATCGGAGAGCACGATTTTGAACGCGGCCGTGGTCTTTTCCTTGCTCGCGCCGCCGCCGACATCGAGGAAATTGGCCGGCTGGCCACCCGCCAGTTTGATGATATCCATCGTCGCCATGGCAAGGCCGGCGCCATTGACCATGCAGCCGATATTGCCGGCCAGACGAACGTAGTTCAGCTCGTTCTTGATCGCTTCCAGCTCCATCGGGTCTTCTTCGTCCGCGTCACGAAGCTCGGCCAGATCCTTGTGGCGAAACAAGGCGTTGTCATCGAGCGTGACCTTTGCATCGAGCGCCACGAGCGCGCCCGCCTTGGTCACCACCAGCGGATTGATCTCGAGCAGCGAGGCATCGAGCTGGGTATAGGCGCGATAGCAAGCGTCGAGCATGGCGCCGAAGCGCTTCAATGCTTCGCCCTCAAGTTTGAGAAAGAAGGCGAGCTTGCGCGCGTGATAGGGCATCAGCCCTTGCGCCGGATCGACCGCGATCGACAGCAAGGCCGCAGGATCGCGCGCCGCGACCTCCTCGATGTCCATGCCGCCTTGCGCCGAGGTGGCGATGCCGACACAGCCGGCGGCGCGGTCGATCACGAGGGACAGGTACAGCTCGCGCGCGATTTCGCAGCCTTCCTCGACATAGACGCGGCGCACCTCGCGGCCCGTAGGCCCGGTCTGCTTGGTGACCAGAACTTGGCCAAGCATGGCGGCGGCTTGCGCCTGGACGTCCGCGGGGGAACGCACGATGCGCACCCCGCCTTTGCCATTGGGGTCGTTCTTGAAGCGCCCGGCCCCGCGTCCGCCGGCATGGATCTGCGCCTTCACGACGCTGACCGGACCGGACAAGCCGCGCGCCACCTGCGCCGCTTCGGCCGCCGTCGCGGCCACGCCACCCTTGAGCAGCGGAACGCCAAAGCGCCCCAGAAGCTCCTTGGCCTGAAACTCATGAATATTCATTGACCCCCGCTCCCGCCCGGTCCCGATTTTTTCCAGAAACCCGCGCCACAGGCGCGACCCGTCCATGGGATCGGGGCGCCTTGTAAACCAAGGCGCGGCGTCCGACGCAACTCCCCGGGGCGATTTGCCCTACGGGGTTACGCGCGCTTCTTTTCCGGCTTGGCCTTTTGCTTACGCAGCGCTTGGGCGGCTGCAAGCAGCTCGCGGACCGCGGCGACCGAGCGGTCGAAGGCTGCCTGCTCGTTGCGGTCGAAGTCGATCTCGACCACCTTTTCGACCCCGTTGCCGCCGAGCACCACCGGCACCCCGACATACAGCCCTTTGACCCCATACTGCCCAGTCAGCCAGGCGGCGCAAGGCATCACCCGGCGCTTGTCCTTGAGATAGGCCTCGGCCATTTCCACCGCCGAGGCGGCCGGCGCGGCAAAGGCCGAGCCGGTGCGCATCAGCCCGACGATCTCCGCCCCGCCGTTTCGCGTGCGCTCGACGATGGCATCCAGCCGCTTCTGCGTGGTCCAGCCCATGCGCACCAGATCGGGCAGCGGAATGCCGGCGACGGCCGAGTAGCGCGTCAGCGGCACCATGCTGTCGCCATGCCCGCCAAGCACGAAGCCGGTCACATCGGTGACCGAGACCTTGAACTCCGCCGCCAGGAAGGCGCGGAAGCGCGCGGCATCGAGCACGCCGGCCATGCCGACGCACATGCGGTGCTTGACCCCGGACGCTTCGCGCAGGATCGTAACCATGGCGTCCAAGGGATTGGTGATGCAGATAACGAAGGCGTCAGGACAATGCGCGCGGATGGCTGCGCCGACCTGTTCCATCACCCCGGTGTTGATACCCAGCAGATCGTCACGGCTCATGCCCGGCTTGCGCGCGACACCGGCGGTGACGATCACCACGGCAGCACCGGCGATATCCTCGTAGAGATTGGTGCCGATCACGCGGGCATCGCTGCGCCCGACCGGCCCAGCCTCGACGATATCGAGCGCCTTGCCCTGCGGCAGGCCATCGACGATGTCGAAGATCACGACGTCGCCCAGCTCTTTGCTGGCGATCAGCTGCGCGGCGGTGCCGCCGACATTGCCCGCGCCGATGACCGCGATCTTCGGACGTTGCATGGCCAGCCCCCCTGAAGTGGATAAACACGGTCGGGACTCGGGCCGCGCTACCCCTTGCTAAGGGAGGGGGCGAATACGCGCAACCTGTGCAGACGGGCCGGTTCGGCCACGCCGAAGGGCGCGGCCGATGACCTTGGGAGTAACCTTAGCCCTTCACCAGCTCGGCGGTTTCGGACTGGCGCGAGTGGCGCTTGCGCTCATTCGCATCGAGGTAGCGCTTGCGTAGACGGATCGACTTGGGCGTGACCTCGACCAGCTCGTCGTCGCCGATATAGGAAATCGCTTGTTCGAGCGACATGCGCACCGGCGTGGTGAGCACGATATGGTCTTCCTTGCCGGCAGCGCGGAAGTTGGTGAGTTGCTTCGACTTGAGCGGGTTCACGTCAAGATCCGAACCGCGCGCGCATTCGCCGATGATCGAGCCCTCATAGACCGGGTCGTTCGGGCCGATGAACAGCAAGCCGCGCTCCTCGATCTTGTTGAGCGCATAGGACACGGCCTTGCCGGACTCGCGCGAGACCAGGACGCCGGTGCGCCGCGCTGCGATCGCGCCCTTGTAGGGCGCATATTCGTGGAACACCCGGTTCAAGACACCGGTGCCACGCGTGTCGGTCATGAACTCACCATGATAACCAATCAACCCGCGCGACGGCACATAGAACACCAGCCGCAGCTTACCGCCGCCGGCCGGGCGCATTTCCTGCAACTCGCCGCGCCGCTCGCCCATCTTGGCGACCACCACGCCGGAATATTCCTCGTCTAGGTCGATAGTAACTTCTTCGATCGGCTCATCGCGCACGCCGGTTTCCGGGTTCTCGCGAAACAGCACGCGCGGCCGGCTGACCGACAGCTCGAAGCCTTCGCGGCGCATGTTTTCGACCAAGACCGAGAGCTGCAACTCGCCGCGCCCGGCGACTTCGAAGGCGTCGGTTGCGCCGGATGCCTTCACATGGATGGCGACATTGCCCTCCGCCTCGCGGAACAGCCGCTCGCGGATCATGCGCGAAGTGACCTTGTCGCCTTCGGTGCCGGCGAGCGGGCTGTCATTGATGGCGAAGGTCATGGCCAGCGTCGAAGGATCGATCGGTTGCGCCGGCAGCGGCTTTTCAACCCCTGGATCGCAGATGGTATTCGATACGGTCGCTTGGCTCAGGCCGGCCAGCGCCACGATATCGCCCGCCTCGGCGCTTTCGACCGGCACCCGCTCCAAGCCGCGAAAGGCGAGCACCTTGGTCAGGCGCCCGGCCTCGACCAGCGTCCCGTCATGCGCCAGCGCCTTGACGTTCATGTTCGGACGCGCGGTGCCGGCGGTGATCCGCCCGGTCAGGATGCGGCCGAGATAGGGGTTGGATTCCAGCGTCGTGGCCAGCATGGCGAAGGGCGCGGTTGGATCGACCTTGGGCGCCGGCACGCGCGACACAATGGTGTCGAACAACAGGCTCATGTCGGTGCCGGGATGATCCGGGCTGGTCGACGCCCAGCCGTGCTTGGCCGAGGCGAACAGGGTCGGGAAATCGAGCTGGCTGTCCTGGGCGCCAAGAGCCGCGAACAGGTCGAAGGTCATGTCCTGAACTTCGTAGGAACGCTGATCCGGGCGATCGACCTTATTGACCACCACGATCGGCACCAGGCCCTTTTTCAACGCCTTACCGACCACGAATTTGGTCTGCGGCATGGGGCCCTCGGCGGCATCGACGAGCACGACCACACCGTCGACCATCGACAATGTACGCTCCACCTCGCCGCCGAAATCGGCGTGGCCGGGCGTATCGACGATGTTGATGCGCAGGCCCTTCCACTCGACCGAGGTGCATTTGGCCAGGATGGTGATCCCGCGCTCGCGTTCCAGGTCGTTGTAGTCCATGGCCCGCTCGGACACGCGCTGATTGGCGCGGAAAGTACCGCTCTGCCGCAGCAGACAGTCGACCAGCGTGGTTTTGCCATGGTCGACGTGGGCGATGATGGCGACGTTTCGCATATCCATGATAAGAAAACGCGCCCTCGCTTTTCGCGGGGCGCGCTCATTGTTGCCTACGAGGGTCTTATATAGGGCATCGCGCACGCTTGTCCAAGCGCGTAAACGAACAACCCTACTTAAAGGTTACCGAGACCACCGCGTAATAGCGCTGCCCACGCGGGCTATCGACCTCGACCGCATCGCCTTTTCGCTTGCCGATCAAGGCCCGGGCCAGGGGCGAGGTGATCGAAAGCCGACCTTTGGCGACGTCCGCTTCGAATTCGCCGACGATCTGGTAGGTCACGCGTTCGTCGGTATCCTCGTCCTCCAGCCTGACGGTGGCGCCGAAGCGCACGGTCGAGCCTGAAAGCTGCGAAACGTCAATGACCTGCGCCCGTTTGCACAGATCCTCGAGCTCGATAATGCGCCCTTCGATGAAGCTCTGCCGGTCGCGCGCCGCATGGTATTCGGCGTTCTCCGACAGGTCGCCATGCTGGCGCGCCGTAGCAAGCGCTTCGATGACGCCGGGACGTTCGACATTTCGCAGGGTCCGCAACTCTTCCTGCAGCCGTTGAAACCCGGCTGCAGTCATCGGTACTTTGTCCATGAAACCGCTAAGGTTGGGGTAACCGCCAAAGTTGGGATCTGATCGACGTGCCTCCGGCCAGGGCGCTCACTCCGGTCCCGCGCCGGGCCCCGGCGCTCCAGATCCTGGCGCACCAAGCCGCGCCGGTCTGTCAAAATATGACTGAAGTGCCGCCACTTCAAGGGCGCCGGCGCTCAGTGCCGTAATTGCCGCAATCACGGCCCGCGCCCCGGCCACGGTCGTGTAGTAGGGAATCCCGCGCGTCAGCGCCGTGCGCCGCAGGCTGAAACTGTCGTGTTTGGCATGCGCTCCCTCGGTGGTGTTGAACACCAGCTGCACCGCGCCGTCCTGCATGGCGTCGACAATATGCGGCCGTCCTTCGCGCACTTTGTTGACCGGCGCGACTTCGACTCCGGCCGCGGCCAGGATATCGGCCGTGCCGCGCGTGGCGATCACACGGAAGCCGAGTTCGATCAGCCGGCGGGCGAGCGGCACCATGGAAGGCTTATCGCGGTCGCGCACCGAGATGAACACCGTTCCGCCGCTCGGCACCTTGCTGCCGCTGCCGAGCTGCGATTTGGCGAAGGCGCGGCCGAAATCGCGGTCAAGTCCCATGACCTCGCCGGTCGATTTCATTTCCGGGCCGAGAATGGTGTCGACGCCGGGGAAGCGGGCGAAGGGGAATACGGACTCCTTGACCGCGACATGGCCGAGCGGCCGCTTGGGCGGGGCCGGAAAGTCGCTCAGCTTTTCGCCGACCATGAGACGGGCGGCGATTTTCGCCACCGCGACGCCGGTCGCCTTGGCGACGAAGGGCACCGTGCGGCTGGCGCGCGGGTTGACTTCAAGCACATAGACGACGCCGTCCTTGACCGCGAACTGCGCGTTCATCAGTCCGACCACCTTGAGCGCACGGGCAAGCACCGCCGTCTGGCGCTCGATCTCGGCCACGACGCTCGCCGGCAGGGAATAGGGCGGCAGCGAGCAGGCGCTGTCGCCGGAGTGAATTCCCGCCTCTTCGATATGTTCCATGATCCCGGCGACCCGCACCGCGCCGAACGAATCCGCCAGTGCATCGACATCGACCTCGATCGCGTCATCCAGATAGCGGTCGATCAAGACCGGGTTCTTGCCCGAGACGCGCACCGCCTCGCGCACATAGCGGTTGAGCCCGGCCTCATCATGCACGATTTCCATCGCCCGCCCGCCGAGCACATAGGACGGGCGCAGCAACACCGGATAGCCGATCTTGGCTGCCACGGCGCGCGCGGCTTCCGCGCTGGTGGCCACGCCCGAAGGCGGCTGGCGGATGTCGAGCGTCTCGATCAGCTTCTGGAAACGCTCGCGGTCCTCGGCCAGATCGATCGCATCCGGCGTGGTGCCGAGGATCGGTACGCCCTCGGCCTCCAGCGCCTGCGACAGTTTCAGCGGCGTTTGCCCGCCGAACTGCACGATCACGCCTAGAAGCGTGCCGCGCGACTGTTCGAGCAGGCAAATCTCGAGCACCTCCTCGACCGTGAGCGGCTCGAAATACAGCCGGTCGGACGTGTCATAATCGGTCGAGACCGTTTCCGGATTGCAATTGACCATGATGGTCTCAAAGCCCGCCTCGACCAGGGCGAAGACCGCATGGCAGCAGCAATAGTCGAACTCGATCCCCTGCCCGATACGGTTAGGCCCGCCGCCGAGAATGATCACCTTGCGCCGATCGCTGACCTCGGCCTCGCATTCGGACGCAGCCGAGCCATCGCCCTCATAGGTCGAATACAGGTATGGCGTGCGCGACGGAAATTCCGCGGCGCAGGTGTCGATGCGCTTGTACACGGGCTTGAGTCCGAGGCCGCGGCGCAGGGCGCGAACCGCTGGCTCGGTTAGCCCCGCAAGCGTCGCCAGCCTGGCATCGCCGAAACCCATGCGCTTGAGCGCGAACAGCCCGGCGGCGTCCCGCGGCAGTCCCTTGTCCTTGACCAGCTGCTCGGCGGCGATGATCTCCGCGATGCGGTCCAGGAACCACGGATCATAGGCGGTGAGCGCATGGATCTCGGCCACGCTCATGCCGCTGCGCAGCGCCTGCGCCGCGACCAATAGCCGCTCCGGGGTCGGCGTCGACAGCGCCGCGCGCAAAGATTCGGGCTCGAGCGCGATTTCGTCGAGACCCGACAAACCGGTTTCGAGCGAGCGCAGCGCCTTTTGCAGGCTTTCGGCGAAGGTGCGGCCGATCGCCATCGCCTCGCCGACCGACTTCATCGAGGTGGTGAGCGTGCGCTGCGCGCCGGGGAATTTCTCGAAGGTGAAGCGCGGGATCTTGGTCACGATATAGTCGAGGACCGGCTCGAAACTCGCCGGCGTGGTGCCGGTGATGTCGTTCTTCAGCTCGTCGAGCGTGTAACCGACCGCCAGCTTGGCCGCGATCTTGGCGATCGGGAAGCCGGTCGCCTTGGACGCCAGCGCGGAGGACCGCGACACGCGCGGGTTCATCTCGATCACCACCATGCGGCCGGTCTTCGGATCGACCGCGAATTGGACATTCGATCCGCCGGTATCGACGCCGATCTCGCGCAACACCGCGATCGAGGCGTCGCGCATGATCTGATATTCTTTGTCGGTAAGCGTAAGCGCGGGTGCGACCGTGATGCTGTCGCCGGTATGCACGCCCATCGGATCGATGTTTTCGATCGAGCAGATGATGATGCAGTTGTCGGCGCGGTCGCGCACGACTTCCATCTCGTATTCCTTCCAGCCGAGCACCGATTGCTCGATCAGGATGGTGCCGACCGGCGAGGCCGCGAGCCCGGCTTCGACCATGGTCTGGAATTCGTCGCGATTATAGGCGATGCCGCCGCCGGTACCGGCGAGGGTGAAGCTCGGGCGCAGGATCGCAGGCAGCCCGACCTCATCCAGCGCCAGGCTCGCTTCCGCCATGTTGCGGGCAATGCGGCTCTTCGGGCTTTCGAGTCCGATGCGCCCCATGGCGTCGCGGAACAGCTCGCGGTCCTCGGCCATCTCGATCGCTGCGGCCTTGGCGCCGATCAGCTCGACGCCGTATTTCGCCAGCGTGCCGTCGCGCACCAAGGCCATCGCCGTATTGAGCGAGGTCTGCCCGCCCATGGTCGGCAGCAACGCATCCGGGCGCTCGCGCTCGATCACCCGCGCGACCACCTCGGGCGTGATCGGCTCGACATAGGTCGCATCGGCCAGCTCCGGGTCGGTCATGATCGTGGCCGGGTTGGAATTGATCAGTACGACGCGGTAGCCGTCGTCCTTCAGCGCCTTGACAGCCTGGGTCCCGGAATAGTCGAACTCGCACGCTTGGCCGATGATGATCGGCCCGGCGCCAATGATCAGGATCGAGCGTATGTCCGTGCGCTTGGGCAAGTCGTCCTCCGGGGCCGGCGGGCCATAGCATGGCAAGCGTGGCCGTGCCAGGAGACTTAACGGCTCTTACACGCGCTTGGCCACATGGGTTCGAACGCCTAACCTAGCCCCATGGCCAAACCCGACCTCGCTTTCGCCGGCGCCGGCGAGCTCCTGCAACTCTTCCGCCGGCGGCGCGCCTCGCCGGTCGATGCGGTCGAGGCGGCGCTGGCCCGCATCGACAAGCACAATCCCAAGCTCAACGCCTTCGTGCTGGTCGATGCCGCCGGCGCGCGGGCGGCGGCCGAGGCCAGCGCCAAGCGCTGGGCCGAGGGCGAGCCCCTGGGCGCGCTCGATGGCGTGCCGGTTACGATCAAGGACCTGATGGCGGCGCGCGGCTGGCCGACCAAGCGCGGCTCGAAGCTCATGGCCGAAGCCGCCCCGGCGGAGGACGACGCTCCCGCCGTTGCCCGGCTGCGCGAAGCCGGCGCGATCTTCCTCGGCAAGACGACAACGCCGGAATTCGGCTGGAAAGGCGTGACCGACAGCCTGCTGACCGGCATCACGCGCAACCCGTGGAACCCGGTGCTCACCCCCGGCGGGTCGAGCGGCGGAGCGGCGGTGGCGGCGGCAACCGGCATGGGCGCGCTGCATCTGGGCAGCGATGGCGGCGGGTCGATCCGCATACCGGCCAGCCTGACCGGTGTGTTCGGGCTCAAGCCGAGCTTCGGCCGGGTGCCGGTCTGGCCCTATGGCCCCTTCGGCACTTTGGCGCATGTCGGTCCAATCACGCGCAGCGCCGCCGACGCCGCGTTGATGCTGGCGATTATCGCCCGACCCGATGCGCGCGACCCGCTGGCATTACCTGGAGCGCTTGAGACGCCCACACTCGTGACCGGGGCCGGACTGCGCGGGCTACGGATCACCTTCGCGGCCAGCTATGCCGGCAATGCGGTCGAGCCGGAGGTCGCGGTTGCCGTCGGCAAAGCCGCGGCGCGCTGCACCGAGCTCGGCGCGCATGTCGAGCCGATTGAACTCCCGCTCGACGGCATCTGGAAGACATTCCAGACCCTGTGGTTCGCCGGCGCGGCGGCTTTGATGGCACGCTTTCCGGCGGCGCGTCATAGCGACCTGGACCCCGGATTCCGCGCCGCGGCCGAGATGGCCAAGTCCACCACCCTGGCCGATTACTTGGCGGCCGAAGCGGAGCGTAGCGAGTATTCCTCGCGCTTGTCCCGGCTGCTGGCGAAGCACGATCTGCTGCTAATGCCGACGATGCCGATGGCGGCGTTCCCGGTCGGCTTCGACTCCGCTCCATTGCCGGACGGGACCCCACGCCATGACTGGAGCCCGTTCACCTATCCCTTCAATATGTCTGGGCAACCCGCTGCATCGCTTCCGATTGGTCTCACCGCCGACCATCGACCGATCGGGTTGCAGGTGATCGGCGGGCGCGGGCGCGACCTGCGCGTGCTGTCCGCCTGCGCGGCACTCGAAGATGCTCTGGCGATGCCGCGCCCGGAGCTATAATTCCTCCTGCATTGCAGAGAAGTGGGCCCTGCGGCTAAAGTCCGCCGGAGTTATCGACGCGCGGGGGCGCGGCGATTATGCGCAATTCTTGGAGGTTGCCGCCGATGCGTCGCATGTGTTCGCTGTTGACCGCGCTCGCGATTTTCGCTGCTGCCGGCCTCGCCCAGGCCCAGACCGCGCCCGGCATCGGGCTGGAGCTCAACCGGATCGAAGACGCCGGCCAGTCCTGCCGGATCTATCTGGTGCTCGACAACGCAACCGACGCCAATTTTTCCAGCTTCCTGGTCGATCTGGTGGTGTTCGACGCCGAGGGTGTGATTCAGCGCCGGATCGCGTTCGAGAACGCGCCGCTGCCGGCGCATCGCACACGCGTCAAGCAGTTCGATCTCGAACGCCTGACCTGCGCCCAGGCCGCGCGCATTCACTTCAATGACGTGGCCGAATGCCGCGACCAATCGGGCAAGCGCGACTGCGCCGCATTGGTGTGGCTGAGCAACCTCACCCGCGCCAAGTTCACCCAGTAGCGCCGGTCAGCGGCCGAACAGGTTGCGCAGCGGTGCCAGCGGATCGGGCGCCGGTGCGGGTTGCTGCATCGGCGCGGGCTGTTGCTGCGTTGGCGCGGTCGTCGGAGCCGGCGTGCGCCCGCCCGGAATGATGCCCAGGCCGCGGATCGCATCGATGGCCTGATTGGGCAGATCCTTAAGCTTGGTCGGGTCGACGGTAGGCAACACCGAAGCGTAATCGATATTGACCGCGACCTTATCCCACGGTCCGGTGACTTTGACCGGGATCGGCAAGCCGGCAAGCGTGTCCTGCCCGGCCTGGCCTTGCGTGCTCGCCACCAGCTTGGCTTCGACGGCATAATCGATCGTGCGCGGCGGCAGCGGCACGGTGCCGGCCCCGGTGATCCGCACCAAGGGCGCCAGCAGATGAAAGTCGCGGTTGCTGATCACCCCTTTGTCGATGGTGAAGGTCCCGCCCATCTCGGCGAAGTCGGTCTTCTGCGCCTCGCCGGCGCCCTTGTCGAAACCGAGCATACCGACTTGGCGCAGAGTAGCGGCAAGATTGATCCCGTGCACCGCGCCATCGGTGAACTTCATCGCGCCGGCTCCGGCGAGCGTCTCGACCAGCTCTTTTTCCGTGCCGCCGGTCGCGCTCGCTTTGAGGTTGAAATCGGCCTTGCCGCTCACCCGGTCGGTGCCGGCGAAAGCGATCAGGAACGGCCGCCCCTCGACGCCAGTGACCGTGGCGCTGAGGTCGAGCTTTGGTTTCGCCAAGGAGCCGTCGAAGGCGGTCGCGGCCTCGACCGTCCCGCCGGCGGCCTTGAGCGCGGCCAGCCTGCCATCGAACTTGCCCCCGCTGAGCGTGATCGTCGCCTGCCCGCCCTCCATCGCGAGCTTGCGATAGATGAGCTTGCCGAGCGTCGCATCGAAGCGTGCCTGAACGCGTTTGAGCGCGGCGGTGTCGATCGGTTCGGTGCTCCAACCGGTTGCGGGCGCGGGCGCCGCGCCGCGCGGGGCGGCGGCCGGGGCCGCGCCGGCCGGCGGCGTTTCCGCGAGATACGCATCGAGATCGGCTTGGTCGAGATTGAGCTTGGCCTCGACAACCGGCACTGTGCCCGCCAAGTCGAGACTGCCGGTGAGGCGCGCCTTGAGCGCCTTGCCGTCGAGCGTCGCCTCGCTCAGCGTTGTTTTTGCCCCGGTGCTCGCGAGCGTGGCGGCCACTTTGATCGCGCCGGCATCGGGCCTGATGCTCGCCGCCGGCTGACCGAGCCAAGTCGCGAGCATCACTGGCGACGGCACGTCGAGCGCGAGCTTGCCATCGAGCGCCGGCGCCGGCAGCAGTGCCACCCTGCCGTCGAAACTGGCATGTAGCGGCTCGGCGTCGAGCGCCAACGTCATCGCGAAACGCTCACCCGCGAGCAGCCGCGGCAGTGCATCGAGCGTCAGCTTCGCAACCACCTTGCGCGCGTTATAGGTGAAACCGGCGATCACTTCCGGCCGCTCGGCCTTCCCCTTGAGCGTCGCCTTCACGGTCACGGCGCTGACCGGAACATCGGTGAGCGCGGCCTTGCTCAAATCGATGAGTGCGGCGCCGGTCAGGTTCTCGGCCATCAGGCGCGGGCTTGCGCCATTGGTGGCGAAGGTGAGCGACGCGCTTACCGGCCCCTTGGCGGCGCTCGCGGCGCCCGGCAGCCGTTCGACGGTCAAGCGGTCGAGCATGAACTCGCCCTGCGCCTGCGGATTGGTGCCGGCCGCATCGAGCCTGAGCTTGCCGCGTGCCGTTCCGCCATAGAGGGCGAGATCGGACAACTCGGCCGCGATCGCGCCATTACGCGCCACCAGCGAGAAATCGAGCTTGCCGAACTCATTTCCGCGCACCCTCAGCCCACCGAGATTGACCTTCACATCGGCGTCGAGGCTGCGCAAAAAGGTGACGTCGAGCGGGTCACTCGGCAGCTCGACCAGCGGCCCGGTGGCGACCCTCGCCGGCGTCGCGGCGGTTGGCGCCGGAGCGACAGCAGGCGCGGCCGGCGGAAGATAGCGGTCGATGTCGAGCACCCCGCCCTTGACGGCGAGCTTGATCTGCGGCGTTTGCCCGGCGAGGTCGATGCGCCCAGTGGCGGTGAGCGTCAACGCGGTGCCTTCGAGCGCAATCTCCTCGATGTCATAGGCGCCGCCATCGCTCTTGATGCGCGCGCGCGACCAGCTTGCCGGGATCGGGCTGCCCGGCGGCCAGGGGCCGGCCGAGCCAAGCCGCCAACCCACCAACAGACGGTATCGTCAGGTCGAAAGTGCCGGCGAGCCTGGGCAGCGCCGCCAAGGTTACCATGGCGTCGGCGGTGAGCGTCACGGGCTACGATTTCAACTCGGCCTTGAACGCCGCCGGAGCGGCGGTCAGCGCCTTTTGCGGCGTCGCGAGCGAAAGCGCGCCGGTGACCGGCTTGCCGTTGAGCACCATCGACACCTGTGCCGCAAGCGGCGCATCGATCCCGGCCAGGCCGACGGTCACATTGAGCGCGCTCGCCGTCACCTTTTGTTTGGTGCGCGCATCCTCGAAGGAAAACGCGCCCTTTTCGATGCGCACGTCGCCGAGGCGGATGTCGCCGAACGGCATCCCGCCCGCGCGCGCATTCGGGCGTGATGGAGCGCTAACAGGCCGGGCGGGTCCGGCCCAATTTTCCCGGCCATTCGCATCGACGGTGAGCGTGACGCGCGGTTCGGTGATCACCAGCCGCTCGAGCGCCATCCCTCCGGTCAAAAGCGGCCAGGGCGAAAGCCGCGCGTCGAGCTTGCCGACCGCCGCCAGCTCCTTGCCATCATTGCCCATCACCTGCACGCCATCGGCGGTGAATTCGATCGCCGGAAAAAGGCTATAGGTGATCGGCCCGGCGATGCTCACCTCGCGTCCGGTCGCATCCTTGATCGCCGCCGTCAGCTCGGGCTTCCAAGTGTTGAGATTGACGATGTAGGGCATGGCGAACACCGCTCCCACGAGCAGAACCAAAAGCGCTGCGACCCCGATCAACACCTTACGCATGGCGAGCATCCTTTTGTTCCAGTCCGCGCCCCAACATCGCCGGGACTCGTTCGCGAAGCTATCAGACGTCCGTGAATGATGGTAGGCTGCGGCCGGTCAAAGGACAGGCGGGAGTGCCAAAAAGATGTCGTCTCTCGTCGCACGCGTCTGCGTTTGTGTTGTCCTCGCGCTCGCCGGCTGCGGCGCGCCCGAGCGCGCGCAGATTCTGCCGCCGCAGGTCAGCATCGCCGCTATGCGGATCGTGGGCGCGAATTTGCTCGAGCAGGAGTTCGAACTCACGCTGCGGCTCACCGATCCCAACACTTTCGATCTCGACGTCGACGGAATGCGCTTCCGCCTGCGGTTGAACGAGCGCGATTTTCTCGAAGGTCAATCGAACCGGGCGGTGCGCGTGCCGCGCCTGGGCGAAGCGCAAACGACGGCGCGCGGCCGTACGACGTTGCTCGATGTCATGCAGCAGACGATGGCCCTGGCCGATGCGACCGAGTTCCGCTACGCGCTCGAGGGCGTGGTGTTCGCCGCCGGGGCGCCCCCAAGCGGCCTCTCCTTCACCAAGCGCGGCGAATTGAACCTCGCCTCCCCGCGCGATCAGCGATTCAAACCTCTGCGCTGACCCCGCCCACCGTTCCATCAAGACGAGACACGCATTATGGATGGCATTCTTTGGCCGGCGGTCGGGACCGCGGCCGCCGCGCTCACCAGCTTCGGCTTCATGCCGCAGGTGCTGCGCATGTGGCGACGGCGATCGGCCGGCGACGTCAGTGTGGTGACACTCGGACAGTTCGCCGTCGGCGTGCTGCTGTGGACTTTTTACGGATTCTATCTGGAAGACCCGATCATCATCGCGGCCAATCTGTTGACGCTGGCGACGCTGATCGTCGGACTTGTGCTCTATGTCCGCTTCCGCGACGGCGATCCGCGCGCGTAACGCCGCTATTCCAGCCGCTTGCGAAACAAAACGGTCGCCGCGCCGAGCGTAACGGCGGCGATCACCGCCATCATCCCCAGATGCACCAGCACCTCCGCAATCGGCAGTGCCTTGAGAAAACTGCCGCGCACGATCACCAGGAAATGCCGCAGCGGGTTGATGTAGGTGAGCGTTTGCAGCCACTCCGGCATGTTCTCGATCGGCGTCGCGAAGCCGGAGAGGATGATCGCCGGCGCCATGAACAGGAACGCGCCCAGAATCGCCTGCTGCTGCGTTTGCGAAATGGCCGATAGAAACAGCCCGACCCCGATCACCGCCACAAGAAAGAGGCACAAACCGAGATAGAGCAGCGCCAGCGAGCCGCGGAACGGCACGCCGAACAGGAACACCGCCACCAGAATGTAGATCGTCGCATGCACATGGCCGATGAGCAGCGGCGGCACCGTCTTGCCGATCATGATCTCGAACGGCGTTAGCGGCGAAACCATGAGCTGGTCGAAGGTGCCAAGCTCGCGTTCGCGCGCCACCGAGAGCGCCGTGACCACCAGCCCGACCAGCAACGCGATCACCGCCACCAGACTCGGCACCGTGAACCAGCGGTAATTGAGGTTGGGATTGAACCAATTGGTGGCGGCGATTCTGGCGGCGGGTGGCGCCGCGGCGCGCTCCGGCGAGGCCTGGGCGATCTCGGCGCCGAGGGTTCCCGCGATTTGCGACAGATAGCCGACCGCGATCTGCGCCGCGTTCGAGCGCCGCCCGTCGGCGATGATCAGGATGGTCGCGCCCCGCCCGGCCTCCAGATCGCGCGAAAAGCTCGGGCCGATCTCGACCGCCGCCAGCACGCGCCGGGCATCGATCAGCGCGCGCACCGCACCCGGCGTGCGCACGACGATCACCTCGTCGAAGCTCTTGCCGACCCCCAGCCGTTGCAGAAACTCCGCGCTCCAACGGCCGGAATCCTGATTGAGCACGGCGATATCGGCATTGGTCACTTCCAGCGTCGCGGCGAAGCTGAAAATGACGAGCTGGGCGATCGGCGGCGCGATCAAGACCATGCGCCCGCGCGGGTCGCGCAATATGGCGAGTAGCTCCTTGCGGATGAGGGCTAGGATTCGACGCCACATGGCTAGAGCCGTTTCCGCGTCGCGCGCATGGCCAGGCCGAGGAACACCGCGCCGAGCAACAGCAATATCCCGATGTCCTGCAGCATCGGTCCCCACAGATCGCCGGCCAGAAACACCGATTGCAGGCTGGCGATGAAATAGCGCGCCGGCAAAACCGCGGAGATGGCCCGGATCGCCGGCGGCATGCTGTCGATTTCAAAGATGAATCCGGAGAGCAGAAACGCCGGCATGAACCCGGCAAGAAGCGCGATTTGCGAGGCGACGAATTGATTCTTGGCCACGGCCGAGATCAACAGCCCCTGGCCGAGCGCCGGGCATAAAAACGCCGCCGTCAGCACCGTCAGCGCGAAGAACGAGCCGCGCAAGGGCACGCCGAACAGCCAGACGGCCAAAGCCGTCGCCACCGCCATCGAGGCGAGGCCGAGCAGGAAATAGGGGATCAGCTTCCCGGCCAGGATCTCGAACGCGCTCACCGGCGTCGCCAGCAGCGCCTCCATCGTGCCGCGCTCCCACTCGCGCGCGATCACCAGAGCGGTGAGCAGCGTGCCGATCAGCGTCATGACGATGGCGATCGTGCCCGGCACCAGGAAGTTGCGGCTCTTCAGCTCCGGGTTGAACCAGAAGCGCGTCTCGACCGTGATCGCCGGCGCGACGGCGCCTGGCTGCTGTCGCTGCCAATTGGCGAGCACGCCTTGCACATAATTGCGCACCAGGCTGGCGGTATTGGGCTCGGCCCCATCGGTGATGAGCTGGATTTCCGGAATCCCGCCCGGCCGCGCGATGCGCTCGGCGAAGACGTCGGGAATAACGATCAGCGCCTTGATCCGCCCGCCGACCAGCTCGGGTTCAAGCTCGCGCCGGTCGTGCCCCGTGGTCACGCGGAAAAACGGCGAGGCGAGAAAACTCGCCGCCAGACTGGCCGCCGGCGGGGCGGTGGATTCCTGCGCGAGCCCGATGCGTACACTGGTCGCATCGAGCGACACGCCGTAGCCGAAGAGGAACAGCAGCACCAAGGGCAAGGCCAGCGCGATCAAAAATGTGCTCGGATCGCGCAGCATCTGCGCGCTTTCCTTGCGCATCAGCGCGATGAGCCTGCGTCCGCCGCCCGCGCTCATGCCGCCCCGCGTTCTGCATCGGAGGCTTCGATCAGCCCGATGAACGCGTCCTCGAGCGTCGGATCGGGCCGCTCCGCCGCGGCCACGCGTCTTTTCAGCTCCTCCGGCGAGCCCATGGCGATCCGCCGCCCGCGATAGATCAGCGCGATACGGTCGCAGTACTCGGCCTCGTCCATGAAATGGGTGGTGACCAGGATGGTCACGCCCATTTCAACCAGCCCGTTGATATGGCCCCAGAACTCGCGCCGCGTGAGCGGATCGACGCCCGAGGTCGGCTCGTCGAGGAACAGCGCCTCCGGCCGGTGCATCACCGCGCAGGCAAGCGCGAGCCGCTGCTTGAAGCCGAGCGGCAGCAGTTTAGCGGTCTGATCGGCGACGGCGGCGAGGTCGAAAATGGCGATCATCTCCTCGACCCGCGCCCGCCGTTCGCCGCCGCCGAGGCCGTAGACGCCGGCGAAGAACTCCAGATTCTGCCGCGCGCTGAGATCGCCATAGAGCGAGAATTTCTGCGCCATGTAACCGAGCCGCCCGCGCGCTTGCGGCCCAGCATGGAGTAAGTCGAAGCCGGCCACGCGGCCTTCCCCGGCCGAAGGTTTCAGCAAGCCGCACAGCATTTTGAAGGTGGTGGACTTGCCGGCGCCGTTCGGCCCGAGCAGCCCGAAAATTTCGCCGCGCGGGATCGAGAAACGCATGTCCTCGGCGGCGGTGAAATCGCCGAAGCGCTTGGTCAATCCGATGGCTTCGATCACGGGATGGGATTGCGCCGGCAGCGGATGCAGACTGTCGGCCAGCGCGCTGCCGGTGCGGAGCGCGCCGCCAAGCAGATCGATGAACCCGTCCTCAAGCCGGGGCGCGACCGGCCGCAAGCGTGCACTCGGACCGGCGGCCGGCGGCGGCGTTGGTGTCCCCCCTCCGTCCTGCGACGCGCGATAGACCAGGCGGAGCGCACTGCCCTGCACCACGCCGTCGAGCAATTCGGGCGCCGCGAGGATCTGCGCCAGCGTCGAGCGGCGGCGACCCCCGACGCCATCGAGCAGAAACACCCGCCCGGCCACGCGTTCCGCCAGCTCGGCGGGCTTACCGCTGAACAAGAGCTTGCCCTCGTTCAACAGATGCACCTCGTCGCATTTCTCCGCCTCGTCGAGATAGGCCGTCGACCAGACGACGCCGATCCCTTGGCCCGTCAGCGCCTGCACCATGCGCCACAGCTCACGCCGCGAGACCGGATCGACACCAACCGACGGCTCGTCGAGCAGCAGCAGGCGCGGCGTTTGCAAAAGCGCGCAGGCGAGGCCGAGCTTCTGTTTCATGCCGCCGGACAGTTGCCCGGCCAGCCGCGTGGTAAACCGCCCCAGATCGGTAAAATGCAGCAGCTCGGCATAGACTTCGGCGCGGCGTGCGCGCGGCAATCCGCGCAGCTCGGCGTAAAGATCGAGGTTCTCGGCGACCGTCAGATCCTCATACAGGCCGAAGCGCTGCGGCATATAGCCGATCAGCGCCTGCACGGCGGTCGGCGAGCGCTTCAGGTCGTGACCGAGCACCTCGATCGCGCCCTCTTCCGGCAGCAACAATCCGGCCAGCAGCCGCATGAGCGTGGTCTTGCCGGCGCCGTCGGGCCCCACCAGTCCGGTGATTTTGCCGCCGAAGATGCTTGCGCTGACACGGTCGAGTGCTGGCGGCGCGGTTTTGCCGAAGCGTTTCACCAGCCCCGTGACGCGCGCCAGCACTTCGGGCGACGCGGCGTTCGTCAAGGCCCTACTCCGCGACCAGACGGACAGTGACCGGCATGCCCTGGCGAAGACCCGAGTCACCCGCAGGAACGATCACGCGCAGGCGATAGACCAGATCGGAGCGCAGATCGACCGTCTCGACCGATTTGGGCGTGAACTCGGCCACCGGCGAGATGAAGCCGATCTGTCCGTCATAGGGCCGATCGGGCCGCGTGTCCGTGAATACCTGCGCCTTCATGCCCGGGCGGATGCGGCCCAGATCCGGCTCTCCGACATAGGCGCGCACCCAAATCGGGCGATCGAGCGAGAGCGTGTAGACGGTCGCGCCGGTCGCCACGATCGCGCCCGGTTCGCGCACGCGGGCGAGGATCGTTCCATCGGCCGGAGCCAGAATTTCGGTATCGGCGAGCGACGTGCGCGTGGCGTCGGCGCGCGCTTCGGCGGATTGCAGGCTCGCGCGCGCGACCGCGATGTCCTCCTCGCGGAAACCCTTGAGCGAAAGCGCCAACGCTTCTTTCGCGGATTCAAACTGCGCTTCCGCCTCTTTCATCGCGCGCTCGGCGTCATCATAAGCTTGGCGCGAGCCGGCGCCGGTTTTCAATAACGCCGCCCGCCGCTCAAACGTCGCCTTCGCGCTGTTCAGGGAGGCGGATCGCTGCTCCACGAGGGAGCGCGCCTGGGCGACTTCTTCTGGCCGCGTGCCGCCTTCCATTTTATGCAAAGTTGCGCGTGCCGCGGCGACATCGGCCTCGGCCAGCCGCAGCGCATCCTTGTACGGCCGCTGGTCGAGCGCGGCCATGCGCTGGCCGGCTTTGATCGGATCGCCTTCCTCGAAGGGCATGTCCGCGATCCGCCCGGCGACGCGGAAGCCAAGTTCCACCTGGCGAATGTCGACATTGCCATAGAGCGTCAGGCCGCGCTCGGCCGGGCCGCGCATAATCCCCAGCGGCGCGAATTGCCAAGCGGCCGCCGCCCCGCCGGCCAAGAGCGCGAGCGCAATAACAACAATGCGCGATTTCATGGCGCTTTCCTCTCCAGAGCCTGCGCGATGGCAGCGACATTGGCCTGCAGCACGGCGCGCACCTCCTGCATTTCCCCTGGACCGATCTCCGTCCAGCCCATGGTGGCGAGCACGGCCGCGTGCGCGGCGCGAAACGCGATCACTTGGCCGAGCAAAGTCATCGCCGTGAGCTTGATCTCACTCTTCGCCGGATCGCGCCCGGCGAAGCGGCCCAAAAGCCCGCAGAGAGCGGTCAGCATCCGCTTCATCGGCCCTTCATAGAGGCGGGTGAAGGCTTCCGTCGGCTCCGCTTGTTCGCGCAGAATGAACCGCGCCCAGGCGGCGGTTTCCGGCCGCATCATGGTGAAAGCCAAGCCTTCGACCAGCGTCTGCACCATGGCCAAAGTCGTGGCGCGATCCTGCGCGGCGTTGAACCCGGCCTCGATGGCGCCGAGCACCGGCCCCATGCGCTCCAGCATGCCGGCGGCAATGGCGTCGGCCACGGCGAGGTATAGCCCCTCCTTGCCGCCGAAGTGGTAGGGGATCGCGGCCAGATTGGCCCCGGCCGCCTCGGCGATTGCGCGCGTCGACGCGGCCTCGAAGCCCAGCCGGCCGAAGGCCTCGGTCGCCGCCACGATCAGCTTCTGGCGCGTCTCGTCGCCGCGATCGAGGCGGGCAATAGAGGGGCTGTTTTCCGTGTCCGTATCCTTACGTCCTGATTAATTCATTCGAATGATTTAGTCAAGGGGAGAGTGAACTCCTGTTCGCACTGGAGCATCCTTGATCGAGCCTGAAGGCTACCGGCCTGGAGGCCATGTGCTTTCCATTGCGGCGGCCTGGAGCGTCCGCAGAGGAGCAAAGGCGAATGCCATCAGGTCCGATGCCGCGTCTTGCCCGCACGCGCCGGGCCTATATCGCACTGTCATGGGCACCGCTGGCGGCGATCCTCTATGCGCGCTGGCAACTCGGAAAAATGGAGGGTTTTGCCGCCTCGGCGGCGGGCGGGTACCTTGTGCTGCCAGCCGTTTTCCTCAGCGCCGCGATGTTCTGCGCAGGCGTCCTGCTGCTGGCGTTTCGCCGCCGCCGTGACCCCGCTCTCGTCACCGCAACGCTGCCGGCCGGTTCGGTGATCGGCTACCTAGTGGGCTATGCGTATCTGCGCTGACAATTAGTTCGCGCGCTTGGGATACTTCTGGCAGGTCGCCGTATTCGGACCGAAGTATTATTCACATTCCTCGATGGTCGGCGCGCCGCGGCCGATCATCTTGGTCTGCAGATAGCCGACCAGTTGGTTGATCTCCACCCGCGTCATCCAATTGTTGCTCAGCGGCGGGACCACGCCCGGCACGTCGACCGCGCGGAAGCCGTAACAACGCTCGTCGGTGTAGCTCAAGCGCTCGTAGAACGGCATTTCGCCGAACGGCTTGCTGCAACGGATCGTGTCGAACAGCTGCAACTGGTCCATCTTCGAGGCGCGGATGCTCGGGATCTTGGGATTCTGATTGGTACGCCCCTCGCCGCCATCGCCCGCCCAGCCGTGGCAGGTGGCGCAATCGGCGCGTTTATACAGGCGCTTGCCGGCGTCGATATCCTGCGCCGCAGCCGGCGCTGCAAGACCCGCCACAACCATCAGAGCGAGCGCCGCTCCCCATCCCGTGCTCCAGTCCATATCAACCTCTTGCGCGACTGTCCGCGTTGATTTCGCCTCGATAATGCATTTGAGACGCAACCGCGACTTGGAGCAAGACGCGTGGAATACGAAGGGCGCCCGCGCTCCTAACTATGTATGCGGGGTTTCCTCCGCCGTCCGTCCCCGGTAAGCTTCGCGCTCGAACGGCCGCATCGCTTTCGCGACGGCGCACCAGGCTTTAGGGAGAGGCTCATGATCCGCACCATCATCGCGCTGCTCGCGCTCGCCGGCCTCGCGGCCGCGCCGGCCGAGGCGCAGATCTATCCTGCCCGCCCGATCACGGTGATCGTGCCCTTCGCCGCCGGCGGGCCGACCGACATTATCGCCCGTATCGTCGGCGAGCACATGTCGAAGACGCTTGGCCAGCAGTTGGTGGTCGAGAACGTGACCGGAGCCGGCGGCACCACCGGCATCACGCGCGGCGCGGCCGCGAAGAATGACGGTTACACCATCATGATGGGTCATATGGGCACGCATGGCGCCGCCCCGGCGCTTTATCCGGCGCTCAAATACGACCCGACCAAGGATTTCGAATCGATCGGCATGGCCGCCGGCACGCCCATCTTGATCGTGGCGCGGAAGAATTTTCCGCCCAAGGATTTGAAGGAATTCGTTACCTACGCGAAAGCGCAGAACGACAAGCTCAACCAGGCGCATGCCGGCATCGGCTCGGTGTCGCACACCACCTGCACGATGTTGAACGTGCAGCTGGGCATCAAGCCAACCCAGGTCGCGTATAGCGGCACCGGCCCGGCGCTGAACGACATGATTGGCGGCCAAGTCGATTTCATGTGCGACCAGATCGTCAACCTGACCGAACAGGTCAAAGCCGGCACGATCAAGGCCTATGCCGTCGCCATGGCCGAGCGCTCGCCGGCGCTGCCCGATGTGCCGACGACGAAGGAAGCCGGCTTGCCGGACTTCCAAGTCACGGCCTGGAACGCATTGTTCGCGCCGAAGGACACGCCCAAGGACATCGTCGCCAAGCTGGCCGACGCGCTCGACAAGGCGCTCGACGATCCGACCACCAAGAAGCGCCTGCTCGATCTGGGCGGCGTCGTCCCCGACAAACAGGGCCGCACCCCGGCGGCGCTGACAGCGCTGGTAAAGGCGGAAGTCGCGCGCTGGACCCCGATCCTCAAGGTTGCCGGCGCGGTCGCGCCGTAACCCGCCCAGGCTCCGCCGCTCGGCCGCAACGCGCCGGGCGGCGGAAACCATCTCCCGGCCATGCCCAGCATCGCGACAATTCTATTGCTGCTGCTGAGCGTCGCGCCCGCGCTCCCGGAAGCGTCTCTCGACGCGCCGCGCGTGCTGCTCGCCGGCCATGACAATGTCGATGTCGAGATGCCGGTGCGGCGCTTTTCCGGCACGGCGCTCGCCATCGGCGCGCCGGACGCCAAGGGCGAGATCTACTCGTTCCGCGCCGAGGCGGTCGAAGCCGGCCTGCCGGCGCAATTCGTGCCGGCCGCCAAGGCAGCCGCGACCGCGCGCAAGGAATTCATCGCCGCCGAGGTCAAGAGCTTGCGGATCACCATCCTCTCGGGCGACCTCCTCGGCGCGAGTTACCAAATCCGCGACAACACCGAGCGCGAGATCACCGTCACCGACAGCAATGGACCGCTCAACGGCTTGGCCGCAGGCGACTTGCTCTTGCTGCAACGCATATTCGGCCGGTCGCCGCCGGTCGTGCGCCATTAGCCGCCTGCGCGCACGCGCCCTTGGCTTCGCGGCCGCTGTTCTCGCCGTCGGCGTCGCCACGGCGCAAGATGCGCGCACCCCGGCCGGGACGGTCGATAGCTTCCACAAGGCGCTCGCGATCGGCAACGCCGCCGGCGTTCTGGCGCTGCTGGCGCGCGAACTCGTCGTCTATGAATACGGGCTGGTCGATCCGACGATCGAGGCTTACGCCTTCAAGCACCGGCCGCTCGACATGGATTATGCGGCGCAGACCGAATGGGCGCTCGAAAGCCGCCGCGCCGGCGGCGGCGGCGAATGGTACTGGGTTTTGAGCACCTATCGCGTTACCGGCGCCGATAAGGCCGGCCAAGCCATCGATCAGAGCACGCTCGAAACCGTGCTGCTGCGGCGCATGGGCGACAGTTTCCGCATCGTCCATTTCCACTGGTCCTCGATCCCGAGCGCCACATAGCCGGTCACGCTAACCGACGATCGGCTGCGCCAGAATCCACAGACTGATCATCGTATAGCCGACCATCAGTGCGATCATCGGCATCTGGCTTATGAGCGCCTCACGCGCGCTGCCGAACACACGCAGCGCGACCACATGCGCCTGATACACCGCCACCACATGGCCGATGACGATGATCGCCGTGGCGCCGTACCAAAGCGCATAAGGGCGCACGAGGCCGATGTTGACCTTGTAGTCGGCCGTGCCGAACAGGTCCCAGCCGAAGCCGAACGGGTCCGACAGAAGCGGCACGATGAACTGTCCGGCGGTCAGCAGCAGCGATGCATAATGCGACAGGTGATAAGCGACCGCGATCGGCACCAGCGTCAGCACGAAGGCGCAGGCCGCCGTCAAGGTTGAGAGCGCGCCGACGCCGGCGAGCTTGAGCATGGCCCAGCTTGCGGCAAGGAAGGCGCCGATAAACAGGAGCGGGAAAATCAGCAGCGCCGCGCTGCGCACCACGGTCACGTCGCTGATGCCCCATTCGGAGGCCTGAAAGATAAAGGCGGAAACGCTCTCCACCCCATACAGCGACGCGACCACGCGCTCGGCCAGCGGCGTTTCCAGAAATCCGTCGAAGGTCACCGTCGACAGCATCAACAGGACGAAGACCAGCAGCGACGGCGACACGCGGGCATCGGCCAAAAGCCCGGCGCCGAGCGGGCACAGCACCAGCCTTCCGTCCTCGACCGCGAGCGGCGCGAAGCGGCCGAAAATGCCGAAAACGATGGCGAAAGCCTCGCCCCGCGCTAGCCAAACATCGCGCCCGAACGCGGCCATGCCAGCCCAGGCAATGAGCGTATAAAAGACGATCGCTTGCGCGAGAGCTCGCGGCTCGTCGTTGCCGCTCCACACCAGCTCGCACCAGGCGAAGCCGGCAAACAGCGCGACCGCCGGCCAAGCGCCGAGACGCTTCGGATACGGAACGCCGAACCAAGCGCGCACGCCGAAAATACACCGAGCGATGGCCGCGCCCCAATCGAACAGCGACGTGATAGGGCTGAGAAACGCCCACAAATCGCCAACCAGGGCGCAGAGGAAGGCAAAGCCAACCCACCACACCACCCAGACCATGGTCGGGACCAGATTGCGGAACGGGTCCTGCTCGCCCCAGAACCCGGAAGCGAGCGTAAGCAGGAACATGAACACCGCAACCGCTCGTGCGCCCGCAATCACCGCGGGGTGGATTAACCAGCGCACCAAGGCGAAGCGCGCGAGATCGAGGCGCGCCGCGCGGACGCCCCCCACGCGCTCGCGCACGAATAGCGCGACGACGACGAAGGTCAGCACGATGGTCGCGCCCGCGCCGGTGACCCACAGCCACAACGGGAGCGGGAGCACGAAGCGCCGACCAAAGCCATGCGCCGACGCTGGCGCAGACAAAGCCATAACGGCGCAAGCGATCGCGATTATTCGCAGGAGCGCGCGCAAGGTCGGACCGTCAGCGCGGATAGACTTCGAGATAGGCGAGCGTGGTCTCGCTCCGTCCGCCATGGGTCGAGAGCGGGAAACGCCCGGCAATACTGGCGTCCACCACCAGCATGACCGGCGTGCCCGGTGCGAGCTTGGCTTCGAGATCGTAGCCATGCAGATGCACGTCCACTGCCGCATCGCCGCTCAACACCCATGCGACCAATTCGCCTTGTGTTACCCGATGGGTCGGCGCGCCGGCCGCGATCTTCCCGCCGGCGATGGCAAGTTCCAGCCGCCGCGCTTCGCCGGCCGGCGCTGGAGCGCGCGCGGGGCGGGGCACGCCCAGCACAACGCGGGCGACCAACGGCTTGCCATCGCTCGCATAGGGGCGATTGTCGTTGGTGTATAGGCCGATCTCCAGCCAATGCGCGCCGGCGGCGAGCCCCTGTCAACGCCGGAGTAAAAATGCGTCGGTGGGCCGGAGCAAAAATGCATCAGACGGGGTAGCACATAGGGCCCCCGCGGGGGCCCTTTGTGCTGGCCGCATTCAGGCCGGGCTTCTTGCGTTGGATTGAGTGTCGGTCGGGGCGCGACGGGCGCGACGCTTGCTCTGGTTGAGGCGATAGCTGTCGCCGTTCATTTCCAGGATATGGACGTGGTGGGTGAGCCGGTCGAGCAGAGC
>SHVS01000006.1 GCA_009694135.1 Alphaproteobacteria bacterium
TCAGCCACTTCTGGTCACCGTACTTTTACCGCGTAGTCATGAGGTCCGGAGAAAAAGGGCCCGGAGAGAAGGAAATGGGGCCTTTCGCGGAGTGAGGCCTACGGAGCCGAACCCGGAAAGGCGCGTGGTTCCTGGCGTTATTCGGCCCGATGCTCAGGGCGGAGAAGGGCGAGGCGAGGGAGACTGGCTGGGGGACGAGGATTCGAACCTCGACTGACGGAGTCAGAGTCCGCTGTCCTACCGTTAGACGATCCCCCAGCAGCGCTGGCTCGAATAGCATACCAGAACGGCGATGGGTAGCGCGTCATTAGCTGCCCAGATTCAGTCTGCCGGCTTGCCATACTGTTGGTCGGGAGTAATCTTGATCGGTCGGTCGCTGGATGGGGCGGCAGGGGATTTGATGGTCAGCTGTAGCGGGCTAACCGGGACGGTTCCCTCTGTATGTGTGGCGGCTTCCCGACAGGAGCGGACATGTGCATCAGCGGTGCGCCACTCGGAGAGGCGCCAGGGTCGGGCGCGGGGGACGCGCCGTCTGGCCCCGATGCGGTCGCTGGACGGCCCGCGGCGGAGGATCAAATTTATGCCGCGCTCGATCTCGGCACCAATAATTGCCGGTTGTTGATCGCGCGACCGACCGGGTGCCATTTTCGCGTGGTCGACTCGTTTTCGCGTATCGTCCGCTTGGGCGAGGGGATCGAGACCGACCGCAGGATCTCCGATGCGGCCATGGACCGCACCTTCAAGGCGCTAGAGGCGTGCACGGAAAAGCTTGAGCGGGCGAATGCCACGCGCACGCGAGCGGTGGCGACCGAAGCCTGCCGGCGGGCGGAGAACGGCCCGGCCTTCCTTGAACGTGTACGCAGCCAACTTGAGTTGGACGTCGAAACCATTGATGGCGCGACCGAGGCTGACTTGGCCTTGGCCGGCTGCGCCCCGCTGTTCGCGGGCAGCGATGCCGAGGAGGGTCTGCTGTTCGATATCGGCGGCGGCTCGACCCAGTTGATTTGGGTCGCGCTTGCGCCCGACCATCCTCCGCGTCGTCTGGCTTCGGTCTCGGTGCCCTGCGGCGTGGTCACGCTGACTGAACGCTGCGGCGGGCCGGACATGTCGGATGTCTGCTACGCTCAGCTGCGCGCCGATATCGGGCAGATCGTTCGGCCATTCCTTGTGCCGCGAGCTACGCAGCACATGGCCATGGTCGGTACCTCCGGCACGGTGACGACGCTCGCGGCCGTTCTGCTCGGATTGCAGCGCTATGACCGGCGGCGCGTGGATGGCATCCGGCTCAGCTTTGCCGAAGTGGCCGATGCTATTTGCGCCGTGCGTAGCATGGGGCCTGAGGGCCGGGTCAAGCACCCGTGCATCGGTCCCGAGCGCGCCACCTCGGTCCTGGCTGGTTGCGCGATCCTTGAGGCGATTTGCGCCGCCGCGCCGGCCGGCAGCCTGAAAGTGGCCGATCGCGGCCTGCGCGAAGGCATTCTCCTCGGCCTGATGGCTGCCGACGGTCTACCGGTCGCCGGTTGAAGCAGGCAGCGTGAGCGGCGGGGGCAAGCGACCGGGCAATTCGTCCCGCTGGCTGCGACGGCAATCGACGGACCCTTACGTCAAGGCGGCCAAGGCCCAAGGCTATCGCTCGCGCGCGGCCTATAAACTCACCGAACTGGCGGACAAGTATCGGCTGTTCAAGCCCGGGCAGCGGGTCGTCGATTTAGGTGCGGCGCCCGGTGGCTGGCTGCAAGTGGCCTGCGCCGAAGTCGGGGATACAGGCAAGGTCGTGGCCGTGGACCTGACGGCGATCGACCCGGTTCCCGGCGCGGTTTTGATCGAGGCCGACGTCGCGGCCGAAGGTCTTTCCGCCCGCATTCTCGAAGCGTTGGGCGGGAAGGCAGGCCTCGTGCTTTCCGACATGGCGCCATCGACCACCGGCCACGCCGAGACCGATCACATGCGGATCATCGGGCTGGCCGAGGCGGCGCTGGAGCTGGCGGGCGAGCTGCTCGCGCCCGGCGGCGCCTTCGTCGTCAAGCTGCGCCAGGGCGGCGGCGAACCGGCGTTTTTCCGCCAGGTGCAGACCAGGTTCACCAGCGTGGTGCGCGCCAAGCCGCCGGCCAGCCGCTCGGAATCGGCCGAGATCTACTTGGTCGCGCGCGGGTTCAAGCCCGGTTGAGCAACATTGCTCGCGGCGCGGAAGTCTGTATATAAGGCCCGCCAACCTAACATCTGGGTCTGGCATGGATCTCCGCACCGCCCTTACCTTTGACGATGTGCTGCTTTTGCCGGCGGCGAGCCACGTTCTCCCGGCTGCGGCGGAAACCCGCACGCGCCTGACCAAGCGCATCGAACTCGGCATCCCGCTTTTGTCGGCGGCGATGGACACGGTGACCGAGGCCGGCATGGCGATCGCCATGGCGCAGGCGGGCGGCATCGGCGTTATTCACCGCAACCTCGAACCCGCGGCGCAGGCGGCCGAGGTGCGCAAGGTGAAGCGCTATGAGGCCGGCATGGTGGTCAATCCGATCACCATCAATCCGGAACAGCCGCTGGCGCAGGCGCTGGCATTGATGGACGAGTACCACATCTCCGGCATCCCGGTGGTGGCGAAGAAGACCGGGCGGCTGGTGGGGATACTCACTAACCGCGACGTGCGCTTCGCCGAGGACAAGAGCCAGCCGGTGCGCGAGTTGATGACCCGCCGGCTGGTCACCGCGCCCGAAGGCATCGCGCTGGAAGACGCCAAGCACCTTTTGCATCAGCACCGGATCGAGAAGCTCTTGGTGGTGGATGGCGAGCGGCGCTGCGTCGGGCTGATCACGGTGAAGGACATCGAGAAGGCGCAGACCTATCCCAACGCCTGCAAGGACGAGCAGGGCCGACTGCGCGTCGCGGCCGCGACCGGAACCGGCGACGCCGGCATGAAACGCGCCGAGGCGCTGATGGAGGCGGGCGCCGACGTGATCGTGATCGACACCGCGCATGGCCATTCCGAAGGCGTGCTTGAGCAGGTGCGCAAGCTGCGCCGCCTGTCCAATGAGGTGCAACTGATCGCCGGCAATATCGCCACGGCCGACGCGGCCATGGCTCTGATCGATGCCGGCGCGGACGCGGTCAAGGTCGGGATCGGTCCGGGCTCGATCTGCACCACGCGCGTCGTGGCCGGCGTCGGCATGCCGCAGTTCACCGCGATCCAGGATGTGGCGCTGGCTGCGCATAAGGCTGGCGTGCCGGTGATCGCCGATGGCGGGATCAAGTATTCCGGCGATCTGGCCAAGGCGCTGGCGGCCGGCGCCGATTGCGCCATGATCGGTTCGCTGTTCGCCGGCACGGACGAAGCGCCGGGCGAGGTGTTTCTCTATGAAGGCCGCTCGTTCAAATCCTATCGCGGGATGGGATCGCTTGGCGCGATGGCGCAGGGCTCGGCCGATCGTTACTTCCAGGCGGAAATCAACGAGACGATGAAACTGGTGCCGGAAGGCATCGAAGGCCGCGTGTCCTACAAGGGACCGGTTGGGCCGGTTTTGCACCAGTTGATCGGCGGCTTGCGCGCGGCGATGGGCTATACCGGCAACGGCACGATCGGCGAGTTGCAGAAGAACGCCAAATTCGTGTGCATCACCAATTCTGGCCTGCGCGAAGGCCATGTGCATGACGTCGCGATCATGCGCGAAGCGCCCAATTACCGGCAGAACGCTTAGAAAGTGGGTTAGACCGGCTTGAACAGGATGCGATCGGCTTCCGATTGCGCCAAGCCGCCGATCCAGCGCCCCCTATCGTCGTAGCGCAGTTGGATCTGGAACTTGTCGAACTTGGGCAGATAGACGCGATAACGCCGCGCGGGAGTTTCGCCGCCTTTGAGTCCGATGCGCTCGATGCCATCCGCCTCGGCGGTTATGTCGAGCAGCGAGCCCGAATGCATGTCGATAATTTCGTCTTTGCCGACAAAGGCCGGGTGCCAGATCGAGTTGGACGTCAGCATATCGGGCGCCACCACCGTGATTCGGCGCTTGGGGCCAAAAATCTTCAGCCCGGCAGGGTGCGGCTCGCTGGTCACTTCGCGTACATGGCCGTTGCTTTCGGTCCGGCTGCGGACATCGACCAGCGCCCCGTTGCGCCAGCGCTCGGTCGAGCGATGCTCGTAGCGCAGCACGGAGATGAAGGCGAATTTCATGCGGATGTCGAGTTCGGTCGTGGCGGTAAGATCCGGCGCCCGGCTGGTGAAATCGACCGCATAGCGGCCGATATCGGTACCGTTGCGCAGGATGCGGAAATCAAGCGGCTTGGCGTCGATCGGCGGGGCCAGTTTGTCAACACGCGTTGGCAACGCCGCCGGCGCCGCTTGCCCGCTGCCGGGCAGCGCGAGGCTACTGATGGCCCCTAACCCAAGGCCCAAGACCCCTCTGCGCGTCGTGTCCATTCCACCTGCCGCATATCGAAGAGGACGCGACCGCAACGTATATGCTTGCACGGTAAAAGTCGAGATGCACGACAGCCGGTGCGACGAGATGATAAATTGCGCATTCGAACCGGCAAGATATAGTAAACGCAGCAATTGGCGGCTTGGTGCCGTCTTGAATGGGGAGAGTGTTAGAATGAATGCGGTAGTACGCGGCCTATCGCTGGCCGGACTTATGTTGCTCCTGGGCGCTTGCGCCCCAGAACTGATCCTCGGGCTTGGCGCCATGGGGGGGCTGTTGCTGCTTAGTGAGCCGGCCAAGGCGCCGGCTGCAGCCCCGGCCGCGCCGGCACAGGCTCAGGCCGCTCCGGCTCCGGCGCCGACTCCCGCGCCGACTCCCGCGCCTCCGGCTGCTGCGCAGCCGCCGCGCGACTTCATCGTCTATTTCGATTTCAACAGCGCCAAGACCCGGTCGGATGCGGTCGCCACGCTCGATTCGGCGATTGCGGCCTATCGCGCGCTCGGCGGGCAGAACCGTACCGTCACCGTGGTCGGGCACACCGATCGCGCCGGCTCGAATCGCGTCAATCAGCGCCTGTCGGTGCGCCGTGCGGATGCGGTCGAGGCGTATCTGGCGGGCAAGGGCATTGCCGCGACCTTGGTCATGACGTCCGGCCTCGGCGAGCTTGACCCGCGCGTCGTAACCCCGGACGGCGTCCGCGAGCAGCAGAACCGCCGCGCCGAACTCCGCATCAACTAGGCGTCACTTATGGCCGCGACGACAGCCCGGTCGCGGCGTAACGGCGCATTTGCGGAGTCTTAGTTCCATCTGGCTAATATCAGCGGACGGAACGCGAGGACTTCTGCGGTATGAACGTATTTATACATAGATGGGCAAGGGCTGCGGCGTCCGCGCTTGGGCTGATCGCTCTCGGCGGCGTGGCATTCGCCCAGACCGGCCCGCTGATCGCTTCGCTGGCGGACCCACTGCTGGGCAGTCGTGCGCAGGCGCGCGTCCTCCAGATCGACGATCAGGCGGATGGTCGGTGCTCGAGCAGACAATTTACCGCCGCGCACATCGCGCGCATGCCGGAAAGCATCCACCGCGCCGGTCGTACGCCGGAAGTCCGTTGGGTCGAGATGTGGTCGCTCGATCGCTGTGGCGCGCGGGTCGATTACTGGCTGTATTTCTTCGACCTGGGCGGCGGCGCGTATTTTTCGGCCCAACCAGTTCTTTGACCGGCAGGCTGGGCGGCGATGACTGCCGAGGCGTCTCCCCCTCGATCGGCCGGCGGTGTCCGTTCGCCGGCTGTTTTGCTGCCTAGAGAGGCGTAAGATGGCGGGCAGCTTCCAGTGGAGGTCGGCGTGCGGCTAAGAACATGGGGCGCCCTCAGGGGTTCAGTCATTGCGCCCGCGATCGTCGCGCTGGTCGGCATCGGGGCGCTGGTGCTGTGGGTCTTGCAGCCGGCGCAGCCGCCGACGCGTCTGTCGGCGCCAGCGGCCGAGAAGCGCAGCCCAGGGCTGATCAAGCTCGATGCCGAGCGCCATAAGCTCGAATTGGTCCAGGCCATGGCCGGCGAAAAGGTGCGCATTCGCCTGCACAGCGAGGGCGCGCGCGCCGGCGACTATCGCCTGCGCGTGCAAATCAGCGACAAAGTCTATCGCAAGGTGCTGGTTTCGTCCGACGAAGTGATCTCCCTTCCGGCTGGTCCCCATGACGACCAGTGGGAGGTCGATAGCCAGACGGTCGGGCAAGCCTATGCCGCGCGTATTCTGCCCACCGATGCGACCGATGTGCAGATCGAGGAAAACTTCGCCGTGAATGTGACACTCGAGCCGCAATTGACCGAGGATGAACTGGCCGCGCTCGACAACAACGAGCGGCTAAGGCTCGCCAATGGAGGGCTCGCGCTCGAAAGCAAAATGCGGACGGAATATTTTTCCCGCCTGTTTATTACGCGATAAAACGCACGACCCCGATGCCGATCAGGCTCAACAAGCCGCTGGCGACCAGCGGCAGTTCGATCGTGCGATAGGTCGGATGCGGCCGGCCTGAAGCGGTCAAAATGCCCAGCGCCAGCAGCAATGCGGCGATCACCTGCAACTGCTGGTTCGCGAAGCTGAAGCCGAGCAGCGCGACCACGATGGCGACGTTCTGCACCAGCTCCGGATAGAAGAAGCGGCGCGTGAAGGCGCCTTCGCCCGCCGATTCAATCACCAAGATTGTCGTCTGCAGCACGATGACGCTCATATGCATCATCAGGCTCGAGGTGACGATCGCCGTGACCCCGAACATCAACCAGCCCTGCATGGGCGCGTCTCCCTCTCCGCCGTCGCCGCCCGGGCGTGTTAACGAGTACCCGGTTCAAGACTTGGCGAAGTCTGGACAAGGCGTCCATTAGAGGAAAATAGTTTTTCAAACCAAAGACTTAGCACGAATTATGGTTAACGCGGCCGATCAGCGGTGATCGGCGCCGACCGCCTCCGCGAGGGTGGCAAAACCGTCGCGTTCCAGCATCGTGGCCAGCTCGCGCTTGATGCGCCCGATCAGTCCCGGACCGGCATAGACCAGGGCGCTGTACAGCTCGACCAGCGAGGCGCCGGCGCGCAGCTTGGCATAGGCATCCAAAGCCGATGCCACGCCGCCGACACCGATGATCGGCACGCGGTTCTGGCACAGGCGATAGACCTCGCGCAGGGTCGCGGTCGAGCGGGCCAGGAGCGGCCGGCCGGACAGCCCGCCGGCCTGCGCGCCGTGGCGGCTCATAAGGTCCGACGGGCGGGCGCGGGTGGTGTTGGTGGCGACGAAGCCGTCCACGCCGCCCTCCAGCGCGGTTTCGACCAGCCTGGCCAGCCGTTCCGGTTCGAGATCGGGCGACAGCTTGACCAGGAGCGGGATCGCCGTGCGCTTGCGCGCCGGCACCGCGGTCAGTCGCGCGAGAAGCCGCGCCAGCGCCTTTGGCTCGAGGAACTGCTGCCCGTCGCGCGTGTTGGGGCAGGAAATATCGACCGTCAGGAAATCGGCGATCGGCGCGAAACGCGCGACCAGCTGGGCGAAATCCTCGACCGGATCGGTGCTGTCGGTGTTGCTGGCCAGGTTGACTCCCAGCGGCCGGTCGCGCCGCCTGCGCGCGGTGACCCGTGCCGCGACTGGGTCCGCGCCGTCGCTGTTGAGCCCCAGGCGATTGATGATCGCGCGGTCCTCGCTAAGGCGGAACAAGCGCGGGCGCGGATTGCCCGCTTGCGGACGCGGCGTCACCCCGCCGATTTCGGCGAAGCCGACGCCGAGCGCGAGCGCGCCGTCGATCGCCAGCCCATTCTTGTCGAAACCGGCGGCGAGCCCGATCGGATTGGCGAACACCCGGTCCCACAAATGCGCCGCGAGGATCGGCGGATCGGGCGTCGCGTCGCGCCGCACCAGCCCGCGCGCGAGCGCCAAAAGGGCGATGCGATGCGCCGTCTCCGGGTCGAGCGCGTGCAGCAGCCGGGTGCCGAGGGCGGCGAACATGCTGCGAACTACGAGCCGGCGTCGCGCTGCGCGCGCTGGCTCGCGAGGCGCGCGGCAATCTTGGCGACGCCAACGGAATCGTACAGGAAATTGAACAAGCCGAAACGGCGCCCCGCGGTCACGTCGAGCGCCTCGTGCAACAGCGAGCAAGAAAAAATCACCGCTCCGCCGGCGGGTGGACGATAGCACATTCGGCCGAATTCCGGGAAGACCAGCTCGCCGCCCGCGAAGTCCTGGTTGAGGTTGATCGACATGGCGAAAACGCGGTGGTCGGTGTTGGGCGTCGTGTTGTCGCGATGGCGGCGGAAGAAGCCTTTCTCTGCCGGGTAGCAGCCGACGCGAAAGGCCTCGAACTCCGTCGGCTCCCAATTGAAGGCGCGACGCATGGCGGGCCGCACGCACCAGGCCATGGCCCGCCTGAGTTCGGCGAGCAAAGCCTCATCCTTGAGCAGCACATCTTCCCGCTGCTTGATGCCGGTGTCGTAGGCGGCGCGATCGCCACCACGCGACACCTGGGCGGACAATTTCTCGCCCGCCTCCCAATAAGCCATCAAGCGTTCGCATAGCGCGGGCGCAATGGCTTGCGGCAGGACAAGAACCGGCGCTTGCGCGGCGATGATGTGCGGCGTGGTTTGCGCGTGCAACTGCCGGCACAGGGATTCGACCGCCGCCGGGCTTGCCGCCTCGCCGACCAGGCGTGCGGCGAAACGTCCGGCCGGATCGATGATCGCCGCGCCGGCACCGTCGATGCCGAAGGCGGGGCGGGCGACATTCTGGGTATCGATCAGCCCGGTGAGCGGTGCCGGTGGCGATGCAAACGCGCTCGTGGTCACCGCAAACATCCGTCCGCCGATCGATCGCAAGGCTTCGGCCGCCGCGACCCAGGGAGCAAGCTCCGCGTTCGGCTGAGGAAAAAGGAGCACGACCAACCCGCCGGCAATGGACTGATGCGTCAGCGTAATGCTCTCGCCGCCCGTATCAGGGAGGATCAAGCGCGGAACGAAATCGCCGGGTTCGAGCGGCGTCGGCAGCGCACTGGGCCGACCCGACCCGCGCGGCGCGGCAACAATGGGATCGGACATGCGGGCACCTTCGCCGCGACAAGGAGTGCGGTCAAGGTCGCTGCACCCGACTCGTCGACGCGTGCTAGCGTGACCGCCATGGTTTGTCTTCGCCACCGCATCGACTTCGCTCGCGCGGCCCTGGCCAAGCTTCCCTGCGGCCGTGATGCCTGACCGCCGGCGCGAGGCGCTTTATCCGCCCCCGGTCGCCGGGGTGGACGAAGCCGGGCGCGGCCCCTGGGCCGGGCCGGTGGTCGCCGCGGCCGTCATCCTGGCGCCGGGGGTTGTTCCGGCCGCACGCATCGATGATTCGAAGCGCCTCGGCCGGGCGGGGCGCGATGCGGGTTATGACGCGCTCATGGCTTTGGCGCGGAGTGGCCAAGCATCCATCGGCATCGGCCAGGCCAGCGTCGCGGAGATCGATCGGATCAATATTCTGCAGGCCACCTTCCTCGCCATGCGGCGGGCGCTGGCGGCGCTCACGCCAACCCCCGGCTGCGCTTTCATCGACGGCAATCTGGTGCCGGATGACCTTCCCTGCGCGGCCACGGCCATCATCGGCGGGGATGGCAGCGAGTTGCTCATCGCCGCCGCCTCGATCATCGCCAAGGTGACGCGCGATCGGCTGATGGCGGAGCTGGCGGCGCAAAACCCAGGTTACGGCTGGGAGCGGAACCAGGGTTACGGCACGGCGGAGCATCGCCAAGCATTGGTGCGGCTAGGCCCCACTACCCACCACCGCTTGAGTTTTCGCCCCTTGAAAGCCTGTTGATATGTGGCAGAAAAGCCGAATGAATCAGTAATTTAGAGCCGATTCATAATCTTCTTGTTGACCGTTTGCTCGGGCATAGGGCTATGTCCGCGCCCGATGGCTGGAATACATCATAAAGCTGCAACCGCCGTTCAGGCGGACCGGATCATTGCCGGCGAATGCGTCGCCGCGATGAATGCGCTCCCCCCTGGCTCGGTCGATATGGTGTTCGCCGACCCGCCCTATAATTTGCAATTGGGCGGCGAGCTGACCCGGCCCAACAACAGCCGGGTCGACGGGCTCGACGACGAGTGGGACAAGTTCGCCGACCCCGGCTCCTATGACACCTTCACGCGCGCCTGGCTGGGTGCGGCGCGGCAGGCGATGGCTCCGGACGCCACGCTGTGGGTCATCGGCAGCTACCACAATATCTTCCGCGTCGGCGCGGTGTTGCAGGACCTCGGCTTCTGGATTCTGAACGACGTCATTTGGCGCAAGGCCAATCCGATGCCCAATTTCCGCGGCCGGCGCTTTACCAACGCGCATGAGACGCTGATCTGGGCGGCGCGCGACCAGCGCAGCCGCTACACCTTCAACTACGATGCGATGAAGGCGCTCAACGACGATCTGCAGATGCGCAGCGATTGGTTCCTGCCGCTGTGCACTGGCGGCGAGCGGCTCAAGGACACCATGGGCAGTAAGCTGCACCCGGCGCAAAAGCCGGAGGCGCTGCTGTACCGGACGATTTTGGCGGCGAGTAAGGTCGGCGACGTTGTGCTTGATCCGTTCTTCGGCACCGGCACGACTGGCGCGGTCGCCAAGATACTCAGCCGGCGCTACATCGGGATCGAGCGCGACCCGGGCTACATCAAAGCTGCGGAGGCGCGCATCGCGCGGGTACGGCCGATCGACGATCCGAGCCTGCTGCTGACGCCGTCGAAGCGCGAGGCGACGCGCATTCCGTTCGGCTCGCTGATCGAACGCGGTTTGTTGCGCGCGGGCGAGACGCTCTACGGGCCGAAGCGGCGCTATCGGGCGCGGGTCAGGGCCGACGGCACTTTAACGGCCGCCAGCGCGGGCGCGGCGGCGCGGCGCGGATCGATCCACAAGCTCGGCGCCGAGCTGCAAGGCGCGCCGGCCTGCAACGGCTGGACCTTCTGGCATGTCGAGATGGAAGGGCGGCTGGTGCCGATCGACGATTTGCGCGAGAAGCTGCGCGCGGAGATTGCCTAACCTCCCTATGGCCTACCGCCGCCCCACGATCGCTGGACTAGCGGCGCTGGGGGTATCGGTCACGATCGCCAGCGGGGCGCGCCGTCAGCGGCTGCTGGTCTAGAGGGAGAACTGCCGGCGGATCAGTGCATCTCGGCGGTCGAACGCATCCTGGGCAGCCTCGCCGTCGATCGCACGGGTTGTGCTCTGGCCGGTTCTAGGCAATGGCGATGCCGATGACGGTCAGCTGCGTGGCATGGAAGCCTGGGTCATTTACACGGGGATCGCGGGCGCGCTGATCATCGACATGCGGCGCGACTGCGGCGTGCGCCAAGTCTATACGCGCGGCGAGCTGCGACTCCCTGGACTGAAGGCGTTTTAGCCGGCCGCTAATTGGTGCCGGCCACCGTCATGCCTTCGATGCGCACCGTGGGCGCGTCGGCCCCGCCCCGGAACTTCAAATCATTGGCCGGCGTCAGGCGCAGGAACATGTCCTTGAGATTGCCGGCCACGGTCAGTTCCGAGACCGGATAGACCAGCACCCCATTTTCGATCCAGAAGCCGGCGGCGCCGCGGCTGTAATCGCCGGTGATCTGATTGGCGCCCATGCCCATCAGCTCGGTGATGAAGAAACCCTGCTTGATGTCGGCAATCAGCTCTTTGGGCGTCGCCGAGCCCGGCAAGAGATACAGGTTCGTGGCCGAAGTTCCGCCGCCCAATCCGCGCCCAGCATGGCCGGTGGATTTGAGCCCAAGCTGGCGCGCCGAGGCAAGGTCGAGCAGCCACGTTGTGAGCACGCCGTCGGCGATGATTTCCCGCCGGCGGTTGGTCACGCCTTCGCCGTCGAACGGGCGCGAGGCCAGCCCGCGCGGGCGGTGCGGGTCATCGACGACCGTGATGCCGGTGCCGAAAACATGCTGGCCAAGTTTTTCCTTCAGGAAGCTGGTACGCCGGGTGATGGCGCCACCGCTGATCGCCCCGACCAAATGGCGCAGCAACCCGCCGGCGATGCGGGATTCGTAAACCACCGGCACCTGCTGCGTCGGCACGCGGCGCGGATTGAGCCGCCGCACCGTGCGCGATCCGGCGCGCTTGCCGACCAGTTCGGGATTTTCCAGGTCTTCGGCATAGACCGCCGTCGTGTAGTCGTAATCGCGCTCCATCCTGGCGCCTTCGCCAGCGATGACCGACACCGACACCGAATGGCGCGTGCGGGCGTAGCTGCCGGCAAAACCATTGCTGGCGACCAGCGCCATTTGCGTCCGGCCCCAGGACGCATCTGCGCCGTCGGAGTTGGCGATTCCCGCAACCGCCAGCGCCGCGCCTTCGCAGGCCTGGGCGCGGGCGATCAACTCGGCCGGCGCCGGCTCCACCTCATCAGCCATTTCCAGCTCGGGCAGAAGGGTGCAGATTTCCTCCGGCTCGGCGAGGCCGCAGTAGGGATCTTCCGGCACGGCGCGCGCCATGGCGATGGCGCGATCGACCAGGGCGTCGAAGCCATCGAGCGACAGATCGGTCGACGAGACCGTTGCCTGATGCTTGCCGATCAGAACGCGCAGGCCAAGGTCGCAGCTCTCCTCGCGCTCGAGCTTTTCAAGCGCGGCCTTGCGCTGGCTATGGCTCAAGCTGGATGAGCGGACGATCAAGGCATTGGCCGCTTCGGCGCCGGCGCGGCGCGCGCGATCGACCAGCTCCTGCGCGATCTCCTGGTCCCTGGTGCTGCCCGGCTGATCCATGGTCGCGTTATTTCTTCTTGATCGACTGCAAGACGTAGGGGTCGTGCACGTCGTCTTGGGTGTAGGTGATCTGCACCTCGTCGCCGACTTGGAAGCCATCCGGCTTGACCGACTTCCAGTTTACCATGGTCGGGCCGATCTTGAGCGCGCTCTTGGCGGGATCGATCGCAATGATCTTGCCGGTCAGGGTATCGGCGGCAAAGGCACCCTGGGTCAGGAGAGCCGCCAGGGCGGCCAGAACCAGAACTCTCGGCATTGTTCGCACTCTCCTCGCATGAAGACGTCCGGCCTTAGCCAGCGCGCCCCAAAAAACCGAGCAACTCATGAACGAGGCGGGCAGCGATTACAAGCAGCCACAATGTGGGGCCGCGCGCGCTTGCCGCGGTAATTTATACCAGGCTGCCGGCGATCAGCGCCAAGAGCACGATCAGCCCGAAGTCGCGATTGGCTCGGAAAGTGGCAAGGCAGCTGGCCGGCGCGTCGAGGTCGAGCTTGGCCAACTGCCAGGCGAGATGTAGCGCCGCGCCAGCCAGACCGAGCAGCACCGGCCAGCGCAGCCCGGCCAGGGAGGTCGCGGCGGCCAAGAGCGTCAGCGTCGCGAGTGCGAAACCGATCAGCCAGGCGCGGGTGTGCGCTCCGAACAGCAGCGCGGTCGAGCGCACGCCGAGTTTGGCGTCGTCGGCCTTGTCCTGATGCGCGTAGATCGTGTCGTAAAACAGGGTCCAGGCGACCCCGGCCAGGTAAAGGACGACCGCCGATGTCTCCACCCATCCGCGCGCGGCGATCCAGCCCAAGAGCGCGCCCCAATTAAAGGTGAAGCCGAGTACCAGTTGCGGCCAATGGGTCACGCGCTTGGCCAAGGGATAGAGCGCGATGAGCGGCAGCGAAGCGGCCCCGAGCAGGATCACTCCTGGCTCGAATTGCAGCAGGATCAGAAGCCCAAGCGCGAGCAAACCGGCAAGCACGGCTAAGGCCTGGCGCGGCGTGATGGCGCCGGAAGCGAGCGGGCGATCCGCCGTGCGCGCGACCCTGGCGTCGAGCTCGCGGTCCCACAAATCATTGACGATGCAGCCGGCGCCGCGCATCACCAGCGCGCCAATAGCGAACAGCAGCGCCAGGGGGAGCGTGCGCGACCCGGCGCCGCCGGCCAGCGCCAGCCCCCACCAGCACGGCAGCAGCAGCAGCCAGACGCCGATCGGGCGGTCGAGCCTGAGCAGCCGCGCATAGGGGAGCGCGCTGGCGGGCAGCAGCCGGTCGAGCCAATGCCCGGCGCGGATGTCGCTCGTGCTAGTCTGTTCGCTCATGGCCCGGACAGTGGAGCAGGGGGAGCCCATGCGGCAAGCGCCGCGTCTATACGTCGATGCGCCGCTGGCCGCGGGCGGCGAGGTCGCCCTCAGCCCGGAGCAGGCGCATTACCTGCGCCATGTCCTACGCCAGTCGCAGGGCGACTCGCTGCATCTGTTCAACGGGCGCGACGGCGAATGGCTGGCGCGGGCCGGTGGCGGCGGCCGCGCCGCGAGCGCGCGGGTCGCAAGCCAGCTCCGGCCGCAGGCGGGAGAGGGCGATCTGTGGCTCGCGGCGGCTCCGCTCAAACGCACGCCCTATGATTTGGTGGCGCAGAAGGCGACCGAGCTGGGCGTAGCCCGCCTGATCCCGGTCATGACCGAGCGCACCCAATCGACGCGGGTGAAGACCGACCGGCTGCGGGCGATCACGATCGAGGCAGCCGAGCAATGCGAGCGGCTGACGGTGCCCAAGGTCACCGACCCCTTTACCCTTGCGCGGCTGATCGCCGACTGGCCGCGCGATCGCGCGCTGTTGATGGGGGACGAGACCGGCGGCGGGCGGCCGTTGGCCGAGGTCGCGGCGACACTAGAGGGCCGCGCTATCGGGATTTTGATCGGGCCGGAGGGCGGTTTCGCCCCCGCCGAGCTTGACGCGCTGGCAGCCGAGGCCTTTGTTACGCGCATCGACCTCGGCCCAAGAATAATGAAGGCCGAGACGGCGGCCTTGGCCGCGCTAGCGGTAGTGCAGGCGATTGCCGGCGACTGGCGGGCGGAAGCACCCCGCCCCACATGACATCGAGACGCACGCCAGCGGTTACCGCGGTGCCATACACGAAGGGGATAGGATGTCGGGACCAGCCGTCGCGGATGCGACACCGATCGAAAGCAAGGCGGATCTGGTCGCCTATGTCGCTTCCGGCGAAAAACCGGTCGAGCGCTGGCGCATCGGCACCGAGCACGAGAAATTCGCCTTCCGCGTCGCCGATAATCGGCCGCTGCCTTATGCCGATGGGCCGGGAATCAAGGATGTGCTCGAAAAGCTGACCCGCTTCGGCTGGCAGCCGATCCGGGAAGGCGAAAACATTATCGCCCTCCTTGGCAAGAACAGTGAATCGGTCACGCTCGAGCCGGGCGGCCAAGTCGAGCTCTCGGGCGCGCCGCTCGCCACGATTCACGAAACCTGCGACGAGGTAAGCGAACATCTGCGCCAGTGCCGCCAAGTCGGCAAAGAGCTGGGCGTCGCCTTCCTCGGCATGGGGTTCCATCCGAAGTGGCGCTTGGCCGACATGCACTGGATGCCCAAGGGCCGCTACAAGATCATGCGCGAATACATGCCCAAGCGCGGCGACCTCGGCCTCGACATGATGCTGCGTACCTGCACGGTGCAGGTGAATCTCGACTTCTCCTCCGAAGCCGACATGGCGAAGAAGTTCCGCGCCTCGCTGGCGTTGCAGCCGGTGGCGACGGCGCTGTTCGCCAATTCGCCCTTCCTTGAGGGCAAGCCGAACGGATATTTGTCTTATCGCAGCCACATCTGGACCGACACCGATCCCGACCGCTGCGGCATGCCAGGCTTCGTGTTCGAAGACGGCTTCGGCTATGAGCGCTATGTCGACTGGATGCTCGATGTGCCGATGTATTTCGTCTATCGCGACGGCAAATACATCGACGCCTCCGGCCAGTCGTTCCGCGCCTTCCTCGACGGCAAGCTGCCGGCGCTGCCGCGCGAAAAGCCGCGCTTCTCCGACTGGGCCGATCACTTGACCACGGCGTTCCCCGAAGTGCGGCTGAAGAAGTTCCTCGAAATGCGCGGCGCCGACGGCGGTCCGTGGCGGCGGCTGTGCGCCCTGCCGGCCTTATGGACCGGGCTGCTCTATGACCAGCCGACGCTCGATGCCGCCTGGGATTTGGTCAAGGATTGGACGGTCGAGGAAATGGTCGCGCTGCGCACCGAAGTCCCGCGCCTCGCGCTTGGCGCGCGCATCCGCAACCACTCCGTGCTCGATTTCGCGCGCGAGGTCGTGACCCTGGCACGCCAAGGCTTGAAGAACCGCGCCAAGCTCGACATCTGGGGGCGCGACGAGAGCTATTTCCTCACCACGCTGGAGGAAATCGTCGATAGCGGCTGCACGCTCGCCGAAACTAAGCTCGCCGCCTATCACGGCCGCTGGCAGGGTAATATCGACCGCGTGTTCGAGGAAGGCGCGTATTAGGCGTTCAGGCTTCGGCGGGCACCGTCATTTCCCCCCATGGCGCGGGAAAGGAATCGTTTGCACCAGAACCGCGCTCGTCCCGCTATCCGGTAACTTGACTTTAAAATGCTTGGTCGCAACGAGAAGGGCCTTCAGTGTCCTGAAGCCATAGTCGCGGACGTCGAAATCGGGAAGACGATTCTGAATAATTTGCCCGACCTGTCCAAGATTGGCCCATCCGCTCTCATCGGTCGCAGCCTCGACCACATTGCGCAGGATTCGGAGCGGAATTTGCACCGGTTCTGCAGACTTGGGCTCAATCGCGTCCGCGCTCTCAGGGCCGGAATTGCCGCCCAGAATGTCGACATAGATAAACTTGTCACAGGCCGAGACCAGCGACGGCGGCGTCTTACGCTCGCCAAACCCGTAAACGAGAACGTCGCTCTCGCGGATGCGGATCGCCGCCGCGTGAAGTCGCCGTCGCTCGATACGATGCAGAATGCGTTTAAGCGTTCCGAATGCAGCAAGTCCATCGCGTCGAGCACAAGACCGATGTCGCTCGCGTTCTTGCCCTTGGTGTTATTGCCGTGCTGCATGGGAACGGTCGAATGCGCGAGCACGGCGCTTTTCCATGGTGCTAGCGACGGATTCGTGAAGTCCCCGTAGGCGCGGCGCACCGTCGCGACGCCGAGCCCCGCGATCTCAGCAAATAGCTTGTCGAGGATGGTGTGCGACGTGTTCTCGGCGTCGATCAGAACCGCGATACGGAGTGACTGGTCGGTCATCGAGGTCTCCTCAATGTTGCACGACTGCGCTTGATGGCGCTCTCAATATCCGCGCCGGGGATCGACGACATAGAGCGGCGCTTCTCCCGCATCGACGCGGCGGATATTTTCCGCCACCAGCTCGGCGGAGGAGCGCGGATCGGTCACGCTCGCCACATGCGGCGTGATCAGAATGCGCGGGTTGGTCCAATAGGGATGCCCGCGCGGCAGCGGCTCGACGCGAAACACGTCCAGCGCCGCGCCGCCGAGCTGGCCGGTATCGAGCGCCGGAATCAGGTCTTCCTCGACCAGATGCGCGCCGCGCGCGGCATTGATGAGGCAGGCGCCGCGCGGCAAATGCGCGAACAGCTGGCACGATAAAATGCCTTCCGTCTCGCGCGTCAGCGGCAGCAGGCAGACCAGGATCTCGCAGCCCTTGAGAAACGCGGCGAGCGCGTCGTTGCCGGCGTAACTTTCGACGCCTGCAAGCGTCTTCGGCGTTCGGCTCCAACCGCGCGTGTGGAATCCATGCGCGGCCAGCGCCTTCGCCGCCGCCCCGCCCAACTCGCCCAGCCCCATGACGCAGACGATGCGCTCCTCGGGCAGCTTGATCGGCAGGCCCTTCCATTCGAAGGCATGTTGCTGGCGCTCATAGCCGGGCAGGTTGCGATGGAAGCGTAGCACATGCGTGAGCACATGCTCGGTCATGCCGCGGGTGAGGGCGCGATCGACCAACCGGCACACCGGCACGCGCGGCAATGTCGGATCGGCCAAAAGGTGATCGACTCCGGCGCCGAGCGAGAAAATCGCCTTGAGATTGCGATAGCGGGCGAGGTCGCCAGGCTTCGGCTTCCACACCAGCGCGTAGGTGATCGCCGCCTCGTCGCCGACGTCGGGCCAGACGCGGAAGTCGAGGTCCGGGATGCGCTGCAGCAATTCCTCGCGCCACCAATCGGCGCGGTCCCAGGAGGATTTGAACAGTAGCGCCATGGTTCAATTCCGCGCGCGGACTAGGAGCGCACGACGCCGGTCTCGACCGCTTCGAGGTCAAAGGCGGCCGCGAGCAGCGCCTGGGTGTATGGGTGCTGCGGCGCGTTGAACACGCGCTCGGACGGGCCTTGCTCGACCACCTTGCCGTCCTTCATCACGATCAGATCGTCGGACAGCGCGCGCACCACACGCAAATCGTGGCTGATGAACAGATAGGCGAGCTTGTGCCGCGCCTGCTCGTCGCGGAGCAGATCGATGATCCCCGCCTGCACCGAGCGATCGAGCGACGACGTCGGCTCGTCGAGCACGACGAAGCGTGGGCGCAAAACCATGGCGCGCGCGATCGCAACGCGTTGCCGCTGGCCGCCGGAGAACTCATGCGGGTAACGGTGGCGCATTTCGGGATCGAGCCCGACTTCGGTCATCGCCTGCACGACGCGCGCGTCGCGTTCGGCGGCCGAAAGCGAGCGTTCATGCACGCGCAATCCTTCTTCGATCACCTGCGTGATCGACATGCGCGGCGAAAGGCTACCATAGGGGTCTTGGAACACGATCTGCATTTCGCGCCTGAGCGGCCGGAGCGGCTTCGACGGCAAATTATGGATCTCGTGCCCCAGGAATAGGATCGGCCCTTGCGAGGAAATCAGCCGCAGCAAGGCGAGACCGAGCGTCGTCTTGCCCGAGCCGGATTCGCCGACCACGCCGACGGTGTGTCCCTCGCGGATGTCGATCGTCACGCCGTCGACCGCCTTGATGTGATCGACCGTGCGCTTGAACAGGCCCTTCTTGATCGGGAACCAGACCTTGAGGTCCTTGGCCTGCATAATCAGCTTGGCTCCGGCGACGCCGGCGGTCTTTTTCCCCTTGGGTTCGGATTCGATCAGATGGCGCGTGTAGGCGTGCTGCGGGCGCTCGAAAATCTGCTGCGTGTAACCCTGTTCGACGACTTCGCCCTGGTTCATCACATAGACCCGGTTCGCCATCCTGCGCACGATCGACAGGTCGTGGGTGATGAACAGGATGGCCATGCCAAAGCGCGCCTGCAGTTCGCGCAGGAGCTTCAGGATTTGCGCCTGGATGGTGACGTCGAGCGCGGTCGTTGGCTCGTCGGCGATCAACAGCTCCGGCTCATTCGCCAGCGCCATGGCGATCATCACGCGCTGACGTTGGCCGCCGGATAGCTCATGCGGATAGGCGTCGAGCCGGCTTTCGGCCTTGGGCAGGCCGACCAGGCGCAAGAGTTCGAGCGTGCGCGCGCGCGCGGCCGAGCGGGTCAAGCCCTTGTGGATGAACAGCACCTCGTTGACCTGCTTCTCGATCGTGTGCAGCGGGTTGAGCGAGGTCATCGGCTCCTGGAAAACCATGGCGATGCGATTGCCGCGCACGGTCTGCAACAGCTTGGGCGTGGCGCCGACCAACTCCTGGCCGCGATAGCGAATGCTGCCCTTTGGGTGGCGCGCGACCGGATAGGGCAAAAGCTGCAAAATCGACAGCGCGGTGACCGACTTGCCCGAGCCGGACTCGCCGACGATCGCCACCGTCTCCGCCTCGCCGATGTCGAGATCGATGCCCCTGACCGCGTGCACCGTGCCGCGCGGGGTCGCGAAATCGACCGCCAGGTTACGGACCGAAAGCACGGCCGACGCCGGATCGACCGCGCCCGTGCGGCGCGCCCCGATTCCCGGGCGATTGGTCGCTTGGCTCATGTCCGCCCTTTCCCGCGCATCGGTTTAGCGTGGCACACTGGAGACCTGCTTGCGCGGGTCGAAGGCGTCGCGCACCGCCTCGCCGATGAAGATCAGCAGGCTCAACATCGTGGCGATGATGAAAAACGAGGTGAAGCCGAGCCACGGCGCCTGCAAATTGTTCTTGCCCTGCTGCAGCAACTCACCGAGCGAGGCCGATCCCGGCGGCAGGCCGAAGCCGATGAAATCGAGCCCGGTCAGGATCGTCACCGAACCCGCGGTGATGAAGGGCAGGAAGGTCATCGTCGCCACCATCGCGTTGGGCAGGATGTGCCGGAACATCAGGTAGAAATTCGGCACGCCGAGGGCGCGCGCCGCACGCACATAATCGAAATTGCGCCCGCGCAAGAACTCGGCGCGCACCAAGCCGACCAGCCCCATCCAGCTGAATAGCAGCGTCAGGAACAGGAGCGAGAAGAAGCTGGGCGTTATCACGCTGGCGAGGATGATCAGCAGATACAGCCGTGGGATCGAGCCCCAGATTTCCATGAAACGCTGAAATAGCAGGTCGAGCCAGCCGCCGAAATAACCCTGCGCCGCGCCGGCGATCACGCCGATGATCGAAGAGATGATCGTGACCGCCAAGCCGAACAGCACCGAAACGCGGAAACCATAGATCAGCCGCGCCACCACATCGCGCGCCTGATCGTCGGTGCCGATCCAGTTGCGCGCCGATGGCGGCGCCGGCGCCGGGGTCTTGAGCCCCTTGACGGCGGTATCGTAACTGAAGGGAATCAGCGGCCAGACCATCCAGCCCTTGGCGGTGATCAGCTCGATGACATAGGGGTCCGTGTAATCGGCTTCGGTCGCGAATTCGCCGCCGAACGCCGTCTCCGGATAGGCGATCAGCGCCGGCAAATAATTTTGACCGTCAAAGCGGACCAGGAGCGGTTTGTCGTTGGCGATCAACTCGGCGAACAGGCTGACGAAAAATATCGTCGCGAAAATCCACAGCGACCATACGCCGCGCCGGTTGGCGCGGAAATTGGCCAGCCGCCGCGCGGTCAAGGGCGTGATGGCGAAGCCAAGAAATGTGTCGCGGTTGTTTTGCGAGCGAGACATCAGACCTCGCGGGTCTCGAAGTCGATGCGCGGATCGATGATTGTGTAAGTCAAATCGGAAATCAGACCGATGAACAGCCCAAGCAGGCTAAAGGCATACAGCGTGGCGAACATGATCGAATAGTCGCGATTGAGCGCGGCTTCGAAGCCCAAGAGCCCGAGTCCATCGAGCGAGAAAATCAGCTCGATGAACACCGTGCCGGCAAACAGGATGCCGATCAGCGCGCCGGGGAAGCCGGCGATGACCAGCAACATGGCGTTACGGAAAACGTGGCCGTAAAGCACGCGGCCATCGCTCAGTCCTTTGGCGCGCGCGGTGATGACATACTGCTTGTTGATCTCGTCGAGGAACGCGTTCTTCGTGAGCATCGTCAGCCCGGCATAGCCGCCGATCACCATCGCCGAAAGCGGCAACGTAAGGTGCCAGAAATAGTCGCGGATGCAGCCGAGGTCGGTGGCGCAGGCCGTGAAGCCGTATTGACTATATTCTGGCGACAGCAGCCCGCGCAGCGGAAACCAGTGGAAATACTGACCGCCGGCGAAGACGACGATCAAGAAAATCGCGAACAGGAACTCGGGAATGGCGTTGCCGATGATCACCGCCGCGCTGGTCCATACATCGAAACGCGTGCCGTCCTTGACCGCCTTGGCGATGCCGAGCGGGATCGCGATCAGATAGGTGAACAGCGTGGTCCAGAAACCGATCGTGATCGACACCGGGAATTTGTCGATGATCAGATCGACCACCTTGCGATCACGAAAATAGCTGTTGCCGAAGTCGAAGCGCAGATAGCGGCCCATCATGTCGATGAAGCGGATGTGGATCGGCTTATCGAAGCCGAACTGCCTCTCGATTTCCTTGATGAATTCCGGGTCGAGACCGCGCGCGCCGCGATATTTGCTTGGGGCGCCGCGATCTTCGAGCGTCTGTTGCTGCTGCTGGTTGCGGATTTCGCCGCCTTCGCCGCCGCCGAAACGCGCCGTCGGGTCGACATACTCGCCCTTGATACGCGCGAGCAGGGTTTCGACCGGCCCGCCCGGGGCCGCTTGGGTGACGAAGAAATTGATCACCATGATCCCGAACAGAGTCGGGATCATCAGCAAGACACGGCGGGCGATATAGGCCAGCATTGATGTTTTGCGGGGCTTAGCGGAGCGCCGCGCGCCGCGCGGCCAGGCTTGCGTCCTTGGCCGGATCGACCCACCACGTGCCGAAGGCGGTGCCGCGTGACGGGATCACCTCCGGCCGGCCGAAGTGGTCCCAATAGGCCAGGCGATCGGTCGCCAGATGCCATTGCGGCACGACGTAATGGCCCCACAGCAGCACGCGGTCGAGCGCGCGCGTGCGCTCGACCAGGCTCTTGCGGTCGGGGGCGGAGATCACCAGCTCGATCAGCTCGTCGATCACCGGGTCCTTGATGCCGGCGGTGTTGCTCGAGCCTTTTTCGGCGGCCGAGGCGGAGCCCCAGAACCCGCGCTGCTCGTTGCCGGGCGATTCCGACTGCCCCCAGCCGGTGGTCGTGATGTCGAAATCAAATTCATCCATGCGCCGCTGGTACTGCGGCACATCGACCGTGCGCACGCTGGCGACGATGCCGAGCCGCTCCAGGCGCTGCACGAATGGCAGGGTGTAACGTTCTTGGGTCGCATCATAGAGCAGGAATTCGATCTCGAGCGGCTGTCCGCTGCGGCTGTTGACCCGCTTGCCGTCGCGCACCACCCAGCCGGCGGCGTCAAGCAGCTCGCCGGCGCTGCGCAGATTGTTGCGATCGTTGCCGCTGCCATCGGTCTTGGGCGGCAGATAGGCCTTGGTGAACACCTCGGCCGGAATCTTGCCGCGCAAGCCTTCCAGAATCTTGCGCTCTTCGGAGTCCTGCGGCAGGTCGTCGAATTTGCCGAAGCTCGCCAGTGCGGAATTGGACCAGTAGCTCGGCGAGCGCGTATAGGCGCCGAAGAAGATATTGGCGTTGGTCCACTCATAGTCGAAGGCGTTATTCACCGCCTCGCGCAGGCGCGGGTCCTGGAGCTTGGCCTTGCGCGTATTGAACACGAACGCCTGCATGCCCTGCGTGCGCGAATGCTTGATCTCGTCCTTCTGGATCAAGCCCGCGCGCACGGCCGGCGTGTCATAGGCGGTCGCCCAATTGCGCGCGACGTTTTCGCCGCGATAGTCGAGATTGCCGCCCTTGAACGCCTCCAGCATGACGGTGGCGTCGCGATAGGTGTCGTAGCGGATTGCATCGAAGTTATTGAACCCAACCGAGGTCGGAAGTTTGGCGCCCCAATAGTCCTTGACCCGCTCATAAGTGATCGAGCGGCCTGGATCGAGTTCCTTGATCTTATACGGCCCGCTGCCGAGCGGCGGGTCCATGGTTGAGGCGGTGAAATCGCGCGCCTCCCAGTAATGCCTTGGCAAAACCGTGAGCTGACCCATGATCAGCGGCAGCTCGAGATTGGTCTTATCCTCGAAGCTGAATTTGACCTTGTTTGCTCCGGTTTTCTCGACCTTGGCCACGCTCTTGTAATAGGCGCGGAAGCCGGGCGTGCCTTTCTCGCGCAGCGTCTCGAAGGTCCAGATCACGTCATCGACGGTGAGCGGCTTGCCGTCATGCCAGCGCGCGTCGCGGCGCAGGGTGAACTCAACCCAGGAGCGGTCATCCGGCACCTCGACCGTTTCGCACAGGTGGCAGTATTCGCTGAAGGCTTCGTCCAGGCTGCTGACCATCAGGCTTTCATAGATGCTGCCGATGCCGGCGGCCTTTACGCCCTTGACGATGAAGGCATTGAGCGTGTCGTAGGCCGAGATCGAGCCGAGGACGACTTTCCCGCCCTTGGGGGCGCTGGCATTGACGTAGTCGTAATTCTTGTAGTCCTTCGCGTATTTCGGCGCGCCATGCATGGCGATGCCATGTGCCGGGCCATTGGTGCCGCCGGCGGCGAGGGCTTTGGGTGCCAAGCCCGCGGTCAGTAACGCCGCCAGGGAGGCCGCTGCAAATGCCGCAATGCGCGTTGTCAACATGGGGAGCTCCACCGTTTTCGCCACGCTCGGACGCTACATTAACACAAGCCGTGGCGAGCGCTAAAGCTCAAGCCGCCCCGGTCAACAGCGCTTGCGCGGGCGCCAGCAGCCGCAGGTCGCCGACCGCCAGAACCTGCCCGCTGCTGGCGGGCGTGATCGCGCGCCCCTGCCAATCACGCAGCGCGCCGCCGGCACCGTCGATCACCGGCGCCAGCGCCATGAAATCGGTGGCGTCCAGGTCGGTTTCGACCACGAGATCGGCCCAGCCGCTGGCGACCAGCCCATAGGCATAGCAATCCGCGCCATAGCGCACGCGCTTGACGCGCTGGCGCACGCGGCCGAAGGCTTCGCGCTCGGCGCCTTCGAATAACTCCGGATCGGTTGTGAACAGCTGCGCGTCTTCCAGGCGCGCGCAGGGGCGGCAGCGGGCCGGCGCGCCGTTAAAGGTCGTCGAACGGCCGCTGAGCCCGATCCATCGCTCGTTGAGCGCTGGATGGTCGATGATGCCGAGATAGGGCCGCCCTTCGCGCGCTAAGCCGATCAGGGTGCCGAACAGCGGCACGCCGGCGATGAAGCTCTTGGTGCCGTCGATCGGGTCGAGATACCAGACGAACTCGGCATCGGGCCGCTCACTGCCATGTTCCTCGCCGACGATGCCGTGCTGTGGATAGGCGCGCGCGATCTCGGCGCGCATGGCCGTTTCCGCCTCGCGGTCGGCGATGGTGACCGGCGTGGCGTCGGGCTTGTCGATCACCGCAAGGGCGCTACGAAAATAGCGTCGAGCGATCGAGCCGGAGATTTCCGCGAGGCGGACGCCGAACGCGACCAGCGCGTCCGGGTCCGCGTCGCTCGAAGACAATGGCGGCGGCGAAAAGGTGCCGCGCGGCGCTACTTGAGGGACTTGAAGTAAGCGATCAGATTGACACGATCCGCCTCACTTTTCAGCCCGGCAAAGGTCTGCATTGGCGTGCCCTCGATAAGCGGCTTCGGATCTTCAAGGAACTCAGACAGATCACTTTCGGTCCAGGTCTTGTCCAAGCCCTTGAGCTTCGACTTGTAGTCATAGCCGGGCGCCGTGCCCGCCTTGCGTCCGACGACACCAAGTAAGTTGGGACCGACGCCATGCTTGCCAGTGTCAGCCACGCTGTGGCAGGCAATGCACTTCACGAAGACTTTCTTGCCGGCCTCGGCGTCGCCCGCGCCGACTGCGGCCATCTGTGCGCCGCCGGCAGCAGGCGCGGCGGCTGGTGCTGCTGCGGCTGGCGCCGGAGTGGCGGCCGGAGCCGGAGTCGTCGCCGGACGAGCGGCCACGGCGGGCGCCGGCGCGGCGCGCGCGGGCGCCGGGCTATGCGTGCCAACCGTTTCCTTCTCCGGGATGAGAAAATCGGCGATATGGCCGATCACCTCGGACGCCAACAGCGTCACCAGCACCGCACCAAGGATCTTGTTGATGTCGCCGGCCGACATCGATCCCGCCCCAGCTTGACCGTGATTCATTCCCCGCGCCCCAATGTTTTGTCGAACGCCAAGTTTCGTCGAACGTCCAATCGCCACACACCGACCGACTGCATTTGCAGAGGGCCAAATTCGTGCCGAGATATGAAGTCGGCCTCAGCCAAGGTCAAATCCCCTGCGGGATGCGCCCGGCCCGTCCCAAAAACCTTCCCCTACACAACGGCGGCGCGAGATTATACAGCGCGTCCGACCGAGTCCATGGCCTCGCGGTAAAATCGGTTTGCCCGGATTTCAGCGCTGCCGCATGGTCCCGGTCGAAGGAAACAAGGGGGAACTATGCATCCGATGGTCGTGATTCCGGCGCGCATGGCGGCCATGCGCCTGCCGGGCAAGCCCTTGGCGATGATCCACGGCCGGCCGATGATCGTTCATTGCTGGCAGCATGCGGTAAACGCTGGGCTCGGGCCCGTGCTCGTGGCCGCCGGCGATGCGGAAATCGTCGCGGCGATCGAGGCCGCCGGGGGCAATGCGCTGTTGACCGATCCGGCGCTCGCGTCCGGATCGGACCGCGTTCATGCGGCGATGGAAGCGGCTGATCCCGGCGGAAGTTATGATGTCGTGATCAATTTGCAAGGCGACCTGCCGACCATCGACCCGGCGATCCTCACGGCGGTTCTTGGCCCGCTCGCCGACCCGGCGGTGGATATCGCCACGCCGGCGGCGCCGATCACCGATATGAGCGAGCACGACGACCCTAATGTGGTGAAGGCAGTGGTGTCGCCGCACGCGCATGGCCGCGGCGGGCGCGCGCTTTATTTCAGCCGGGCGGCGGTACCGTCGGGCGAGGGGGTCCGCTACCACCACATCGGCGTCTACGCCTACCGGCGCGCAGCTCTGCGGCGCTTCGTCGCGCTGCCGGCGAGCGTGCTCGAAAAGCGCGAGCGGCTGGAGCAGTTGCGCGCGATGGAGGCCGGAATGAGGATCGATATCGCCTTCGTTGACTCGATTCCGCGCGGTGTCGATACTGCCGCCGACCTTGAACGCGTGCGCGAGCGTCTGCGGCCCCCCGCCTCGACTTAGAGCCTAGGAGCGGATTTCTCACCATCATGGCTGCTCGCAAGAAACCTGGCCGCGCCCAAGCGGCCCCCGCCCGCAGCGCTTCGGCGTCGAAAGCGGGCGTGATCGCCTTCCAGGGCATCCTCGGCGCCTATTCGCATCTCGCCTGCCGCGAGGCCTATCCGGCTTTGACGCCGCTGCCGTGCCCGTCGTTCGAGGACGCTTTCGCCGTGGTCGAGGACGGACGCGCCGAATGCGCCATGATCCCGATCGAAAACTCGCTCGGCGGGCGGGTGGCGGACATCCACCACCTGCTGCCGGCGTCGTCGCTGTACATCATCGCCGAGCATTTCCAGCCGGTGCATCATTGCCTCCTGGGCGTGAAAGGCGCGACGCTGGAAGGGCTTAAGCGCGTGCTCAGCCACGAGCAGGCGCTCGCCCAATGCCGCGGCCAGCTCAAATCGCTTGGCCTGGAGCCTGTGCTGCGCGCCGATACCGCCGGCGCGGCCAAGGAATTGTCAGAATCCGGCGACAAGACGACCGGGGCGATCGCCTCGGCCTTGGCCGGCGAAACCTATGGGCTCAAGGTCTTGCGCACGCGCGTCGAGGACCGCATCGGCAATACGACCCGTTTCGTGATCATGTCGCGCCGGCGGATCGATCCCGACCCGAAGGATGGCCCCTGCCTGACCGCGCTGATCTTCCAGCTGCGCAGCGTGCCGGCGGCGCTCTACAAGGCGCTCGGCGGCTTCGCCACCAGCGGCATCAACATCACCAAGATCGAGAGCTACCTGTCCGGCGACCGGTTTTCCGTGGCCCAGTTCTATGCCGAGATCGAGGGCCACCCCGCCGACCTCAAGGTCGCGCGCGCGCTCGAGGAATTGGACTATTTCTCGACCACATTGCGCATCCTTGGCTCGTTCCGGGCGCATAAGTTCCGGCAATAGGGTGTTGCCGCAAGCCGCCGTCCATCTGCTATAGTCGGTCCTGGGAGTCCGGGGCGGACGGGCGCCTTGCGAACCCGGTCAGGTCCGGAAGGAAGCAGCCGTAGTGATTAGCGCCCGGGTCGTGCCGGGCTCCCACTTTGTTTCCCCTGGGCGCGCTTATGAACAACGACTCCGAACCCGTGGCATCCACGCCCGAGCTGTTCGGCGGCGGCGCCGCGCCCCCGCCTTACCGCGTGTTGGCGCGCAAGTACCGGCCGCAGGACTTCGACGCGCTCATCGGACAGGACGCGCTGGTGCGCACGCTCACCAACGCCTTCGCCACCGGGCGCATCGCGCATGCCTTCATGCTGACCGGCGTGCGCGGCGTGGGCAAGACCTCGACCGCGCGTATCATCGCCAAGGCGCTCAACTGCACCGGCGCGGATGGCAAAGGCGGCCCGACGGTCAAGCCCTGCGGCGTGTGCTACAATTGCCGCGCGATCGCCGAGGACCGCCACGTCGATGTGCTGGAAATGGATGCCGCCAGCCACACCGGCGTCGACAATATGCGCGAGATCCTCGATGGCACGCGCTATCGGCCGGTGATGGGCCGGGCCAAGGTCTACATCATCGACGAAGTGCACATGCTGTCGAAGGTTGCCTTCAACGCGCTTCTCAAGACGCTTGAAGAGCCGCCGCCGCATGTGAAGTTCATCTTCGCCACCACCGAAACGCGCAAGGTTCCGGTCACCGTCTTGTCGCGCTGCCAGCGCTTCGATCTGCACCGCATCGAGACCGCGCGGCTGGTCGAGCATTTGGCCGCGATCGCCAAGCGGGAAGAGGTGACAGCCGAGGATATGGCGCTGCGGCTGATCGCGCGCGCGGCCGATGGTTCGGCGCGTGACGCGCTTTCGCTGCTCGATCAGGCGATCGCGCATGGCGATGGCAAGGTCGAGGGCGCGGCGGTGCGCGCCATGCTGGGGCTCGCCGAAGGCGGGCGCGTGCTCGAACTCGCGGACACGATCTTTCGCGGCGACGCCAAAGCGGTGCTTGGCTTGCTCCGTCGGCTGTATGACTCCGGGGCCGAGCCGTTGACCGTGCTGCAGGATTTGCTCGACCTCACGCATTGGCTGACACGGCTGTTGCTGGCGCCCGAAGAGGCCGCGAGCGAAGCGACTTCGGATGAAGAGCGCGCGCAGGGAAAGGCGATGGCGGCCAAGCTATCGGTGCCGCTGCTTAGCCGTGCCTGGCAGATCCAGCTGAAGGGCTTGAGCGAGGTGCAAGCCGCGCCTTCGCCGATCGACGCCGCCGAGATGGTGCTGGTGCGCTTATGTTTTGCCGCCGCATTGCCGACGCCGGCGGAGATGATCGCGCGCCTCGATGAAAAGGCCGCGATGGCGTCGCCCGCGCCCGCCGCCACCGCGACGCGTCCCAAAGAGTCCACGAAAGAGCCAAGCAGTTTTGCCGAAATCGTGGCGCTGTTTGGCCTGCACAAAGAGGCGCGGCTGCGCAACGAGCTCTACCACCACGTCGAGCCGGTGGCACTCGTCGCTGGACGGCTGGAAATACGCTTGCGGCCGCAGGCGCCGCGCGATCTGCCCGCGCGCGTGCAGGAGAGGCTGCGTGCCTGGCTCGGCGCGCAATGGCAGGTCGCTTTGGCCGCCGCCGGGGCTTCGGTGGCGACTCTGGCCGAAGCGGAGCGCGTGACAGCGGAAGAGCGCAAAGCGCAGGCGGCGGAGCATCCACTGGTCAAAGCGACATTGGAGGCCTTTCCGGGCGCGACCATCGTGCGCGTGCGCGCGCTTGACGGCGGCGCGGGCGAGGGCGTTGACGCCGCGGAATCCGATCTGGATGGAGCCGAGAGATGAAAATGCTCAGCCAGCTCTTGCAACAAGCGCAAGCCGCGCAGGGTAAGATAGCCGCCGCGCAGGAACGCTTGGCGAGCGAAGAGGTCGAAGGCCACGCCGGCGGAGGGCTGGTGACCATCGCGATGAATGGCAAAGGCGAGGCGAACCGCGTCCACATCGATCCGTCGCTGCTCAAGCCGGATGAGGCCGACAGGCTTGAGGCGCTGGTCCTCGCGGCGCTCAGGGATGCGCGCGGCAAGCAAGAGGCGCTGATGTCGGCGGCGATGAAGGACGCGACCGGAGGGTTGCCGCTGCCGCCCGGGCTGAAGTTGTTCTAGCACTCCTGACCCGCGCCAAGCGCAGCGCCCATGCCCGCACCGGAAATCGAGCGGCTGATCCAGCTTCTGGCCAAGCTGCCGGGACTCGGGCCGCGTTCGGCGCGCCGCGTCGCGCTGTATCTGGTGCGGCACAAGCCGGACGCGCTCGATCCCCTCGCCGATGCGATGAGCCGCGCGGCGGCGGCGATTCGCGCCTGTTCGACCTGCGGCAATCTCGACGCTTCCGATCCCTGCGCGATCTGCGCCGACCCGAAACGCGATTCCAGTTACGTCTGCGTGGTTGAAACCGTCGCCGATCTTTGGGCGCTGGAGCGCGCCGGGGCCTGCGAGGGGCGCTATCATGTGCTGGGCGGGGCGCTATCGGCCTTGGATGGCATCGGGCCGGAAGAACTCCGCATCGGCCAATTGGTCGAACGCGCGCGCGCCGGCGAGCTCAAGGAGGTGGTGCTGGCGACCAACGCCACCGTCTCCGGCCAGACCACGGCGCATTACATCGCCGAGCGGCTGATGGGCGCGGGCGTCGCCGTCACCGGCCTCGCGCATGGCGTGCCGTTGGGCGGCGAGCTGGATTACATGGATGACGGAACCCTGGTCGCGGCGCTTAAAGCGAGGCATCGTATCTGAAGCGGCGGCAAGCGGAGGACGGGTCATGCGAAGGGCGATTGTTGGCGCGCTGACACTTTCGATCCTGAGCGGCGTGGCGCACGCCGCAGAAGTCGCGGTCGGGCCGGACGCGCGCGCCGGGCTTGCCGTCACGCTCTATCGCGATCTGGCTTTCGTGCGCGATGCGCGCCGGACGACGCTCATCCAGGGCTTGAATGAGCTGGCTTTTCCCGGCGTGAGCCGGGTGCTTCAGCCGGAAACCGTGCAGCTTTCCGCGCCCGGCGTGCGCGTTGTCGAACGCCGCTTCGAGGCCGATGTGGTCACGCTGTTGATCGACAGCCCGCGCGCCGGACCGGCCGAGATCGAACTCGGTTATCTTACCTCCGGATTGTCATGGCGCGCCGATTACGTCGCATCGCTCGATGCCAGCGGCCGGCGCATGCGGTTGGAACTTTTGGCGACCGTCGCCAACGAAAGTGGGGCGGACTATCCGCGTGCGCGGCTGGCGCTGATCGCCGGCGAGGTTGCGCGCGCCCAGCCCCCTGTGGCGCCGGTGCAACGCGGCGTTGTCGCCATGGCGGCGGAAATGGCGCCGGGCGTGGCCGAAGCCCCAGCCGGCGATTATCGCCGTTTCGCCGTGGAGCGGCCGGTGGATTTGGCGCGGGGCGCGCGCACGCAGGTGGCGCTGCTGTCCGCCGTCGACGTGCCGGTCGAGCGCATCTATCGCCTGAGCGGAAGGCCGAGCATGACCCGCCCCGCGCCCAGCCCGGCGCCGGTGCCGGTCGATGTGCTCATCGCCTTCGCCAACGCCGAGGCCGCCGGGCTTGGGCTGCCGCTGCCGGCGGGGACGCTGCGGGTTTATTCTACTGGGACTGACGCGGCATTTCTCGGCGAGGCGCCGCTGCCGGCGACGCCCAAGAACGAGCGCGCCGAGCTTTTGATCGGTCGCGCCTTCGACGTAACCGCGCGGCGCAGCGTGACCGATTATCGCGAGGAGGGGCCGCGCAACGCGCTCGCGATTGAAACCACGCAGCGTATCGTGCTGTCGAACGCCAAAGCCGAGCCGGTGACGGTCGAAGTGGTCGAGTCCCCACTGGGCGAAGGTAACCTTTTCGAGGAAAGCCAGCGGCACGAGGCGCTTTCGGCGCTGCAACATGTCTGGCGCGTTGCCGTGCCGGCGAATGGCTCCGCGACGCTCAGCTATCGCGTGCGGGTGAACGTCGTCGCGCCGGGCGAGCGACGCTAGGGGCTTACGCCTTTTCGACGATCAGCAGCGTGCCATCGGCGCCGGTGATGCGCACGCGCGCGCCGGCCGGCAAATCCGGGCCGGAGACTTGCCACACGCTGTCGCCCAGCCGCGCCCGGCCGCGCCCATTGACGATGGCCGCTTCGAGCGCAACCAGCTGGCCGACAAAGTTCTTGGTGCGCAAGTTGAGATTCGGCTCCTCGGTCGCAAACGGATGGCGGCGCAGGTAACGCCAGGAAACGACCACCGACGCCACCGACAAAATGGCATAAAGCGCGACCTGCCACTGCCAGAGCATGTCCTGCACCCAGAACACGATCACCCCGACGATCAGCCCGGCGATGCCGAGCCAGATGAGGAAGATTCCGGGTGCGAGGATCTCCAGCGCCATCAAAGCGACGCCGAGGATCAGCCAGATCCAGTAGGCGCTCATGTGTTGCCCCAGATCGGCAGGTCCTTCCCGTCCGCGCCTTTGCGCCGTGCGACCGGCACCGACGAGGCTGGCTTGCCGGCGTTCGACGCGGAGCCGGCCGAGGATTGGGTGCCGGCGCTTGACGCCGATCCGGCCGAAGATTGCGACCCGGCGGAGGATTGCGACCCGGCGGAGGATTGCGACCCGGCGGAGGAGGGCGTGCGCAGGCGCCCGCCGCTTGGCGGCAGACCGCCTCCGCCGTGCGGCGTATCGCCCCCGAAAGCGGCGCGCACCAGTTCCGCGATGCCGCCGATCGAACCGATCAGGCTCGAGGCTTCGAGCGGCATCAGGATGACGCGCTGATTGGGTGCGGAGGCCAGCGCGCTCAGCGCTTCGACATATTTCTGAGCGACGAAATAGTTGATCGCCTGCACATTGCCGCCGGCAATGGCCGCCGAAACGGATTCGGTCGCCTTGGCTTCGGCGGCGGCTTCGCGTTCGCGCGCCTCGGCATCGCGATAGGCGGCTTCGCGGCGGCCTTCGGCGGCGAGGATGGTCGCCTGCTTCTCGCCTTCGGCCTTGAGGATCGCCGACTGGCGCAGCCCCTCGGCTTCAAGGATCGAGGCGCGCTTGTCGCGTTCTGCCTTCATCTGCCGCGCCATGGAATCGACCAGATCGCGCGGCGGGGCGATATCCTTGATCTCGATGCGCGTGACCTTGACGCCCCAGGGGTGGGTCGCGTGGTCGATCACGGTCAGCAACTGGGCGTTGATCTTGTCGCGCTGCGACAGCAGCTCGTCGAGATCCATCGAGCCCATCACGGTGCGGATATTGGTCATCGTCAGGTTGACGATCGCCGGCTGGAGGTTGCGCACCTGATAGGCCGCCTTGGCCGCGTCGAGCACCTGATAGAACACCACGCCATCGACCCCGACCATGGCGTTGTCCTTGGTGATCACCTCTTGCGTCGGGACCTCGAGCACTTGCTCCATCATCGACAGCTTCTGGCCGATGCGATCGACAATCGGCACGATGAAGTTGAGCCCGGGTTTCAGGCTTTTGATGAAGCGGCCGAAGCGTTCGACGGTGTATTCGTTGCCTTGCGGAACGGACTTGACCCCGCCGAGGATGAGCGCGATTGCCAGCGCGACCAACACTATGACGAAGATTGCCGAGCCGGTCATTGCACTGTCCCCTGTGTTAAGTGTCGCGCCAGTCTTATAGCATGCGCCGTCAATTGGGCGAGCCGGAAGCGGGCGGGGCGAGCCGCATCGTGTCCTCGGCCTCGCCTTCGATCAATAATCCAGATTCCTGGGTCACGACCTGGAATGACGGCAGAGGCGCGGGCAGATCCTTGCCCGCACTTGGGCGCACGCCCAGGTCGATGATCATTTTCGCGCGCGGCAGCAGGCGTTGGTTGAGCGAACTCCCCAGCTTTTGAAAGGCGTCGGCGGCGCTTTTGATTCCCTTGCCCACCTTGTCGAGATAGCCGAAGGCGACCGGGATTGCCTCCAACAACGCGCGGCTCGCCTCGACGATGCGCTCGCGGTTCATCGCTTGGCGGCCAAGGTCGATCTCCACCCGCGCGAAGCCGATCAGCGAGGCGAGGCCGGCCGGTCCGACCAGGATGATCTCCGCCTTGGCGGCCTTTTGCACGAAATCCTGATCGGCGTTGGCCAGACGTTCGAGCGCGCCTTCGTTGGGCAGATACATCACCGACAGGATTCGGCGCGGCTCGCGGCCATTGAGCGACTGCCGGTAGTCGCCCTCGACCGCGCTGCGATAATCCTTCGCCGCCAGCGCTTTCAGATGCTTGTTCATGGTCGCGGCCAACCCGGCGGCAGCGGCGGCGGCGCCGTCCTCGTCCTTCGCGGCGGCATGTTCGAGAAGATACTTGGATGCCTTGCTGTCGATCACCAGAACGGTGTCGCCGGGCATGAACACCAGCGCGTCCGGGCGCAGCCGCGCGCCTTCCTCCCCGGCGACGGTGGCTTGCAGGCGGAAGTCGCGGCCGGGCTCGAGGCCGAAGGTCTTGAGGGTGTTTTCCAGCCCGATTTCGGCATAGCTGCCGGCGCCGCCGGGGCTGAGCAACGCGCGTTTGACGGTTTCGACCGTGTCCTGGTTCTTCGCCACCTGGCTGTTGAGCGCGGAGACCGAGGCGGTGACCTTTTCCACGCTTTGATAGAGCTTCTCGGTCGCGAGGCGCACCCGTTCCTCGGCTTCCTTGCGCTGCAACTCGGCTTCGCGCTTGTGGTCGTCGATCAGCTTGGCGGACAGCTCGCGCGAAGAGGCGAGCGCCGCCGCCTGCGCCGTCACCACCGCGTCCTTGCGCGCCTGGTCGAGGTCGCCCATCCGCGCGCGTTCCAGCGCCACCGCTTGCTCCGCCAGCGCTTGGGCGCGTTCGGCGTCGATGCGTGCCGCCTCCGCGGATTCGGCACGTACGCGGTCGGCGGCGGCTTCGCGGGTGAGCCGCGCCGCCTCGCCACGGGCGCCGAGCAACAAGGTTAACGCGACCGCGAGCGCGACCAGAGCCGCGGCCAGAAGCACGGCCAAAGTGATAATCATCGACAACCTCCAGCGCGTATCCTAGCTGATCGCGCCCGCGAAGCGCATACCGTCCTGACCTTGACGCGGCCGGGGACGGCTCATAGGTAAACCGCCATGGCACTGCGTACGATCATTAAGGCGCCCGACCCGCGCCTCAAGCTTAAAGCTGCGCCGGTCGGCACGGTCACGCCCGACATCCGCCAGCTGATGGCTGATATGCTGGAGACGATGTATGCGGCGATCGGTATCGGGCTGGCCGCGCCGCAAGTCGGCGTGCTTGCGCGGGTCGTGGTGGCCGATGTCGCCAAGCGGGACGCGCCCCGCCAACCACTCGTGCTGGCCGACCCGGAGATCCTGTGGCGCTCGGTCGAGCGCGCCTCCCATGAGGAGGGCTGCCTGTCTTTCCCCGAGCAATTCGCCGAAGTCGAGCGGCCGGCGCGGGTGCGCATCGGCTATCTGGACGAGACGGGTTCACGGCGGGAGCTTATGGCCGATGGATTGCTGGCGACTTGCCTGCAGCACGAGATCGATCACCTGTCCGGCGTGGTCTTCGTCGACTACGTGTCGCCGCTCAAGCGCAACATGATCTTGCGTAAACTGCGCAAGGCCAAGCGTTTGGAGGCGCCGGCGGATGAGGAGGAGCGCGCCGCGCTCTAAGGGTTGAGTTAGGCCCATGCGCCTTGCCTTTCTCGGTACCCCAGATTTCGCCGTTCCGGCGCTGGAAGCGCTTCTCGCCGCCGGCCATCAAATCCTGCGCGTCTATAGCCAGCCGGCGAAACCGGCCGGGCGCGGGATGGCGCCGCGCATGTCGCCGGTGGCGCGCGCCGCCGAGGCGCATGGCATTACGATCGAGACCCCGCGCAGCCTCAAGGATCCCGCCGTGCAACAGGCGTTCAGATCCCTCGGCCTCGATGCGGCCGTGGTCGCCGCCTATGGGCTGATCCTGCCCCAATCCATGCTCGATGCGCCGCGCTTCGGCTGCATCAATATTCATGCATCGCTGCTGCCGCGCTGGCGCGGCGCGGCGCCGATCCAGCGCGCGCTGCTGGCCGGGGATGCGAATACGGGCATCACCATCATGCGCATGGATGCCGGACTCGACACCGGTCCAATGCTGCTGGCCGAAGGCTTCCCGATCGCCGCGGACGACACGACCGGCACGCTGCATGATCGCCTGGCGGCGCTGGGCGCGGAATTGATCGTCACCGCGCTCGCCAAGCTGCACGCGGGCGAACTCGCGGCCAGGCCGCAGTCGGCAGCCGGCGTGACCCTCGCGCCCAAAATCAAGCCTGAGGAAGCGCGGCTGGTGTGGACCGAACCAGCGCGTGACCTCGCCCGCCGCGTGCGCGCCTTCGCCCCGCAGCCGGGAGCGTTCTTTTATCTGGGCGATCACCGTATAAAGGTTTTTGCCACCAAGCTTGCCCCGGGCGAAGGCCCCCCGGGGACCGTACTCGACGAGCATCCGACCATTACCTGCGGGCATGGAGCGCTGCGCTTGCTAATGCTGCAGCGCGAGGGCAAGCGCGTCCTTCCAGCCGCCGAATTCCTGCGCGGGATGAAGCTGCCGCCCGGGGCGAAGCTTTCCTGATGCCACGCTATCGGTTGCTGCTCGAATACGATGGCGGACCCTTCGCCGGCTGGCAGCGGCAGGCGAATGGGCCGTCGGTGCAAGGCGCGATCGAGGATGCGGTCTTCGCCTTTTGCGCCGAGCGGGTGACGGTGATTGGCGCCGGGCGAACCGATTCCGGCGTGCATGCCGCCGGCCAGGTAGCGCATCTCGACCTGACCAAGGAACTGCTTCCGGGGCGGCTGCGGGATGCGCTCAACAATTTTTTGCGCCCGATCCCCGTGGCGGTGCTCGAAGCTACGCTGGCGCCTGCGCGCTTCGATGCGCGCCGCTCGGCGATCGGCCGCCGGTACCTCTATCGGATCCTGTCACGGCGACCACCGCCGGCGCTTGGACGCGGGCGGGTGTGGTGGGTTGCGCGCGCGCTTGATCCCAAGCCGATGCAGGCGGCGGCGTCCTTGCTGCTCGGCAAGCATGATTTCACCAGCTTCCGCTCGATCCAGTGCCAGGCCAATTCGCCGCTGCGGACACTCGACCGGCTGGAGGTCGAACGCGTCGGCGACGAGATTCATATCACCGCCGAGGCGCGCTCGTTCCTGCACAATCAGGTGCGGATTATGGCCGGTACGCTTGAACAAGTCGGCGCCGGACGCTGGAAGATCGCCGATGTGGCTGCCGCGTTGGAGGCGCGCGATCGGCGCGCCGGCGGCCCGACCGCGCCGCCGGACGGTTTATGCCTGATGGAGGTGCGCTACGCCGACGACGTGCTTACGCGCGAATAAGCAAGGCGTCGCTGACGCGGGCGATCAATTGCCAGATCAGCACGCTGAGAAAGACCACGCCGGCGGCGGTGAAGCCATCGATCTCGAGCGCGACGCGCGCGACATACCAATCATAGGCCAGCATGGCGAAGAAGGCGATTACATACAGCAGAGTCGCCGCCCAGCCGCCATAGGCGCTTAAGACGGCCAAGGGAATCAGCAGCGCCGTCTGCAACACCGAGCACCAATTGGCGGCGACGATATAGCCGACATAGCGCGCGCGGCGGTCGATCAGGTCGCAGATGCCGGTCATGGCCAAGGGAAATGTGACCCAGCCGATCACATAGGCGATCAACCAGACAGCGATTTCGCGCCACAGCGGCGCGGCGATAGTCTTGTCCTCCAGAAAATTAAAAATCGCATGGCCGGGCAGCACGATCGCCGCGGCGACAAAGGATTTCCAGAATCCTTCCGGCGTCGCCTCGAACAGCGTCATGCCGCGCCGATCAAGCTGCGCCAATCGCCAGGCGCCGTTAAGCGCGGCGGCGACCTCGGTCGTCGTGATCATGCCTTGGCGGCGAAAAATCGCTCGAGCACGCGCTCATAGACCCGCGCCAGCGCTTCGATGTCCTTGACGCTGACGCGCTCGTCGACCTTGTGCATGGTCGCGCCGACCAGGCCGAATTCGACCACCGGGCAATGGTCCTTGATGAACCGCGCGTCCGAGGTGCCGCCCGATGTGGAGAAATCCGGCCGGCGGCCAAGCGTCTCGGCGACCGCACCCGCGACCAGCTCGGCGAAACCGCCCGGCGGAGTCAAGAAACTCTCGCCGCTCACGCTCACCGCCAGCTCATAGCCGCCGCCGACCGCGTCGAGTTGCCGGCGCAAATGCGTTTCGAGCGATGCGCCGCTGTGCAAGTCGTTGAACCGCGCGTTGAACATCGCGTTCGCGCGCGCCGGGATGACATTGGTCGCGATATTTCCGACATCGACGCTGGTGATTTGCAGCGTCGAGGGCTCGAATGCCTCGCTGCCCAGATCGAGCGGTTCCTTGAGCAGCGCCGACAGCATGGCGACCAGCCGGTGCACCGGATTGTCGGCCAGATGCGGATAGGCCGCATGGCCCTGGACACCCTCGACCGTCAGCACCCCGTTTAGGCTTCCGCGGCGGCCGATCTTGATGGCATCGCCGAGCGCCTGTGGGCAGCTCGGTTCGCCCACGACGCAGGCGTCCAGCTTTTCGCCGCGTGCCTTGAGCCAGTCGAGCACCTTCTTCGTGCCATTGACCGCCGGGCCTTCCTCGTCGCCGGTGATGAGCAGGCTGATCGAGCCTTGCGGGCGGCCCTTGGCGACAATACGCGCCGCCGCACCGACAAAGGCGGCGATCGCGCCCTTCATGTCGGCCGCGCCGCGTCCCCACAGCGCGCCGTCGCTGATTTTGCCGGCGAAAGGATCGACCGACCACTGTGCGCGCGCGCCTTCCGGCACAACATCGGTATGGCCGGCGAAGCAGAAATGCGGCGCGCGATCACCGAAGCGAGCGTACAGATTCTCGACCGGTGGGGTGCCCTCGGCCTCGAATCGCAGTCGATTACAGGTAAAACCGAGCGGCGTGAGCGTGCGCTCGAGCAGATCGAGCGCGCCGCCTTCGTGCGGCGTGACCGATGGGCAGCGGATCAGCGCCTGGGCGAGCGCAACCGGGTCGGTCATTAGTCTCGCAACAGCTCGTTGATCGCGGTCTTGGAGCGCGTGCGCTCATCCACTCGTTTGACGATCACGGCGCAGTATAGACCGGGTCCCGGCGTTCCGTCGGGGAAGGGTTTGCCTGGCATGGTGCCGGAAACCACGACCGAATAGGCCGGCACGCGGCCGTAGTGCACCTGGCCCGTGGCGCGATCGACGATTTTGGTCGAGGCTCCGATATAAACGCCCATCGACAACACCGAGCCCTGTTCGACAATGACACCCTCGGCCACTTCGGCGCGGGCGCCGATAAACACGTCGTCCTCGATCACCACCGGACCGGCCTGCAGCGGCTCCAACACGCCGCCGATGCCGGCGCCGCCGGAGATATGACAGTTCTTGCCAATCTGGGCACAGGAGCCAACCGTCGCCCAGGTGTCGATCATCGTGCCGCTGTCGACGCGCGCGCCGAGATTGACGAAGGCCGGCAACAGCACAACGCCCGGGGCGATATAGGCTGACCGGCGCACGATGGCTCCCGGCACGGCTCGAAATCCCGCGGTCTTGAAGCGGGCCGCATCCCAGCCGACAAATTTGGACGGGACCTTGTCCCACCAATTGGCGCCACCCGGGCCGCCGGCGATCACGGCCATGTCGTTGAGGCGGAAGGAGAGCAGCACCGCCTGCTTGAGCCATTGGTTAACGCGCCATTGACCATCCTGCTTTTCGGCCACGCGGACGGTGCCGGCATCGAGCAGGGCAAGCGTCTGCTCCACGGCGTCGCGCACGGCGCCCTTGGTGGTCAGCGAAATGGTATCGCGCTGCTCCCACGCGGATTCAATCGTGGCCTTGAGTTCGGCAGTCATGGTTCGACGGGACCCTTGTCTGTGGGCGGTGGCCGAACATGGCGCGCGCGCCGCATTGGCGCAAGCCGATTTCCGGCGTGTGCCGGGCCGTTGCGGGCCAGGCGTTACGGTCGGTTAAGCGCCGGTCGCTAAGGTGCCGTGGCCCCCGAAAGTCGTTTCGGCGCGTAATTTTCATTGGTCCGAAGCATGGCGCAGACCGAGCCCCAGCCGCCCGAGGCCGCTGCGCCGCCGTCTGTCGTGGACGGGCGGCTGCCGCCGCTCAGTGGCGTCGCCGCCACGCTGCTGGCCGCCTATCCCGATCCGGTGCTGATACTTGGCGAAGATGGCGCGCCCGTTGCCGGCAACGCAGCGGCGAGCGCGCTGATCGAACGGCTCGGCGATGACTGCGCCAAAGTGCTCGCCACCCTGGCCGAACTGTGCCGCGTAGCGCTGCAGAGCGGCAAGCCCGGCCGCGGCGTTCTCTCGACCACCGGCGGTGACATCGCGCTCGATATGCTGGTCCTGCCGCAAGACGGCATTGGCGCTGGGCCGTGACACGCGGACCGAAACCGTCGTGCGCCAAGCCTTGTTCGAATCGCGCCAGCGCTACAAGGAACTGGTGGAGATCGCGAGCGACTTCTCTTGGGAGACGAATGCCGCCGGCGAGATCGTGTTCGTTTCACCCAAGGGCGCGCTTGGCTTCACCGCCGCCGAACTGGTCGGTCGTCCGGTGCAGAGCCTGTTGAGCGACGTCGCGGCGCTCGGCGGTCATTCGCCCTTCGCCGCGCGCGAGCCGGTCGCCGATGTCGAACTCTGGGCAACGGACAAGGCCGGCAATCCGGCTTGCCTGATCACCACCGCGCGGCCGCTTAACGACAGCGCGGGCGCGTGGCGCGGGGCCCGCGGGCTGTCGCGCAACGTGACGCGCGAGCGTCTAGAGGCGTTCGCCCGCTCGAAACGTGACGGGCGTGAGCGCGTGGTCGCGCACATTATCGAGCAGATTCGCGACGGCGTCGATCCGCTCGAAATGCTCGAGCGCGCCGTCGAGGCGCTGTGCGGCGCGCTGGCGGCGGATGGCGTCGCGATCATGCTGACCGACGATGCCGGCGGCGAGCTCATTCTGCGGCGCGGCGCGGATGCTGCGGTGGCGGCCGCCTCTTCCGCCATGATCGCGTGCAGGTGAACAATGGCCCAGAGTCGCTTGTCGAATCGGGCCATGCGCTTCTTGTTTTCCGCACGCGGTTTCGCGGCGGCTCGAATGGCGTCGTCGCGCTCGCGCGCATGGAGGCAAACGCCGCCTGGAGCGCGGATGATCGCGCCTTGGCGCGGGCGGTCGAGGCGCAGCTTGGCGTGATCTTGGCGCAGTTCACGCAGCAACGCCGGCTGGAGACGTTGTCGCGCACCGATCCGCTGACAGGTCTGCTCAATCGCCGCGCCTTTATCGAGGAGGTCGATCGACAACTCGCGCGTGACAGCCGCGAAGGGCATTCCGGCGCGCTATTTTATGTCGATCTCGACAACTTCAAGCCGATCAACGACCGTCTCGGCCACGCCGCGGGCGACGAGGCGTTGATCAAGGTCGCGGCAGCGTTGAAGGGCAACGCGCGTCGTTACGATCTGGTGGCGCGGATCGGCGGCGATGAATTTGCCCTGTGGCTGTCGCACGCCGACCAGGCAACGGCTCTCCGCCGCGCGCAGGCCTTGAGCGAAAACATCGCCGCACTTGTGCCTCCCAACGCTGGCGATCTCCCGTCGCTTGGCGCGTCCATCGGCGTCGCTTGCTGGACGCCAGCTCAGGTCGAGCCCGCCGAGTTGCTCCTCGCGCGCGCCGATCGCGCCATGTATATCGCCAAGAACGAAGGCAAACAGCGCATTTTCGCTGATGAGCCGGTTCCGGCGGCATCCGGGAGCGCGGCATGAGCGATTCCGTGCGCAAGCAACTAGGCAGCGCCATCAATCGCCGAGGCCAAGCTCCTCGCGCGCGATACTGACGCGGCGGTGCGCCGTCGGGTCGCCGCGCGTACGGACGTTCCGCCCGAGCTCCTACCTGGCGGCCGATCCGGCGCCCGAAGTGCGGCGCCTGAAGTGCGGCGCGAAGTGGCGCGCAACCCACAGGCGCCGCGTCACGCGGATTTCGTGCTTGCGGGCGACGCGGACGGCGAGGTGCGCTCAGACTTGGCCGCCAAGATCGGTCGTTTGTTGCCCGGGTTGCAGCCAGGCGAACGCGAGCGTTTGCGCAAGGTCGCCCTGACGTGAAAGGCGAATTTGAGCATGCGGCTCGCGCCTAAAGATATGGTGTGGCAGATCCAGTTCTTGAGCGAGGCAAAAACCTAGTCGGGCCAGATCGCCGTGCCCATGCCGGGGTCGGTGAAGATCTCCAACAGCAGCGCATGCGGGATGCGCCCGTCGATGATCACCGCCGCCGCCGCCGAGCCCATCACCGCGGCGATGCAGGTCTCCACCTTGGGAATCATGCCGCCGCTGATGGTGCCGTCTTGGATCAGCGCGCGCGCCTCGCTGACTTTCATGTCGGGAATGAGCGTCTTCTTCCGGTCGAGCACGCCGGTCACATCGGTCATCATCAGCAGCCGCGTGGCTCCGATCGCGCCGGCGACCGCGCCCGCGACCGTATCGGCGTTGATGTTGTAGGTCTCGCCCTTCGGCCCGACGCCGATCGGCGCGATCACCGGAATGATGTCGGAGTGCGTCAGCGTCTCCAGCAGGTGACGGTTGATCGTGCGCGGTTGGCCGACGAAGCCCAGGTCGAGCACGCGCTCGATATTGCTGTCGGGGTCGGCCTGGCGCCGCTCCAACTTCTCCGCCGAGATCAGATTTCCATCCTTGCCGGACAGCCCGATCGCCAACCCGCCGGCGGCGTTGATCGCGCCGACGATCGATTTGTTGATGGCGCCGGACAGCACCATCTCAACGATCTCAACCGTTGCCTGATCGGTGACGCGCAAGCCCCCGACGAACTCGCTCTTGATTTTCAGCCGCTCGAGCATGCGGCCGATCTGCGGCCCGCCGCCATGCACGACTATCGGATTGATGCCGACCTGCTTGAGCAGCACGATGTCGCGGGCGAAGCTTTCCGCCACGCTTTCGTCGCCCATGGCGTGGCCGCCGTATTTGACGACGAAGGTCTTGCCGGCATAGCGCCGCATGAAGGGCAGCGCCTCGGACAAGACACTCGCCTTTTGCAGGCGGTCATCGGCGATTTCGGTCTGCGGCCCGGCCATACTATCCCTCCCTTGGCGCGCCGAACCTAAGCGTTCGCCGCCGGCAAGGCCAGACCCGCCGGCAAGGCGAGGGCCGCCAGCTCGGCGCGCAACAGGGCAATGCCCGCCCCGGTGCGCGCGCTGGTCGAGATCAGGCGCGGGTGCAGCGCGCCGTGCCGGGCGAGAGCGGCGAATTCACGCTTCCGGTCCTCGCCCTCGGCCTGATTGATCTGATCCGTCTTGGTCAGCACGAGCTGGTAGGACACCGCGGTCTCGTCGAGCAGATCCATGAACTCGATATCGCTCGGCTTGGTGCCGTGGCGGGAATCGATCAGGATGCAGACGCGGCGCAGATTGGCGCGGCCGCTCAGATAGGTGCGCATCATCTCGGTCCAGGCGCGGATTTCGCCTTTCGGCGCCTTGGCGAAGCCATAGCCGGGAAGATCGACCAGCCCCAGCCGTCGTCCCAGCTCGAAGAAATTAAGCTGGCGGGTGCGGCCGGGCGTCTTGCTCACGCGCGCCAGCGTCGAGCGGCCGGTGAGGGCATTGACCAGCGACGATTTGCCGACATTCGAGCGGCCGGCGAAGGCGATCTCCGGCAGATGCGAGACGGGGATCTTCCCATCGCCGGTCACGCCGGCGATGAAGCTGCAAGACTGGGCGAACAGAATCCGCCCGGCCTCTTCGTCCATGATCTCGTCGTCGTTGGTCGCAAGCATGCGGGCCAATCAGCCGAGGACTATTCGGCCGCCTTCTTCCGCGCGGGTTGGGGCGGGGAGGCGGCGCCACCGATCGGCACGCCCATGCTGCGCATGATCACATATTGCTGCGTGATCGACAGCAGGTTGTTCCAGGTCCAATAGATCACCAGCCCAGCCGGGAACATCGCCATCATCGGCGTGAAGATCAGCGGCATGAAGGCGAACATCTTGGCTTGTACCGGGTCGGGCGGCGCCGGGTTGAGCTTGGTCTGGAGAAACATCGTCACGCCCATGACGAACGGCCAGGCGCCGATGGTCGAAGGCAGCAGCAAGGTCTCCGGCGGCGCCCAGGGCAGCAGGCCGAACAGGTTGAAGACCGAGGTCGGGTCGGCGGCCGACAGATCGATGATCCAGCCAAAGAACGGCGCGTGGCGCATCTCGATGGTGACGAACAGCACCTTGTAGAGCGCGAAGAACACCGGCACCTGGACGACGATCGGCAGGCAGCCGGCGAGCGGATTGACCTTCTCGCGCTTGTACAGCGCCATCATCTCCTGCTGGAGCTTGAGCTTGTCCTCTTCGTAGCGCGCGCGCAGTTCGAGCAGCTTGGGCTGCAAGGCCTTCATGCGGCTCATCGAGCGATACGACTTGTTCGCCAGCGGGAAGAACAACGCCTTCACGAAGACGGTGAAGACGAGAATCGCCAGCCCGAAATTGCCCAGCCACTCGTGCAGCGTGAGCAAGGCATAGAACATCGGCTTGGTGATATAAAAGAACCAGCCGAAATCGATCGCCAGATCGAAGCGGGCGATGCCCAACTCCGCGCTGTAGCGGTCGAGCAGCCGCACTTCCTTGGCGCCGGCGAACACGCGCTGCGTTGCCACGACCGAAGCGCCCGGTTCCAGCCGGCGCTCGCGACCGAGCGTCTCGACCGTATAAGCGTCGACGCCCGCTTCGACGGCATGCGCGAAGCGCGCCGTGACCGGCTCGGCTTGATCGGGGATCGCGGCGGCGAGCCAATACTTGTCGGTGATTCCGATCCAGCCGCCGGTTGAAGCCATCTCGATCTTCGGCGTCGCGTCGAGATCCTTGTAATTGACCTCCTTGAGCGTCGCGTTGAAGACGCCGAGCGGGCCCTCGTGCAGGATGTAGTAGCCGTCGGTCTTCGGCCGACCGATGCGCCGCACTTGCGCGAATGGGACCAGGGTCTGCGCCGCCGTTCCTTCGTTGACCACGGTGTCGGTGACGGTGATCAGGAAATCCGCATCGACCGCGATCCGGCGGGTAATGGAAAGCCCTTCGGCCGAGCGAAAGACCAGGACGGCCGCGTCCTTGGCGCCCGCCTGCGCGGGGGCGGCGGTCCACAGCGCGTCCGCGCCCAATTCGCGCCCGGCGGCATCGCGCCAGCCGACGGCGGCGTAATACGGGGCGGCAGTGCCAAGCGGGGAGAGGAGTTCGATCTCGCTGCTCTTCGGATCCGTGGTTTCGCGATAGTCCGCCAGCGTCAAATCGTCGAAGCGCGCGCCGGCCAAGTTGATCGATCCATGCACGCGCTGGCCCATGATCGGGGCGCGTTTGGTTTCACCGAGCACCGTGGCGCGCGGGCGCGGCGCGGCGGCGACCGGGGCCGCCGGCGTCAGGGCCGGCAGGGCCAGTTCCGCCGGGGACGGCGGCACGGGCTTGGGGACGATCGAGGAGATGTAGTACTCCCAGCCCACCAGCACGAGCACGCTCAAGACCAAAGCGATGACGAGGTTGCGCTGTTCCATGGATTTCGCTCTGGGCGCTTAGGCGCGTGGAACGGGGTCGAAGCCGGCCCCGCCCCAGGGGTGACAACGGAGGATCCGACGCAATGCAAGCCAGGACCCGCGCTTGGGCCCGTGCCGCTCGATCGCCTCAAGTGCGTATTCGGAACAACTGGGTGCGTAACGGCAGGCAGGGCCAAAGAGGGCGGCGAAGCCATAGCGCCAAGCCAGGATCACGGCGCGCAGCCCGGCGCGGAGCCCCCGCTCAACATGCTGCATCATGCTCCCCCACGGCTTTGCTCGCCGTCCGCACGCCACAGCCCGAGCCGCCGCAGTGCCTGTTCCAGGTCGGCGAGCAGCAGCGGGAAGGGTCGCTCAACCGTGGCCGAGCGGCCGACCAAGACATAATCGAAGCCGGATTGGGCGTGGATGGGCATGACCCTCTGTACCACGGCTCTGAGGCGACGCCGCGCGCGATTGCGTTGGACAGCGCCGCCGACCTTGCGGCTCACCGTGTAGCCGACCCCCAGCTCCTCGGCAATGCGCCCCGGGGCCGGAAGGCGCGGCGCCACTTGCAGCACAAGCCCGGGCGCGGCGAACCGCCGTCCGGCGGAACTTACGCGCAGAAACTCGGGTCGCCGGCGCAGCCTGGACAACTGCGCGCCCGGCACCGCTACAGGGGGTGCGGGTTGCGGCATCGGCATTCCCAATCGACATAAAGCACGGGGGGCAGGGCAGCCCGGCGCGGCCTCCCGCCTGGCACCCCCGGCGACTACCGACAGGGAAGTCGAGTCCGGAGGCGTCGGTCGGCCGTAGCGAGAGTCTAGTCGCTGATCAGGTGTTTGCGGCCCTTGGCGCGACGGCGCGAGAGCACCAGACGCCCGCCGACCGACCCCATGCGCGCGCGGAATCCGTGCCGACGCTTACGGACTATCTTGCTCGGCTGCCAGGTGCGTTTCTGAGCCATGTTCACAAGCCTCAATAGCGGGTGACACCGGGACCGACGGCTCCGGAAGCCAGAGCGCGAGGTTGTATCGAGCGCGGCGAAGGCTTGTCAACGAATCCCGCGTGCGGAGCCCGGCGGCAAGCCATTCGCCGGCAGCATGCCCCTGAACGCTTGACAGCGGCCGCGCAATAGGGACGCCTCTATTCCGGCCCGCAAATGCGGGCAAATGCCGGAACGACTGGGTATCGCGGACATGGATTTTTCGGGGCTCGTCCTTGTCCTCAAGCGGGGCTGGCCGTTGCTGGCTATCGCCACCGGCGTCGCGCTGTATTATTTTCTAGGTCTCGACCGCTATTTCGGCATTGAGGCCCTGCGCGCGAATCGGGTCGGGCTGACCGCCTGGGTCAACGATAACGGGCTGTGGGCGCTCGCGGCTTTCGCCGTCGTTTATGCCGTTATGGTCGCCCTGTCGGTCCCGGGCGCTGGCGTGATGACTCTTGCCGGCGGGTTCATGTTCGGGGTGATCGTGGCCACAGCGGTCATCGTTTTCGCGGCGACTGCGGGGGCGACGCTGCTGTTCCTTGCCGCGCGCACCGCGCTGGGCAAGCCGTTGCGTGCACGCGCCGGTCCTTGGCTGCGCACGCTCGAAGCCGGCTTCGCCGAGAACGCGCTCAGCTACCTGCTGCTGCTGCGGCTGATGCCGATCTTCCCCTTCTGGCTGGTCAATCTCGCGCCGGCTTTTTTGCACATTCCGATACGGACTTATGTGTTCGGCACATTTTTCGGCATCATCCCGGCGACGCTCGTCTATGCCTGGGTAGGCAGCGGCATCGGCCATGTGCTGGACCAGGGCGGGGAGCCCGATCTGCACATGATCTACTCGCCGAATGTCCTTGGCCCGATTCTGGCGCTGGCGGCGCTCGCGACGGTGCCGATCGCCTACAAGCGCTACCGCCGCTCGCGGGAACGGGCGCGTGGCTGAAACCCTTCGCCCCGATCTGTGTGTGATCGGCGGCGGATCGGGCGGGCTTACGGTTGCCGCCGGCGCTGCGCAGATGGGGGCCTCGGTCGTGCTGTTCGAGCGCGACCGCATGGGCGGCGAATGCCTGAACACCGGCTGCGTGCCGTCGAAGGCGCTGCTCGCGGCGGCGCATGCGGCCGAGTCCGCGCGGCGCGCGCGCGCCTTCGGGGTCTCCAGCCCGCCGACAGTCGATTGGGCGGGCGTACGCACGCATATCGACCAGGTGATTTCCGCCCTCGCGCCCCATGATTCGGTCGAGCGTTTCGAGAAACTCGGTGTGCGCGTGGAGCGCCAAGCGGCGCGATTTACCGGCCCGGATGAAGTCGAAGCCGCCGACGGCACGCCTGTGCGTGCCCGTCGTTTCGTCATTGCCACCGGCTCCGAGCCCTTGGTGCCGCCGATTCCCGGCTTGGCGACGACGGGCTTCCACACCAACCAGACGATCTTTACCCTGCCAGAGATGCCGGCCCATCTCCTGGTGCTTGGCGGCGGGCCGGTCGGCGTCGAGCTGGCGCAGGCGTTCCGCCGCCTTGGCGCTCAGGTAACGATGGTCGAGCGGGCGACGATGCTCGCGCGCAGTGATCCTGAACTGGTCGCGGTGCTGCGCCAGCGCCTGTTGGCCGAAGGTGTCGTGCTGCACGAAGGCGCGCGCGTCGAGCAAGCTTCCGCCAAGGGCGGGGGGGTTACGCTCGTTGCGCGCTTGCCCGGCGGCGCCGCGGTCGAACTCACCGGCAGCCATGTGCTGGTCGCGGCCGGACGGCGTCCGCGTCTGGACGGGCTCGGGTTGGAGCGGGCCGGGGTCGCATTCACGCCGCAAGGCGTCACCGTCGATCGCGGCCAGCGCACCAGCAACCGACGCGTGTTCGCCATCGGCGATGCGGCCGGCCCGCCGCAATTCACCCACAGCGCCGCGCATCAGGCCGGCATCGTGCTGCGCCGCGCGCTGTTACGCTTGCCGGCGCGCAGCGAGACGCGCGCCATTCCCGCCGTCACCTATACCGATCCGGAGTTGGCCGAGGTCGGCATGAGCGAGGCCGCTGCGCGCGAGCGCCACGGGCGCGTCACGGTCCTGCGCTGGCCATTCAGGGAGAACGATCGCGCCCAGGCGGAACGAACGACCGAAGGCATGGTTAAGCTTTTGGTCGATCGCCGCGGGCGGGTTTTAGGCGCGGGCATCGTCGGTGCGCGCGCGGGCGACCTTTTGCTGCCCTGGGTGATGGCCGTAGCGCAGCAGCAGCGCGTCGGCCGCCTGGCGGGGCTGGTCGTGCCTTATCCCACGCTGGGTGAGGCAGGCAAGCGCGCTGCGGGCAGTTATTTCACCCCCTATTTGTTCTCGGCGGCCATGCGCTGGCTGGTGCGACTAATTTCATGGCTGGGATGAACGGCGACCTTCTGCCGCACGACGCGATCTGCTAAGGTGGCCCGCATGCGTCCCGGCGGACCCAAAGATTTGCCGCATGGGCTGAGGAGTCTCTCGGCCCGTCTGCTGCTATTCACCCTCGGCTTCGTGATGCTGGCCGCGGTGATGATCTATGCCCCCTCGGTTGGCCGCTATCGCGACGACTGGCTCGTACAGAAGATCGCCGCTGCTCATTTGGGCGTGCTGGCGCTCGAGGCCGTCCCCGATGCGACCGTCAACGAGGAGTTGAAGCAGGCGCTGTTGATGCATGTCGGCGCCTACGCCATCGTGCTGCACAAGGCCGACGCGCGCGTGCTGATCGCCCAATCCGCCCTGCCAATGATGGATCAGCAGGTGGTGACCGGCAGCAGCACCTTGCTGGAACACATCTGGGATGCATTTGGCACGCTGCTGCATGGCAACCGGGTGATCCGTCTGCTCGGGCCATCGCCGCGCGAAGCCGATGTGACCATCGAGGCCTTGATCGACGAGCATCCCTTGCAACTGGCCTTGCTCGGGTTTTCCGGGAATATCCTACTGGTTTCGGTCGCCATCTCCCTGTTCGCCGCGATTCTGGTCTATGCCAGCCTGCACTGGCTGCTGGTGCGGCCGATGCGCCGCCTGACCGACGGCGTGATCGAGTTCGCCGAGCATCCCGAAAATCTGCAAGCCGGGGTCAAACCCTCCGGCCGCGCCGATGAAATTGGCGCCGCCGAGCGCGTGCTGGCGGCGATGCAGGCCGATGTGCGCGCCGCGCTGCGGCAAAAAGATCACCCCGCGGCGCTGGGGGCTGCGGTCGTCAAGATCAGCCATGATTTGCGCGGGATATTGTCCACCGCCGTGCTGATCACCGATCGGCTGGCGACGTCCGCCGATCCGCGCGTGCGGCGCACCGTCGGCCCGCTGTTGCAGGCGATCGAGCGCGCCATCGCTCTAGCCACCAGTACGCTCGACTATGCGCGCGATGCCGCGCCCGAACTCGCGCTCAGCCGCTTCCGCATCGAGGATTTGATCGAAGATGTCGGTCGTGATCTGTCGGTGACGGCGCCCGCAGGGGTGCCCTTGGCGGTCGAGGCTGGTGGCGAGCTCGAACTTTTCGCCGATCGCGCCCAGCTCTATCGCGTGCTCGCCAATCTGGCGCGCAACGCGGTCGAAGCCGGGGCCGATCGGGTGCGGATCGTCGCCAGTACTGGCACCGAGGGCATGGCGATCGATGTCGCCGACAACGGCCCCGGCTTGCCGGAGAAGGCGCGCCAGGGCTTGTTCAAGCCGTTCAGCGCCTCGACGCGCAAGGGCGGCAGCGGGCTGGGGCTTGCCATAGCGCGCGAGGTGATGCGCGCCCATGGCGGCGACATCGCGCTGGTCGCATCCAGCGACGCCGGCACGCGCTTCCGCCTTACTCTGCCGCATAAGAAAACGCGCGTCAGTCGAGCTGCAGCACCTGAAGCTTGAGATAGGCGCTTTCCGGCAGCAGCGGATGCACCGGGTGATCGGCTCCGGCGCCGGCATTGCGCAGGATCCGCCCCGTTCGTCCGGCGGTGGCGATGCCGGCCGCGATCTCAGAGGCGAAATCGCTTGCCGGGACATGGTGCGAGCATGAAGCGAGCACGAGGAACCCGCCGGGCGCCACGACCGACGCCGCTAGCCGCGCGAGCTTGCGATAGCCGCGCAACCCGACCGCTAGATCCTTCTTCGCCTTAACAAAGGCGGGCGGATCGCAGATCACGGTGCCCCAGTGGCGTTTCTCACGGGCGGCCGATTCGAGCACGCCGAAGGCCTCGCCCTTTTCGAACCGCAGCTGGCCCTCGACGCCGTTGAGCCGTGCCGCCGCGGTCGCCAGCGACAAGGCGGCTTCGGAGCTATCCACGCCAGTTACCTCGGTCGCGCCGGCCAGCGCGGCGGCAATCGAGAAGCCGCCCGAGTAGCAATAGAGATCGAGCACATCGAGCCCGGCGGCGAGCGAGGCGACGAAGGCGCGGTTGTCGCGCTGGTCATAGAACCAGCCGGTCTTCTGCCCGGCGGTCAGCGACGCCAGGGCGCGCAGCGAACCTTCATGCACTTCGATCGGCCGGTCGGCGTTGCCGCGCACGACTTCGACGCGCAGTTCGAGACCTTCGAGCGTGCGCACCGGCGCGTCGGCGCGGATCACGACCGTGCGCGGCGCAATCACCGCATCGATCGCGGCCAGCATCGGCGCAAGGAGCACCTCCGCCCCGGCGGTATTGACCTGGATCGACAGCGCGTCGCCGAAGCGGTCGATGACGAAGCCGGGCAGTCCGTCGGCCTCGGCATGCACCAGCCGATAATAGGGCGTGCCGTAAATACGGTCACGCAGGGCAAGCGCGCGCGCCAGCCGGTCCTGCACGAAGCGCCAGTCGATCGACGCATTGACGCTCGGCGTCATGATACGCGCCGCGATCAGGGAATGCGGGTTGAAGCTGGCTAGGCCGAGCGGCTTGCCCTCGGTTCCCACCCGCACGATACCGCCAGGTGGAAGCGCCTTGGTGGCCGCATCCATCTCGATCTCGTTGGAGTAGATCCAGGGGTGGCCGGTCCGGGCGCGCCGGGCGTGGCCCTTCATAACGTGAATGGTCGGAATCTCGATCATGGGCGAGGAGTGATAGGGAGCGCGGCAATCTGGCGCAACTGGCGCGGTGTGTTGCGGCGCGGGCGCCGTTAGTTAGGATAGCCTCCGGCTACGCCGCCATGAGCCGCCTGCGGGGCAAGACGTCAGGGCGGAAAGGGACCATCGAGTCGATGAGCAACACGCGCGCCGAGCCGCCCCAGCGTCAGCAGAGCAGCGCTCTTCCGACAAGATTGCCGCCTGCGCCGCCTGCCGTGTGCGCGACCTAGGCATGTGCGCGGCGCTCACCCAGCCCGATCTCACCGAACTGGCCGGGATTATGACAGAAGTGAGTTATCCCGCCGGCAAGATCGTGTTCGATGAGGGCGAACCGGCGGATGCGCTGTACAATATCACCGGCGGGGCGGCCAAGCTCTACAAGCTGATGCCTGACGGTCGCCGGCAGGTCACCGGGTTCCTGCTGCAGGGCGATTTGCTCGGCCTGGCGCAGAACGGGCGCCACTCCTGCTCGGCCGAGGCCATTGGGCAGATGCGCGCGTGCCGTGATGTGCACGGCCGCTTCGACGCCCTGGTGGAGCGCTTTCCCGATCTGCGCCGGCGGCTGCATCACGATGCGGTTGACGAACTGGTCGAGGCGCAAAACCACATGCTGCTGTTGGGGCGCAAAACGGCCGTCGAACGTGTCGTGTCGTTCCTGCTGCGGCTGTCGCACCGGCAATTGCGGCATGGTTTTACGGCCCAGCCCGTGCGACTGCCGATGACGCGGGCGGATATCGCCGATTATCTCGGTCGGACGACCGAAACGGTGAGCCGCACGATCACCAAGCTGAAAACGCAGGGGGTGATCCGCCTGCGGCCCGAGAGCGAGGTCGAGTTGGTGGATGCAATTCGCTTGTCTGCTCTGGCCGGAGGCGAAGCATGAGCGACATTCCGGCCCCGGTGCGCGTGCGCATGACCCCGCAGATCGAGGCGCGCGTGGCAGAGCGCCTGGTGCGGCGGATCGACGCGCGGACGGGCGAGCTGGTCGAGCTGGCCCGCGCCCTGATCCGCGTTCCGACCGTCAACCCACCTGGAGAGCGCTACCCCGAGGCGGTGGCGCTCATTGGCGAGCGCTTGGCGGGGCGCGGTTTCGAGGTGGTTTATGAGCGCGCCCTGGGCGCCCCGGGCGACAGCGAGGCCTATCCGCGCAGCAATCTGATAGCGCGGGTGGAAAGTCGCGTCGCCGGCCCAACCGTGCATATCAGCGGGCGGATCGACGTTGCGCCGCCGGGAGTCGGCTGGAGCGTCGATCCCTTCGCCGGCGAGTTGCGCGGTGGGCAGCTTCTCGGTCGCGGCGCCGCAGCGGTGAAGGGCGGGTTGGCCGCCGCCATCATCGCGCTCGAGACGCTCAAGGAGGAGCTGCCGCGCCTGCCCGGCGCCATTGAATTATCGGTGACCGTCGATGGGCTCAGCGGCGCCGCAGGCGGGCTGGGCTTTCTCGGGCAGCTCAATTACCTGGAGCCGCCGCGCGTCGATCATCTGATCCTGCTCGAAGCCGGCGGGGCCGAGGCGGTAGCGGTGGCGGCCGCGCCGGGCGCAACCGAATCCCCGGTCTTGCTGGCGCTCGAACAGGCGGCCGCGCGGGCGGGAGCCCCCCCATTACGGCGAATTCCGCTACCGGATGCATCCGGGCTGCATGCGCTCGCGCGGGCAGGCCTGATCACGAGCCTGGCCGCTTACGGGCCGGGCACGCCGGGCGCGGGCGACGCCGCCGACGAGGCGGTCGTGGTGGCCGAATTGGTTCTGGCGGCGAAGATTCTGGCGCTGGCGGCGCATAAGGTGCTCAGCTCGGCGCCCGATGCCGCCAGCGGACCGCAGCCCCCGATGGGATCACAGCCCGATTAACGCGGCGCGAGGGTGTCGGCCAATCCGGTTGTTGGTCGGGCCGAGCGCGCATAGTCTGAATATTTCAGACCGTTACGGCGTAGGAGACGTGGATTGATGCGCGTAGTGACTTGGATCGTCGCGGCCTTGCTGCTGGCGACCGGGGCCTCGGCCAAGGATATGCTGACGCTGGGCGTGACGCTGGAGCCCGACCATCTCGATCCGACTGCCGGCGCGGCGGCGGCGATCGACGAAATCGTTTATGCCAATGTGTTCGAAGGCCTGACGCGTTTTGACGAGACGGGCGCGGTCAAACCGCAGCTCGCCACCAGTTGGACCATCTCCGGCGACGGCCTCACTTACACCTTCGCGCTCAAGCCTGGGGTCAAGTTCCACGACGGCGCCGCGCTGACCTCAGCCGACGTCAAATTCTCGTTCGACCGTGCCCGCGCGCCGGATTCGGTCAATGCGCAAAAGGGTTTATTCGCCGCCATCGATAAGGTCGAAGCGGTCGATCCGCAGACTGCGCGTGTCACGCTCGCAAGGTCGGAAGGCGCGCTGCTATTTAATCTCGCCTGGGGCGATGCGGTGATCGTTTCGCCAGCGAGTGCTGCGGGCAATAAGACAAACCCGATTGGCACCGGCCCGTTTCGCTTCCAGCGCTGGGTCCAGGGCGACCGCGTCCAGTTGGTGCGTGCCGATGCGCGCGCCAAGCTTGCCGCCGCCACCTTCAAATTCATCCCCGACCCGGCGGCGCAGGTCGCGGCGCTGCTCGCCGGCGACATCGACGTGCTGCCCAATGCCGCCGCGCCCGAGGCGCTGCAGCAGCTGTCCGTCGATCGCCGCTTCGAAGTGGCGGTCGGCACCACCGAGGGCGAGACGATTCTCGCCATTAACAATGCGCGCAAGCCATTCGACGATGTGCGTGTCCGCCAGGCGCTGTCCTATGCCGTGGATCGCAAGGCGATCATCGACGGCGCGATGTATGGCTATGGCACGCCGATCGGCACGCATTTCGCGCCGCATCATCCGGCCTATGTCGATTTGACCGGCCTGTATCCCTATGATCCGGCCAAGGCGCGCGCGCTGTTGCAGGCGGCCGGGCTTGCGCAGGGCTTCAAGGCGACACTCAAGCTGCCGCCGCCGTCTTATGCCCGCCGCGGTGGGGAGATCATCGCGGCACAGCTCAAGCAGATCGGCGTGAGCGTCGAGATTGTGCCGGTCGAATGGGCGCAATGGCTCTCGCAGGTATTTCGCGACTCCGATTTCGATTTGACCATTGTTTCGCACACCGAACCGATGGACATCGAAATTTACGGCCGCGAAAAATATTACTTCAACTATCGCTCCGATCCGGTGCGCGCGGCGCTGCGCGCGCTCGACCGCACGCCGGGCGAGGCCGAGCGCTTTGGGCTATATCGCCAAGTCGAACGCTTGATCGCCGAGGACGCGGCCAATGTCTTCCTGTTCCAGCTCGCCAAGACCGGCGTTTGGCGGCGCGGCCTCGTCGGGATGTGGCGCAGCAGTCCGGTGCAGGCCAATGACCTGACCGGGGTCTATTGGCTCGAATAGCGGGCCCCGTCCGCGGCGCCGCGCAGCAATGCTGACGCTGCTCGGCCGACGGCTGATCGGGGCATTGCTCGCGCTCCTGCTGGCGAGCCTGATTGTCTTCGTGGTGCTCGAAGTGCTGCCCGGCGACGCCGCTCAGCTGATGCTTGGGATCAACGCCGATCCCGCGGCGCTCGCGGCGTTGCGCGCCGAACTCGGACTGGATAGGCCGGCGCCGGCGAGGTTTCTGCTTTGGCTCGCGGAGTTGCTGCAAGGCGAGCTCGGCCGCAGCCACACCAATGCGCGACCGGTGGCGGCGCTGATCGGCGAGCGCCTGGGAGTAACGGTGCCGCTGGCGCTGTTCGCCTTTCTGTTGTCGACGAATTTGGCTGTGCCGCTCGGTTTTCTTGCGGCGTTGCGGCGCGACCGCGCTGGCGACGTCGTGGTGATGGCGCTCTCACAGCTCGGGCTGGCGGTGCCAGAGTTCTGGCTCGGGTTACTCTTGATTCTGCTGTTCGCCGTCTCGCTCGGTTGGTTGCCCGCGGGCGGTTTCCCCGGCTGGCAGGGCGGGGTGGGTGGCGCGCTTGCCGCGCTGCTGCTGCCGGCGGTCACGCTCGGCCTCAACCAGGCGGCGATTTTGGCGCGCGTTGCCCGTCGTGCGGCGATCACCGCGCTCGCCGCCGATCATGTGCGCACGGCGCGCGCCAAGGGACTGTCCGAGCCGCGTGTCATTCTCGGTCACGTTCTGCGCAACACGCTGGCGACGCTGCTCGCCCTCATGGGCTTGCAGCTGGCCTTTTTGCTTGCTGGCGTCATCGTAGTCGAGAACCTGTTCTATCTCCCGGGTCTCGGTCGCTTGCTGCTGCAAGCGGTGACGCAGCGCGATGTCGTGGTGGTGCGCGACTTGGTGCTGCTCTTCGTGTTCGTGGCGATCGCGCTCAATTTTCTGGTCGATGTTTTGGTCGCGGTGATCGATCCTCGCCCGCGGGCGACGGCATGACGACGCATCGTGCTCCGCTCAATCTGCTGCTCGGCGGCGGGCTGGTTGTCCTGCTTCTGGCGTCGGCCGCGCTGTCGCTCGTGTGGACGCCCTATGCGTATGATGCGATCGACATCGCCGCGCGGCTTGATCCGCCGAGCGCGCGCCACTGGCTTGGCACCGACCCGTTCGGGCGTGACGTGCTGTCACGCATCCTTGTTGGCGCGCGCATGTCGATCGCTGTCGGGTTTGTCGCGGTCGGCGTCGGGCTCTTGGCCGGGGTTGCGCTCGGCGGGCTGGCGGCGGCGCGGCGCGGCTGGGTAGACGAGTTGGTCATGGGGTCGAGCGATGTGGTGTTTGCCTTCCCGGCGATCCTCTCGGCGCTGCTGATCACCGTGACGCTCGGGCCCGGGGTCGTGAATGCCGTGCTTGCCATCGGCATTTTCAACATTCCGGTGTTCGCGCGCGTGACGCGGCGCGCCGCGCTTGGCATCTGGGCGATGGATTACGCCCGCGCCGCGGCGGCGCTCGGGCAGGGCGGCTTGGCGGTGACCTGGCGGCATGTGCTGCCCAATGTCGCGCCGCTGTTGATCGTGCAGGCGAGCGTGCAATTCGCGATCGCAATACTGGCCGAGGCGGCGCTGAGCTATCTCGGCCTTGGCGCGCAGCCGCCGATCCCGTCTTGGGGGCGGATGTTGTATGACGCGCAGACTCTGCTGGCGCTGCAACCAACGCTGGCGCTGTTCCCTGGGCTGGCGATCATGCTCGCCGTGCTTGGGCTCAATCTGCTCGGCGATGGGCTGGCTGATCGGCTCGACCCGCGTTTGCGTGCCGTGCGGCTGGTTTGATGTTTAAGGAACTAACGATGACCCGCGCTCCGAGCGACTCACCCATCCTGCTCACACCCGGGCCATTGACCACGGCGCAAGCGGTGCGTGACGCCATGGCGCGCGACTGGGGCTCGCGCGACCCCGGCTTTATCGAACTCACCGCGCGTGTGCGCGCGGGCTTGGCGGGTTTGGTCGCGGCGGAGGAGGGTTTCACCGCCGTTCCGATCCAAGGCAGCGGAACCTTCGCCGTCGAGGCGATGCTCGGCACTTTCGTGCCGCCCAAAGGCCGGCTGCTGGTCGCGAGCAACGGTGCTTATGGCCGGCGCATGGCCAGCGCCAAGGGCGTGCGATTGCCATGCTGGAAAGCCCGGAAGAACAGCCGCTAGTCTGCTGCTGGCGCTGCGCGCGGACCCAGCCATCACCCATGTCGCCGTGGTGCATTGCGAGACCACCACCGGCGTCTTGAATCCGCTCGGAAAGATTGCGACTGCGGTCGGGCGCTACGGGCCGGCGACTCCTCGTCGATGCGATGCGCAGCCTCGGGGCGCTGCCGGTGAATGCACGCGATCCGATCGACGCCATCGCGGCTTCGGCCAATAAATGCCTGGAAGGCGTGCCGGGCGTGGCTTTCGTGCTGGCGAGCGAGCGGGCGCTCATGGCGGCGCGCGGCCAGGCACCGTCGCTGAGCCTCGATTTGCACGATCAATGGTCGGGCTTCGCTGAAAAGGGCGAATGGCGCTTCACCCCGCCGACGCAGGTCGTGGCCGCGCTGGCCGCTGCGCTCGACCGCCATGCGGCCGAAGGGGGTGTCGCCGCGCGTGGGGAGCGTTATCGGCAAAATTGTGCGGCGCTCATTACAGGCATGCGGGCGCTCGACTTCGCGCCGCTGCTCGCGCCCGCGCATCAGGCGCCGATCATCGTTACCTTCTGCATGCCGGCCGATCCGCGCTTCGCCTTCAAGCCGTTTTACGACCAATTGGCCGCGCGCGGGTTCCTGATCTACCCCGGCAAATTGACGGCCGGTCCGAGTTTCCGCATCGGCTGCATCGGCGCGATTGACGAGAGCGACATTCGGCTTGCGCTGGCGACCGTCGCCGCCAGCATGCAAGCGTTGGGGGTCGCGAGCGGCGCTCCTTAATTGCTCTGCAGGAATTCCTGAAAGCGGCGCGCCATCTGCGGCGGCGCAATCGTCGGGCGGCCAAGCTTGGCCAGTGCTCCGGGCGCGATCCGCAGATGGATCAGATGCGGCCCGTCGCTTGCCAATGCGTCGGTCAGCGCCGATGCGAAACCCGCCAGCTCATCGACGCAGGTTCCACTCGCATAACCGCAAGCGAGAGCGACGTCGGCGAAATCAACGCTGGCTGACACGGTGCGCTGCCCGCCGGTCGAGTCATGCACGCCGTTGTCGAGCACCAGATGCACCAGGTTCTTCGGCGCGCGCGCTCCGATTGTGGCGCAATTGCCGAGCTTCATCAGCGCCGCCCCGTCGCCGTCGATGACTACGACTGGTCGGGCGACATTGAGCGCGACGCCCAGCCCCATCGCCGCGGCGCAGCCCATCGAGCCGACCTGGTAGAGGTGCTGCGGCCGGTCATTGAGAGTGAACAGCTCGCGCCCGGTCTTGCCGGTCGTGGCGATCACCGCCGCGCGTTCGGGCAAGAGTTCCAGCAACCGCGTGAGCGCCGCCGCGAGCGTTGGCGCGATCTGAGCGGGCTGCTCGGGAAATAGCTGGTGGGCGACGCGCAGGACATCCAGGAGCGGGCCGGTCGCTTCGCCCATGAGCGCGTGCTGCGGCTCGTCCTTGAGCCCCGGTTCGCCGCGCACGTCGAGCATGCATTTCGGCCGGTCAAGCGTAAGCGCGCCCAGCGCCTCGCCACGCGACGCCGCCAGCACGATCGCGCGCGCGCGGCGCGACCGCGGTCAGGTAGTGGCGCTCGGCCTCGCGCAGCTCCGCGTCATTGGTCAGGGCAAAGACATCGCGCACGCTGGCAAGCTCGCCTTGGACGCCCGCGATGCCTTCGTCGCGCGCCATGCGTTGTGCGACCGCGCGCATCGCCTTGATGGATGCGCGCAGCGTTTGATTGCCCTCGATCGCCAATGACACGCCCGCTTCGCGATAGCGTTCGGCCGGAGTATGCGCATAGGTCGTCGGCACGATCACCAGCGGGGCGCGTTAGGCCCAGAGCCGGGCGAAGGCAAGGATCTCACCGGCCGTCGGCGCCTTGGAATGGATCAGGATCGCGTCCGCTCCGGCGTCGTGATAGGCTGCGGCGCGTGCCAGAGCTTCATCAAGGCTGCGCCCGGCGATCAACGCCTCGACGCGCGCCACAAGAACGAAATCTGGATTGGTCTGGCTGTCCTTGCCGGCTTTGATCTTGCCGCAAACTCCTCGACGTCGGCTAACGGCTGCGCCTCGCCGATGAAGGAGTTGGTCCTGGGGAACAGCTTGTCCTCGATGCACACGCCGGCGATGCCGCGCTCGCAGAGCTTGCGCAGCAGCCGCCGCAGATTGTTGAAATTGCCGTAGCCCGTGTCGCCGTCGACTAAAATCGGGATGTTCGTCGCGTCCGCCATGAACTCGAGGGTCTCGAGCACCTGGGTCTAGGACGCTTCATTGCTGTCGCGCACGCCCATGGCGGCGGAGATCGCCAGCCCCGAGGCCCAGATGCCGGGAAAACCGGATTCCTCGACGATCTTGGCCGAAAGACCATTATGCGCCTCCATGATGAAGCGCAGACCGGGTCCGGCCAACAGCGAGCGCAGCGCCGCCGCCTTACCGATGCGGGCCGCGTGCGCCTCGACCGCTTGCGATGAGAGCAGGCTCATCAGGCTAATTTCCGGTTAAAGGTCATCGGGGCTACATAGCGCTGGTGTGCCGGCCTGTCCATGCGGGCCGATCAAAGAGAAACGGCGGTCCGTTTCCAGACCGCCGCAGGCGATGCGTTCAGGGAGCGCGCCGCCAAACAGGCAAAAAGCGAAACGGCGGTCCGTTGCCGGACCGCCGTTGCGTATTCGAGTGCCGATCAGCTTGGGCCGCTAGATGATCTTGCGGCTGCCGAACCGGTCGTAAACGACGAGCGTTGGCCCGACAACAGGGGCCAAGTGGCCCCGTCGTGCAGAAGCCTTCTTTTTCGCCGAACTGCGTCGTGCGCCAGGCTTGCGCGTGGACGCCTTCTTGGAGCGCCGGGCAGTCTTGCGGACGGCCTTGCGCGCACCCGTCTTGCGGACGGCTTTGCGAACGCCAGTCTTGCGTGCGCCGGCAGCGCGACGCGTGCTCGCGCGACGGCCGGCCGCCTTGCGGGTACCGGTCTTCGCTTTCGCGCGCCGCGTCGAAGTCTTACGCACGGCAGCCTTGGTCGACTTGCGCGTGGTCTTCTTCGACTTGACGCGACGGGTCGTCTTGACGCTGCTCGAGCGGGCAGACTTGCTCTTGCCAGCGCGAGACTTGGACCAACGCGACTTGGAAGTCTTGCTCATCTTACGCTTAGAAGTTTTGGCTCTAGCCATCTCTTGTCCCTCCGATTGACCAGCAGGCAAACCCCATCTCTCGGGTCAGAGAACGTTTCATTAAGTTAACACTCTTAACGAAAGGTTAGATTTCCATGGCTGGCGATACAGTTTTATTTCCCCCGCGCCGCGTAGATGGCGCGACAAGCACGACTTCTAATGTACGGAATGCCACGCGCACAAGCCCTACGCCACTATTTCGCTTACGCGAACAGCGCCGAAATCCGCTGCAACAAAAATGTGACGCTGACAAAAAATCCTGTCATGGGAACCCAACGCGGCAGGTCGAGCGCGCCTTTGGGCGATGGTCCGCGTCGCTTGAGCGCGAGCAGCGCGAGGTTCATGAGCGCAAAAATTCCGAGCATGATCACTGAAGACGCGCGCGCCAGTGCCGCAAGCGGCAGCACAAGCGCGACGGCTGCGGTGATGCTGGAAACCAGCGCCGTCGCGAAGAGTGGCGTGCGCGTGCGCGTGTGCACGCTAGCCAATTCCTTCGGCAGCGCGTCTTGTCGTGCCAACCCATAGACGACGCGCGTCGCCATGATGATCATCACCAGCGCGCCATTGACGGTGGCGATGGCGGCGACGACGCTGAATGGCGCGGACGACATCCCGCTCGCGCGCTCGAACACGAGAGCAAGCGGCGCTGCCGAGGCGGCGAGCTCTGCCGGCGCGACGGTGAGCACGGCGATGCAGGTGATCGCGCCATAGAGCAGCGTGGTGATCAGCAGGGTTAGCATTATTGCCCGCGGGAGTGTCCGCGCCACGTCCTTTACTTCCTCGGCCAGATTGACCATGGCCTCGAAGCCGATGAAGGCGAAGAAGGCAAGAAGTGTACTGCCAAGTATTGCGCTCCAGGCGGCAGTGGTCGCTGGCGGCAGCAATTCCGTGAGGCGAGAAGCAAGATCGGGAGTTCCGAACGCGCCGGCAAGTATGACCGCGATCAAGCCGCCTGTTTCCAAGACGGTGATCAACGCGATCATCAGGGTCGATTCGACAATGCCCCAGGCAGCGAACAAACCGAGACCGAGAGTGATCGCGAGCAGCGTCGGAGCGCGCGGCAGCGGCAGCAGTTCCTGTATGTAACCGGTCGCGCCATTGATGATCGCGGCTGAAGACACGATCCCGGCCAAAGCGGTCAAAAGCCCGACCGCCAGGGCGAGATCGGCGCGACCGAAGGCTTCGCGGACATAAACCGCCTCGCCGCCGGCTTGCGGGTGGCGCGTGCCCAGCTCGGCGAAGGTCAGGCCGGTGAACAGGACAAGAATCGCGGCGACGAAGAATGACACCGGCGCGTACAGGCCGGAGGCGCCGGCCATGCTGCCGATCAGGACATAAATGCCGGCGCCTATGGTGGTACCAAGACCATAGAGCGTAAGCAGACCGAGGCCGAGACCGCGCTTGAGTTCCGCGCCACTCATCGCGTCGAGATTGAGACGATGCATCTAAGGCTCGACGTGTGTCTTGACGTCGCCACGCTGGACACGAACGTAATCCTCAAGCTGGCGCGTGATGGCGTCGAAGGCGTCGCGAATGGCGACATAGACGTCTTCATGCGCATGATCCTTCGACCCGTTGCGGTTGGCGACGAATTCCTTGCCTGGAACGCTCAGGTCGATACGCACGCTATAGAGCTTGCCCTTGCGCGAGTGCCGGTGCGGCGCCTCGATCACCACGCGGCAGCCGATGATTCGGTCAAAAATATGGTCAAGCTTCCCCGCCCGTTCGCGCAACCGTTCCTCGACCGCGGGCGAATGGTCCATGTTGTGAAAGTCGATCTGCAACGAATTCTGCACGCGGTGCTCCTCTGCTTGCGCCGAGATCCGATGCGATGAACCCTAAACCTGGGTGCCGGCACCGAGCCTTGAGGCGCGTCAAGTGCGGGGGCGCCTAAAGGTCGTAGGCGCTCTCCCCATGCGCCGTGAGGCCGAGGCCCTGGACCTCGGTCTCCTCTTCGACACGTAAGCCCACGGCCGCGCGCGTGACCGCGATGATCGCAAGTGTCGCGATTGCCGACCAGGCGCCGACCGCGGCGAGCGCAAGCAGCTGCACGCCGAGTTGGCTGGCCATGGTCATGCCCTCGGCATAGCCGACGCCGCCGAGCGCCTCGGAGGAGAGGAAGGCGAGCAGCACAGTGCCGAGCGCCCCGCCGACGCCATGCACGCCGAATACGTCGAGCGCGTCGTCGATCTTCAGCCGCTGCTTCACCAGCGCCGTGACCCAAAGGCAGACGACGCCGGCGGCGGCGCCGATGATCAGCGCGCCCACCGGCCCGATGAAGCCGGATGCCGGGGTGATGGTCGCAAGTCCGGCAACCGCGCCGGTGACGGCGCCGATAAGGCTCGGTTTGCCGAAGCGCTGCCATTCGATCGCCGCCCAGACAATGGCGCCGGTCGCGGCCGAAATATGCGTGACCAGTATCGCCATGCCGGCGGAGCCATTGGCCGCCACGGCCGAGCCGCCGTTGAACCCGAACCAGCCGATCCACAACATGCAGGCGCCGGTCATCACCATGCCTGGGCTATGTGGCGGGCGCATCTCTCGGGGGAAGCCGCGGCGCGGTCCGAGCGATCGGGCAAGCAGCAGCGCCGATACGCCGGCGGTCAGATGCACGACGATGCCGCCGGCGTAATCGCGCACGTTCATTTGTGCCAGCCAGCCGCTCCCCCACACCCAATGCGCGACCGGAACATAGACGAGCATAAGCCACAGCGCGCTGAACATTAGAACGGCCGCAAAGCGGATACGCTCGGGATAGGAGCCGATGATCAGCGCCGGGGTGATAATGGCGAAAGTCATCTGGAACATGAAATAGACGCTTTCCGGCAGCGTTGGCGCGAGATCGGACAGGGTTTCCGGGCGGATGCCGGCAAGAAAGGCCTTCGATAACCCGCCCAACAGCGGCGCATTGCCGTCAAAAGCGGGCGTGTAGCCGAAGGCAAGCCAAAGCACCGACACGATGCAGGCGACGGCAAAGCAGTGCATCAAAACGGACAAAACATTAATCGAGCGGACCAGCCCGCCGTAAAACAGCGCCAGCCCGGGCAGAGTCATAAAGAGTACGAGGGCGGTGGCGGTGATCATCCAGGCGGTATCGCCACTGTCGAGACCCGTGGCCCAGGCCGGTGCCGTCGAAAGTCCCAGCGCCAGGCCGGCGCCGAACACCGATCGTACGATATCCCGAGCAAGCCGCATGTCTTCCCCAAAGGCTTTTGTGGGCGCCGTTTAACGCTGGCGCACTGTTCACGCTTGGCCGTTTGCGTACGCTGCCGCTCAGGGCGAGACAAGCTGGCGCTTAGTGAAACATTAACCAAGCGGCGCGCAATCCTGGCAGGATCGATCCGGATCGGGGGACCGGGCTATGGATCTACACTTCGTACGCGCCGTCGACGCCGGCTTGCCGGCCGAGTTCGAAGCGGCGCTGGCCGATCACCGGCAGTGGCTGCAGCGCTGGCACAGCGCGCGGCTGTGCGGCGCGATCCCGGGCAATGATATTGTAGCAACCGATCCAGCCGAGCATTGCGCGATCGGCCGTTGGCTGCAGCACCAGACCGCGCGGATGACTCCATGGCCTGGGCCGTTTGCCTCCCTTGCCGATGCGCATGCAGCGCTGCACGCCCAGGCGCGCCAGCTTGCTTTGGCGGAGCCGGGACCATTATCCGTGCCCGATTATGGCCTGCTGTTGGCTGCGGTCGAGGCTTTCGAACAGCTCGCCCGCCCGATTCAACTCGCCTTCGAACGGGCCCTGTCCGATCTCGATCCCTTGACTTGGCTTTTAAATCGGCGCGGCAGGCGCGTGGCGCTCGAGCGCGAACGCGCGCGGTCCCGGCGCGGCGGATTGGCCGCGGCGATCGCCATCGGCGATCTGGATTATTTCAAGTCGATCAACGACGCCCATGGCCACTCGGCCGGCGATCATGTGCTGCAATCCGTGGCCGAAGTGTTCCTGACCGAGCTTCGCCCCTATGACAGCGTTTATCGCTACGGCGGCGAGGAATTCCTGTTTTGTCTGCCGAGCACAGACGGCGTGACGGCGCAGCTCGTGCTCGATCGTCTGCGCGCCGGACTGTCGGCGCTCACCGTGCCTGAAATCGGCGGCGACGCGCGTATCACTATGTCTTTCGGCATTGCGCCGATAGAGGCGGATGTGACCGTCGAAGAAACGATCGAGCGTGCCGATCGCGCGCTTTATGCTGCCAAGCGGGCTGGGCGCAACCGCGTGGTGAGCTGGCACGGCCCGGTGCCGATTGCCATCGGCGCGGTGGCTTGACCGCGGCGGAGTCGGCCGCGCACCTTCCATCTACTGCTGCAGTCAGGAGTTCGGCGTATGGCGCGCATCGCCTATGTCAATGGACGCTATGTGCCCATGTCTTCCGCCGCCATCGCGGTCGAGGATCGCGGGTTGCAATTCGCCGATTCGGTTTATGAGGTGGTCGCGGTCGCCGGCGGACGGCTGATCGACGAAGACCCGCATCTCGACCGCCTCGATCGCTCGCTCGCCGAAATTCGCCTCTCGGCGCCGATGTCTCGCCCCTCCTTACGCCGCATCATGCGCGAAGTGGTGCGGCGCAACCGGATCGGCTCCGGCATGCTCTATGTGCAGGTGACGCGCGGTGTTGCGCGCCGCGACCCGATCTTTCCCGCCCACGCTCGACCGACGGTGATCATGACCGCGCGCCGCATGAAGCCGCAGGAGCCGAAGGCGCTGGCGGCCGGAATCGCGGTCGAATGCGTGCTGGACCCGCGCTGGCGCCGGCGCGACATCAAAACCGTGGCATTGTTGCCCAATGTGCTGGTGCGCAATGCCGCGCGCGCGCATGGCTTCGCCGATGCCTGGCTGGTCGATGACGACGGGTTGGTGACCGAAGGCACGTTCTCCAACGCCTGGATCGTGACCGCCAAGGGCCAGATCGTGACGCGGCCCAAGAGCCAGGATATCCTGTGGGGCATCACGCGCGGCGTGATGCTGGCTCTGGCCGCCGAGCTCAAGCTCAAACTCGTCGAGCGGCCGTTCAGCGTGGCCGAGGCCAAATCCGCCTCCGAAGCGTTCATCACCGGGGCAACGTCTTTTGTCACCCCGGTCACGCGCATCGACGAAGCAGTGCTGGGCAGCGGGACCATCGGCCCGGTCACCAAGCGCCTCGCCGAGCGTTACGCCGCGCATATGGCGGCGTAACGCTGCCGGTTACGGCGCGTTAGTTTGCCGCGCGCTTGACGAAGCCTTCGAGCGACACGGTGCGCGGGCCGTTGCCGTCCGAAAAGCGGATACAATATTGGGTTGGATAGTAGCCCGCGACTTCCCAGCTTTTCGGCTGCTTGATCGGGCTGCATTTATTCGGATTGGTGGCCAAATAGGCGCTGGCGATCATCGGTTCGTAAAAGATCACATGGGCGTCGTTCGATCCGATGACGAAGGTGCGCGAAAAGGCCGGGCCGCCGGGCGCGAGCTCGGGCGATTTCACGTCGATCAAATGGTTGCCCATGGCCGGCACCGCCGCGCCGACGTCGATATGGTCGGCGTGCACATACTGGCCCGGAACCGGCTTCTGCGCCTTTTCGAAATCAGCGCAATCGAGCAACTCGCTGCATTTTTCCTGGGCGCAGCGCTTCGACCGATGCGCGGTCGGCGACATAAAAATGAAAATCGAAATGCGGCTTCGCCCACGGCGGGGGCGCGGGCGACGCGTGGCCATGCGGATTCCAGTTGATCATCGCCCATTTGAAGGGCGCGAGCGCCTTGTTGGCGTCCGCGTCCGGCAGCTCGAATTTCAGCGTATAGTCGCCGAGACATTCCAAGTTCACATCGACGCGGCCGTCGCCGTTTTTGTCGAAGCAGATGCTCTTCGGGTTCAACTCGGCCGGCAGGCCGTCGAGCGCACCCTTGGTAAAACTGAAGCCGAGGGCGACCGGCGCGCCCTTGTCGTCGATCGCCGCGTACATCACCGCCGAGCCTTGGCCGAGCTTCTGGCTCTTGCTGACGTAAGTTTTGAATGGCGCGGCCAGCGCTGGCGAACCCACAGCCAAGGCCGCCAACAGAACGCCGATCGCTAGCAGCACGTGTTTACGCATGTCACCCTCGTTTGAACCCGTTATGCCGTCCGGTTCAGCCCGTCGGCCCGAAGCTTATTCCTTGCGCCAGCGGTAATGCGAGCGAGTAATTGATCGTGTTGGTCGCGCGGCGCATGTAGGCCTTCCAGGCTTCCGAGCCCGCCTCGCGCCCGCCGCCGGTCGCCTTCTCGCCGCCGAAGGCGCCGCCGATCTCCGCGCCCGAGGGGCCGATATTGACATTGGCGATGCCGCAGTCGCTGGCGGCGATGAATCGCTCCGCTTCGCGCAGGTCATTGGTGAAGATCGCGGACGCCAAGCCCTGCGGCACGTCGTTGTGCAGGGCGAGCGCTTCGTCGAATTCGGAATAGCGCAGCACATACAGGATCGGCGCGAAGGTTTCGCGCCGCACCAGCGCGCTTTGTTGCGGCAGCTCGACAATCGCCGGGCGGACGTAAGCGGCAGCGGGAAAGCGCTCGGCGAGCAGGCGTTCGCCACCATGGATGACGCCGCCTTCGGCGCGCGCTTCGGCCAGCGCCGCTTGCATCGCATCGAAGGCGTTCCGGTCGATCAGCGGCCCGACCAGCGTGCCGGGCTCGCGGGGATCGCCGACCGTCGCCGTGGCGTAGGCCGTCTTCAGCCGCGCGACCAGCGCATCCGCGCTATTCGCATGCACGATTAGCCGGCGCAGCGTGGTGCAGCGCTGGCCGGCGGTGCCGATGGCGGAGAACAGGATCGTGCGCAGCGCCAGATCGAGTTCGGCCGAGGGGGTGACGATCATGCCGTTGTTGCCGCCCAGCTCCAACAGCGCACGGCCGAAGCGCTGCGCCACGCGCGGCGCCAATGTTGCGCCCATGCGCGTCGAGCCGGTGGCGCTGACCAGCGGGACGCGCGGATCGTCGGCGAGCGCCTGGCCGATGGACGCGTCACCTTGTGCGACCTCGATCAGGCCTTCGGGTGCGTCGCCGAAGCGGCGGCAGGCGCGCGCGAACAGGGCCAGCACGGCAAGCGCCGTGAGCGGGGTTTTCTCCGACGGCTTCCATACCAAAGCGTCGCCGCACACGAGCGCGAGCATCGCATTCCAGGCGAACACGGCGACCGGAAAATTGAAGGCCGTGATGACCCCGACGACGCCGAGCGGATGCCAAGTCTCCATCATGCGATGGCCCGGACGTTCCGACGCGATCGTGAGGCCATAGAGCTGGCGCGACTGACCGGTCGCGAACTCGGCCATGTCGATCATCTCCTGCACTTCGCCTTCGCCTTCGGCGCGGATCTTGCCGGCTTCGAGCGTGACCAGGGCGCCGAGCGCTTGTTTGTGCGCGCGCAACTCCTCGCCCCAAAGACGGACCAGCTCGCCGCGGCGCGGGGCCGGGATCGCGCGCCAGCGTCGCTGAGCGGCCTCGGCGCGCGCGATCTTTGCGGACAGGGTTGCGGGCGTGTCGGCGGGCAAGCGGCCCAGGACCGCGCCATCGATCGGCGAGCGCGCGAGCAAATCGCCGGCGGCAAACCGAGCCGGATCGAGGCCAAAAGATTCAAACAGGGAGGCGAGGGATGGGGCGGTCACGGTCGCATTGGACAGAATTGGCTCCCGGCGGACAGGGACTCGATCACGCTCCGGAGTATAAGCCAGGGCTCGCCCGCCGTCAGGCGGCGTAAACGCCGCTCACACGCGAAAGCCGCGAACGACCGGGGTCGCCGCGGCTTCGAAACAGCGTAGTGCTCTGGAAAGGCTGTGGGGGAGAGCCCCACAAAAAACCGAAGGCTAGTAGCCTTCGCGTTCCATGCGCTTGCGCATCAGCTTGCGCGCCCGGCGGATCGCCTCGGCCTTTTCGCGCGCGCGGCGCTCGGACGGCTTTTCGAAGGAGCGGCGCAGCTTCATCTCGCGGAACAACCCTTCGCGCTGCATTTTCTTCTTCAGCGCTTTCAACGCCTGCTCGACGTTGTTGTCGCGAACGATCACCTGGACGATGGCTGTTACCTCCTCGCTCCGCTCAAAAAGCACGCGCCCGAGAGGGGCGCGCTCGCTTTTCCATCGATATGTCGCGCGGCCCCGGATGGCCCCGCCGGATTGGGTTCTAACACGGGTTTGGTTAGCTTGCCAACCCACTAAGAGACTAACGCAGGCGCGTCGCCCGTGCGCGGGGGTCAAGCGCGTCCTGCAGCCCGTCGCCCAGGAGGTTGAAAGCAATCACGGTCAGGAAAATCAGCAGCCCCGGGTAGGTCGCCAGCCGAGGGGAGGCGTAGATCAGCTCCTGCGCGTTGGTCAGCATATTGCCCCAGCTCGGCACCGGCGGCTGAATGCCCAGTCCAAGGAAACTCAGTACGGATTCCAATAGGATGATCGCCCCGGCGCTGAGCGTCGTCGCGACCACGATCGGCGACGCGATGTTGGGCAGGATATGGCGGAGCATGATCCGCAGTGGCTCCGCCCCGAGCGCTTGGGCTGCTCGCACGTACTCACGCGTGCGGGCCGACAGGGTCGCCCCGCGCACCAGCCGCGCGACCGTAGTCCAACCCACCAGGGCGATGATCACCACGATGCGATAGAGGTTGACGCTTTCCGAGCGCACCCAATCGGCGGGCAGCGGCAGTTTATGCAGATCGACTGCCGCCAGGATAATCAACAGCGGCAACAGCGGCAGCGCGATCACCCCGTCGGTGAAGCGCATCAGGAAGCGGTCGAGCCGTCCGCCATGATAGCCTGCCGCCAGGCCGATGGCGGTGCCGATGGCGGCGGAGGCGAGCGCGGTCACCAGCCCGACGAACAGCGACACCTGCCCGCCATAGAGCAGCCGCAGCAAAAGGTCGCGCCCGGCTTCGTCCGTCCCGAGCGGATGCTGAGCATCGGGTGCGGCGAAGCGGTTGAACAGATCGACCTGCCGGGCGTCGATACCCATGCTCGCCTCGACCAGCGGCGCGGCCAGGGCCAGCAACGCAAACAGCGCCAGCAACAGGGCGCTCGCCACCGCCAGCCGGTGCTCGAGGAATCGCCGCCACAACGTCTGGCTGCGCGCCTCGGTCATCGCTGCTCCTCAAGCGAGCGGAAACTCACGCGCGGATCGAGCGCGACATAGCCGACATCGGCGAAGAAATTGCCGACCAACACGACCAGCGTCGCGAACAGCAATCCGACCAGGGCCAAGTTGAAATCATTTCCGATGATCGCGTCATAGATCATCTTGCCCATGCCGAGATAGGCGAACATCGTTTCCGTCACGAGCGCGCCGGAAAACAGCGCGCCGAAATCGAGCGCGATGATCGTCACCACCGGCAGCATCGCGTTGCGCAGCGCGTGGCCCAAAACGACGCGCTGGGGCGAAGCGCCTTTCGCCCGCGCCGTACGCACATAATCCTGGCGCAGCGCATCCAGCATCGACGCGCGCATGAAGCGCGTGAAGGATGCCAGACTGGCGATGGTGAGCGACGTAACAGGCAGGATCATGTAGCGCAGATGGGCCAAAAGCCCGCCGCCATCGACCGGGCCCATGCCGCCGGCGGGCAGCCAGCCGAGTCCGACGGCGAACACCAGGATCAGCACCAGCGCAAGCCAGAAGGACGGAACCGACACACCGGCGAAGCACAGCAGGTTAATTGCTTCGTCAAACAGCCCATGCGCGCGCAGCGCCGCCCACATGCCGAGCGGGATGGCGATCAGAATGGCCAGGAGCGAGCTGCTGCCGAGCAGCAGCACGGTGTTGAGCAGCCGCGGCCCAAGGATATCGAAAACCGGGCGGTGAAAGCTGCGCGAATAGCCGAAATCCCCCCGCAACGACGCACCGAGCCACTCCAGGTAGCGGTCAATGATCGGACGATCGAGGCCATAGATTGCGCGCAAGACCTTGGCGTCGGCGGCGGTGAGTTTCGGATTGGAGGCGATCATCACATCGATCGGATCGCCCGGCATCAACCCGATCAGCCCATAGATGATGAACGACATCAGCGCCAAGACGGCGAGCGATTCCACCAGCCGCGTGCTCAGAAAACGGCTCATCGTCGCGCCGGCTACTGCCAGCGCCAATCCTCGACCCACAGCGTCGAAGGGTTCTGGTGGCCGGTCGGACGCACGCCCTTGAGCTGCTTCGGCAAGACGTAGGAGTTGGTGCGGAAATAGAGCGGCAGCACCGGCAGCTCCTCGGCGTAGAGCGACTGGATGCGGCTCCACAGCTGCGCCTGCACGTCGTCAGCGCATTCGACGCGGACGCGCTCAAGCACCGTATCCATCTCGGCATTCTTGAAGCCGGTGTAGTTCTGCCCGGACCAATTATTGGCCGCGGTTGGGATCATCGAGGAATGCAGCGTGGTGTATGGGATGTTCTTCGGGCTGGAACTCCAGGCAAACATGCCCATGGCGTTGAATTTGCGCTCGCGCATGGTCTGGCCAAAGAACACCTGCGCCGGCTCGTTCTTGATCTTGATGTCGACGCCGATCTTCTTCAAGTCGCTCTGGATCACGGTTTCGACCAACTCGCGCACGCGATTGCCGGCGGTGGTCATCAGATCGAGCGAGAGCGGCTGGCCAGCGGCGTTGCGCCGGATTCCATCAGCACCCGGTTTGAACCCGGCGGCGTCGAGCAGCGCGGCCGCGCGGCGCGCATCAAACGGATAAGAGGGCGCCTTCGGATCATAGACTACGTCAAGCGGATTGACGCCGCCCTGCGCGACCGGCTGCTTGCCTTCGAACAGCTTCGCGCTGATCGCTTCGCGGTCGATGCCCATGAGCAAAGCCTGGCGCACGCGCACATCGGCGAGCAACGGGTTTTCCAGGAACAGATCGATGTGCTCATAGATCAGGCCTGGCTTATAAACCACGTTGAAGCGGTCGCCGTTGCGCTTCTCGAAGGCGAGCGCCTGGTCGAGCGTGAGCCCGTCCTCGCCGGCGATGTAGTCGATCGCGCCCGATAAGAGATTGGCTTCGAGCGCCGCAGTGTTTTCGACGACGCGGAAGATGATGCGGCGGAACGCGGCCGGCTTGCCCCACCAGTTGGGATTGCGTTCCAGCACGATGGTCGCGCCCGGTTCGATCTTGGTTACAACATAAGGGCCGAACCATAGGCCGGGATTGGTCGGTTGCGTCTGATAAGACGTTCGATTGCGATATTCCTTTGCGCCTTGCTGATAGATCGGCTTCTCGAGATGCGCCGGGACCAGTTCGAAGTCGCCTAGGCGCTGGTAATCGCACTCGCGCTTATTCGTATAGACCGTGAATTTGCGCTCGTCCTTGACTTCGAGTTTTTCGAACGTCCGGTACATTTCCTGGTTGTTGGCGCCGGCGTCGGGGTTACGGCCGACGTCATAGACGAATTGCACGTCGCGCGTGGTGATCGGCGTGCCGTCGCCCCATTTGGCACGCGGATCGATCGCATAGTCGATCGCCCAGCCCGGCTTGCCGTCGGGCGTGGTCCATTCGCGCGCCGTGCCCTTGGCCCGGTCGGGCAACTCGGTGCACAGCATGCAGATCAGCTTCCAATCGGGGTCATAGGCCGTGAACGGTCGCTGCGTCATGCCGAGAATGAGACTCTGTACGACGTGGCTCTCCAGGTCGGGGTGAAGGGCGGCCGGGAATTGGCTGACGCCGATGATGAGATCGTCTTTTTGCTGGGCGGGTGCGGGTGAGGATAGCGGTAAGAGCGCGAGCAACGCGATGGCAAGACGAGTTCGGACCATGGCGGGACCCCTCCGGACGACAGGACAGCGCTAACTTTCACCATCCTGCTGCCGCCACCGCCCGCGCGTCAAAGATCCTTAGCCGCCCTTGGAGGCGCTCCATCCCGCCGGGTCGCGTAGGTAGGCCTCGACGGCGTTAAGCGTCGCGGGGGTGAAGGCGTTGCCTTCGCGCGCCGCGGCGAGCACGTCCCACCAGCTCGCCAGCCATAACAACTTCAGGTCCAGTTCCTTGAGCCGCGTCTCGGCCTCGGGGAAGATCCCATAGTAGAACACGACCAGCGCGTGACTTACCTCGGCCCCGGCTTCGCGCAGCGCGCCGACGAAACCGGCCTTGCTGCCAGCATCGGTCGCCAAATCCTCGACCAAGAGCACCCGCGCGCCCGGCTTGAGCACGCCTTCGATGCGCTTGCCCTTGCCAAAACCCTTCGCTTCCTTCCGGACGTAGAGCATCGGCAGGGACAGGCGCTCGGCCAACCAGGCCGCGAAGGGGATGCCGGCCGTTTCGCCGCCGGCGATGGCGTCAATCGACTCGAAACCGACCTGCTCCTTGATGCAGGTTGCAGCAAAATCCATCAAAGCCGAGCGAGCGCGTGGGAAGGAAATCAACTTCCGGCAGTCGATATAGCTGGGAGATACCCGTCCCGATGTGTGGCGAAAAGGTGACTCTGGTCGAAAATCGACCGCGCCGACCTCCAGGAGAATGCGCGCCGCTAGGCGCTCGGCCGTGCGACCGGATGGCGAAACCAGTTCCGTCATACGGGTTTTTTCCATATAGTGAGTCGTAAGCCGACACTGTGATGTCGCGCGCTCCCGGGGTGATGTCAATTCGCCACACCTTCTTGGTCGGCGCGGCGCACGAGACGCGGCACGAGACGCGGCAGGAGACGGCAACTTTGCGTGCGCTGGGGTACGCAATGCGCCGGCATCGGGCCATGATACCGACATCAGTCTTAGGAATCGCCTTTATTGGCGTGAGCTTGGCGCTCGCGACGGCCCAGACTCTGGCTGCCGAGGCGCTTGATAATGTCGCCGCGGGCAAGAGCGAGCCGATCCGCGCGCCCAAGGTTTGGATGGCGACGGTCAACGCCAATAAACTCAACGTCCGCAGTGGTCCGGGCGACGGCTTCAAGGTCGTCGAGACCCTGGAAATCGGCGCCAGCGTCGGCGTCGTCTCCCAATCGGGCACGTGGGTTAGGCTCGATCGCCCGATCGAGGCCTGGGTCGCGCGCGTGTTCCTCAAACTGCCCAGCGATTTCCTCTCCCCGCTGTTCCGCGACACCGACAATGCGTTCCTCGACTGGGCGGCGGCGACCGGCAATTTCGAGGAGCTGTCGGTCGAGGCCGAGGGGCGCCTGTCGGTGATCCTGGCGCGGCCGCTTTATGACGACATGGGCAAGCTGGAGAAAATCGCGCGCGACACCGCCTGCGCCTTTCGCGACCGCACGACCTATCCCGGCGTCGTACAGCTGACAGTGTGGGCGCCCGACGGCCCCTCCGCCGGTTTGGTTCGCCAGGTCAATTGCCCGTAGGGCATCAAGCTTCCGCCGCGGCGATGAGTTCTTCGACGCGCGCTCGTCTGCCGCGCGCGGTGATTGCGCTTGGACTGGTCAGCCTGTGCATGGACGCGAGTTCGGAGCTGATCCATTCGCTGCTGCCGCTCTTCATGGTCGGGACGCTCGGCGCCAGCGCGGCCGTGGTTGGGCTGGTCGAAGGCCTGGCGGAAGCAACCGCCGCCTTTGTCAAAATCGGATCCGGCGCGGTTTCCGACTGGCAGGGGCGGCGCAAGCCCCTGACCGTGCTCGGCTACGGGCTCAGCGCGGCGTCGAAAGTGATTTTTCCGCTGGCGAGCAGCGTCGGGCTGGTGTTCGCCGCCCGGTTTATCGATCGCATTGGCAAGGGCATCCGCGGCGCGCCGCGCGACGCGCTGGTGGCCGAAGTCACCCCCCCCCGGAGCTGCGCGGGCGCGCATTCGGGCTGCGCCAGGCGCTCGATAGTGTCGGCGCGGTGATCGGGCCGCTGTTCGCGGTTGCGCTCATGCAGATGTTCGACAGCGATTTTCGCGCCGTGTTCTGGTTCGCGCTGATCCCCGCTTGGGGCGCGGTCGCGGTACTGGTCTTCGGCGTACGGGAGCCGTCGGCCGCGCCGGCGCGCGCATCCAAGCCGCGCATGACGCTGATCGGCAATTGGCGCGCGCTGCCGGTTCCGTTCTGGGCCCTCATGGCTGTGGTGGCGTGTTTTGGTTTCGCCCGCTACGGCGAAGCGTTTTTGATCCTGGCGGCGGAGGAGGGGGGCTTATCCCCGGGCTAGGCGCCGCTCGCCCTCGCGCTGATGAGCGGAATCTATGCTGTCACCACCTATGTCGCCGGGCGTCTGTCGGATAGATCGGGCCGCACGCGGCTGCTGGGTGCTGGCCTGATCGTTTTGGCGCTTGCCGATGTGATGCTCGGCCAAGCGCACGCTCCTTGGCTGGCGCTGATTGGCGCGGCGCTGTTCGGCCTGCATATGGGCCTATCGCAAGGGTTATTGGCGGCGCTGGTCGCCGATGTGTGCGGGACGGAGGCGCGCGGGCTTGCCTTCGGCTTGTACAACGCCGTCTCCGGCGTGGCGCTGCTGATCGCCAGCCTGGGCATGGGCGAGATATGGACTTTTTCCGGGCGCGGGCCGGCCTTCAGCTTAGGCGCCGTGCTGGCGCTTGTGGCGGCCGCTACATTGCTTTTACGGGCGCAGCGTTATCGCGGCACCGCCTGACTGCGCCAGATATCGCGCGCGCGCGATTCGTATTTGGTCGCTTCCTCGTAGCGCCCCTGTTCGAGATAGAGCCGCGATAAGTTATACAGCCAGGTTGCGACTTTCGACGGGTCGCCGCCCTCGGCCGCTTCCATGATCGCGATCGCGCGGGAGCCGAGCGCCTCCGCTTCGACGTTGCGCCCCTGAATGCGAAACAGCCCGGCCAGATTGTTGAGGCTATCGGCGACTTCCGGGTGGGTTGGGCCCAGCCGACGTTCGCGAATCTGCAGCGAGCGCAAATACAGCGGCTCGGCCTTATCGAAGGCGCCGGTCTCGCGATACAGCCCGGCCAGATTATTGAGCGTGAGCGCGACGTCGAGGTTATCGCTGCCAAGAGTTTTTTCTTGCAGCGCCAGCGCGCGCAGATAATGCGGCTCCGCCAGGGCCAGCCGACCCTCGGCGCGCAGAATATAGCCCAGATTGTGCAAAGTGCGCGCGAGCCGCGGGTCGCGATCGCCGAAACTCTCCGCGATCGCCAGCGCCTTGGTCAGCTCGGCCTCGGCATCGGCGAGGGAGCGCCGCTTGAGAGCAGCGGTCGCCGCCATCATGCGCTGCGACCATTGCGTTTCCTGAGCGTATGCCGGGTGGTCAAGCGCCGCGCCCGCTCCGCTCAGGAAAGCGAGGACCAGAAGAAACCGCGCGACGTTCATGCCAAACTGCCGTCCACTCGCCACAGGGCGATGATAGCAGCTTTGTAAGCGGGCGACTACGGACTTCAGCGGCGGCCCTTGGTCCTTCCAGCGCCACCGATCCAGCCTTGCCGGCGGAAATAAACCAGCAGCCCGCCAACCACCCCGGCCATCACCATGAGCGCGAGCGGGTAGCCGAAGCGCCAGCCGAGCTCGGGCATGTTCCACGGCGAGATGCGGTCGAAGTTCATGCCATACAGGCCGGTGATGAAGCCCAAGGGCATGAAGATCGTGGCGATCACCGTCAGTACCTTGATGACCTCGTTCATGCGCACATTGAGCGCCGACAGATGCAGCTCGACCAGCCCGGCGGCGATTTCGCGATCGGTTTCGACCAGATCGGTGAGCTGCACGACGTGATCGTAGCAGTCGCGCAGGAAAATGCGGGTGGCATCGGTCACCCAGGCGCCGCTGTCGCGCGACATCTGGTGCAAGAGTTCGCGCTGCGGCCAGATCGCGCGCCGAAGCACCAACAGGTCGCGTTTGAGCCCGTGAATGGCGCGGATTTGCTCCGACCCGCCATTGGCGCCGACCGTCCCTTCGAGCGCTTCCAACCGCTCGCCATAACTTTCCAGCACCGGAAAGTATCCATCGACGGTGGCATCGAGCAGCGCATAAGCCAGGTAATCGACGCCGCCGCCACGCAAGCGACCGCGCCCTTGACGGATGCGTGCGCGCACCGGTTCCAAGCTGTCGCCCGGCTCCGCCTGGAAGGTGAGCAGGTAGCCATGGCCGAGAAACATCGCCAGTTGCTCGGTCGCCGGCGCCTGCTCGGCCCGGATCATGCGCGTCACGATGAACAGGTGATCGGCATAGAGTTCGAGCTTGGGCCGCTGATGGGTGTTGAGCGTATCCTCCAGCGCCAGCGCATGCAGGTTGAAGACGGCGCCGAGCGCGCGCACCAGGTCGAGATCGGCCAATCCTTCGACATCGACCCAGACCACGGGAAAGCGCGTCATCGCCGCGCGGATGCCGGCGAGCGAGTCCTGGCCGATGAGCGTGTGCTCCTCGCAGCCCTCCGGTCCATAGCCCATCAGCCGCACCGTCGGCGCATGCGCGTTCGGGTGGGCGATCAGCGTGCCCGGCGGGGAGCCGGGCGCGGCGCGCGCTTGACGGCGGCGGCGCTGCGACTCGCCCGATCGGTGCGCGCTCACGTGTCGTAGGACAACAGGGCCGCGACCGGAACATCGAGCCGTGCGCGTCCCTTGAGGCTGGTAAGCTCGATGATGAAGGCCGCGGCCTCGACCTTGGCGCCCATCTTGCGCAGCAGAGCGATCGATGCCGCCGCCGTGCCGCCGGTTGCCAGAAGGTCGTCGAGCAATACGACGCGCTGGCCCGACTGGACCGCGTCCTCTTGCAGCTCGATCGTATCGCTGCCGTATTCGAGCTGATAGCTGTGGCGCACGGTGCGGCCGGGTAGCTTGCCCTTTTTGCGGCACATGACGAAGCCGCAGCCGAGTTCGAGCGCCAGCGGCGCCGAAACCAGGAATCCGCGCGATTCGATCCCGACCAGCAGGTCGGGCTTATAACCGCGCACCGTCTCGGCCAGTTGATCGACCGTCGCCCGCCATGCCTTGGGGTGTTTGAGTAGCGTCGAGATGTCGTAGAACAGGATCCCCGGCTTGGGAAAGTCCGGGATCTGGCGGATATGAGTGCGGATGTCCATGCCGTGCCTGCCGTTGGAGCGGAACGCGCGCGACTCTAGTGGCCGCGCCGCACGCGCGCAAAGCCGGGGTGGCCAGACCCGCGTGGCTAGCCCGCCATTAACCAAAGATTACCGGACAGGGGGTTAGCCTCGACTCTCGGCGTTTCGCGGGGGCGGACAAGGCAATGGCGACCAGCGATCAAGACGAGGCCGCGGCAGCGGGAAAACCCGCGGCCGACCGGCCGGCGACCGTCACCATCGACGGCCGCTTCGAGGTCCAGTTGGGCGCCCGCCTGCCCGAGATGTGCGGCCCGACGGCGGAAGCATTCATCGCCAGCGACAGCAAGACGGCGTCGAGCACGCTGGTCGCGTTGGTGATCGATCCGCGCCTGCCGGCGCGCCAGGCCATCGCGAGCCAGATCGAGCGTCGCGCTCCCGAGGGAATTCTTCGTCCGGTCTTTCGCGGCGTGGCGGCCTGGCCGGGCGGCGACCGCTTCGTAATCATCGTCGAGCACCCACCCGGCGTGCGCTTGGCGCCGCCGCTGGGCGAGGCATTCACGCCATTCACCATCGAGCGGCTGTTGGCGGAAGTGGCGTTTCCGATTCGTCGCATCCTGGAGAAACTTGCCGAACTTCGCATCGCGCACCGCGCCATCCGCGCCGACAATTTATTCTACGGCCCGGGCGGACTCGGAACGCTCGTCATGGGGGAGTGTTACTCCGCGCCGCCCGGCTATACGCAGCCGTCGATTTATGAGCCGGTATCGCGCGCTTTGGCGATGCCGTCCGGGCGGGGGCAGGGGGGAGCACCGACGATCTGTTCGCCCTCGGCGTGACGCTGGCCGTTCTGCTGCGGGGCGGCGATCCGCGCCGTGGAGTGAGCGACGACGCATTTCTCGACAAACGCATCGCCGATGGAAGTTACGAGGCGCTGCTCCACGGCCTCAATCTCCATGTGCGGCTCGTGCCGATGCTGCGCGGGTTGCTCGAAGACAATGCGCTGACGCGCTGGACGGTCAACGACCTTGGGCGTTTCCTCGATGTCGGCACGGTCACGTCACCGCAGCATCCCAAGCTACGCCGCGCGACGCTGCCCTATTCCTTTAATGGAAAAACTCATTTCACGCCGGTGCCGCTGGCGCGCGCGCTGGCGCAAAATTGGGCGGCCGGCCTGGAAGCGGTGCAGAGCGATGACCTGTACGACTGGATGGCGCGCGGGCTGGTCGAGTCCAAACGCATGGAGGTCGTTAAGCGTCAGGATAAGTATGGCAGCGCTGCGCGTCATGGCCGTGCCGGTTCGGCCGATGTGGATCTGGCGCGGGCCATCATGCTGCTCGACCCGGACGGGCCAATCCGGCTGCGGGAGTTTTCCGCCCATCCCGACGGGTTGGCGTGCGCGCTCGCCGATAGCATGACGAAGCAGACGCAGGCTCGCGACGGCGCGCTCATTCTTCAAGCGCAGTTGGTCGAGTTCTGGGCCAAACAGCAAAAGCAAGCGCTCGGCAGCAACGTTTTGGAGCTGCTCGTGAACCAGCCGCGGCTGGCGTCTTATGCGCAACGCCCGGGGATCGGTTTCGGGCCCGATCGCTGCGCCTACGATCTCAATGCCGATCTTGCCTGCCAGAGCCCCCTGCTTGGTTCGGGCGCGGTGTTCGATGGGCCCGGCCTGCTGCAATCTCTCAACGCCCGCGCCAGCGCCGACGGCGAGATATTCGATCACCATATCGCGGCTTTCTTGGGCGCGCGCATCGGCAACCAGGCCGATCGCTTGTTGACCGATCTCGCCGCCGCCAGTGGCGACCGGGCGGCATTGATGCTGGCGCGGCTGCGCCTGTTCGCCGCTGCGAATACGAGCGCGGGCGTCGATCTGTCCCAGTTCTGCCGCCAGGTCGTTGCGCGCATGGGCTCGGTGGTCGAAAGTTTTCACAACCGCTCCTTTCGCCAGAAGCTGTCGCGCGCATTGGATGAGGCGGCCGCCACCGGCAAAATCGCTACTGTGATCGCGCTTGCCGATAACCCGAGCTTTGTGACCGCCGATCGTGACGGTTTCAGCCAGGCGCGGGCCGAGCATCAGGCCATTACGGGCGCGCTGACGGTGCTCAAGCAGGCGGTCGAGGAGCGTTTGCAGCGGGCTGAAGCTCTCGGCCACAGCTGGGCCGCGACGGTATCCAGTCTGTTTGCGGCCGTCGCCGCGGCGGCGCTCTTCATCGTTTACATGTGAGTTGACCGCTATGTCGAAGCCCGTCCGCAACGTTAAACGCCCGGCTGCAGCGCCTTTGAGCCCGCTTGCGGCGCGCGCTTGGATTGCTCTGTTCACAGTGCTGGCGATTATGGCGTCGATGATGATGTGGAGCGCCGCGCTTCTGATTCTGGTCGGGCTGCTGCCGAGTCTTGCCGCGATATTGATCGACCGGGAAGAGGGCAATCCGCTGACGCGCGCGGTGGCCGCGGCGAATGCTGTCGGCATCTTGGCCGTCGTGCTGGATTTTCGGTCTGGCCCGAACACGACCGCGCATGCGCTGGCGGCGCTTGGCAACGGGCTCACGCTGCTGAAGATGTTTGGCGCGGCCGGGTTGGGCTGGATGATTTATCTCGGCCTGCCGACGATCATGCTCACCTTTCTGGAGCACGCCGACGCGGCGCGGCACAAAGTGCTGCGGAAGCGGCAGGAAGAGCTAATCAAGGAATGGGGCGCCGAGACTCGCGGCGAGGACAGCGGCGAAAAATAGCCCTATTCCGTTTGCGCGTATCCGCGTTCGCTGGCTTGCTCCTTGATCGCCGTCTGCAGCTTCTCGAAAGCGCGCACTTCGATCTGGCGCACGCGTTCGCGGCTGATGCCGTATTCCTGGCTCAAATCCTCCAGCGTGACCGGATCGTCGATCAGCCGGCGCTTGGTGATGATCGTTCGCTCGCGCTCGTTGAGATCGCTCATGGCGGCGGTCAACAGCGCGCGCCGCTTGGACAGTTCGTCGTTTTCGGCGAGCCTGGTTTCGGCCGATTCCGTGTCGTCGACCAGCCAGTCCTGCCACTCCATGTCGCCATCGGCCCGGAGCGGCGCATTGAGTGAGTGATCCGGCGCGGCCAGGCGGCGGTTCATGTTGACCACCTCCTCGGCCGAGACATCGAGCGCGGTGGCGATCTTGGCCACGTTCTCCGGGCTCATGTCGCCCTCTTCGAGCGCTTGGATCTTGCCCTTGAGCCGGCGGAGATTGAAAAACAGCTTCTTCTGCGCCGCCGTGGTGCCTATCTTCACCAGCGACCAGGAATGGAGGATATATTCTTGGATCGCGGCGCGGATCCACCACATGGCATAGGTCGCGAGGCGGAAACCCTTGTCCGGCTCGAACTTTTTCACCGCTTGCATCAGGCCGACATTGCCCTCGGACACCAGCTCGGCCATCGGCAACCCGTAGCCGCGGTAGCCAGACGCGATCTTCGCCACCAGACGCAGATGGCTGGTCACTAGGCGATGCGCGGCTTCGACGTCGCCATGCTCGCGCCACGCCTTGGCGAGCATGAACTCCTCCTGCGGCTCCAGCATCGGAAAGCGCCGGATCGCCTGCAGGTAGCGGGAGAGATTACGCTCCGGCGAAAGCTCCGGGATCAAGGGCAGGGTGGTGGCCATGCGGTGTCGCCTCCCAGTAACTTTAGAACCGGGCGTCTATCGAGCGCGCGCCCAAGAAAACCGGCTCCGGCCCGTAGCGTTACATTATAGTGACTCCAAAGAACTTATCAAGTCTCTTAGGTCCCTAGCTATTTCACGATCAAACTTAAGCCGGCGACCGGTCGTCGGGTGCTCGAAGGCAAGCGCCCGCGCATCGAGCGCCTGGCGTCCAAGGGCGCGGGCGAGCGCCTCGGCCTCCGCCACCCGTCCTTCCGACCGCCTCCGGGGGCGCCGGCCATATATAGGGTCGCCCAGCAGCGGATGCCCGATCGAGGCCAGATGCACGCGAATTTGATGGGTCCGTCCGGTCTCCAACCGGCACTCGATCTGTGTCGCCAGCGGCGGGTGACCGAGGGTGGATATAACGCGGAAGCGCGTTACCGCCGGTTTGCCGCCATGTGACAAAACCGTCATCTGCTTGCGTTGGCGCGGATTGCGGCCGATCGCGCCCTCGATTACCCCCTCCTTGCTCTTGGGCACGCCCCAAACCACCGCGACATAGACCCGCCCGATGCTGTGGGCGGCGAATTGGGCCGATAGCGCCCGATGCGCCTGATCGGTCTTGGCCACCACCATCAGCCCGCTGGTGTCCTTGTCGAGCCGGTGGACGATGCCCGGACGGCGCACGCCGCCGATACCGGATAACGTGTCGCCGCAATGCGCCAAAAGCGCATTGACCAAGGTCAGGTCGGGATTGCCCGGGGCTGGATGCACGACCAGCCCGGCCGGCTTGTCGATCACGATCAGGTCGGAATCCTCATAGACGATCGTGAGCGGGATCACCTGCGCTTGCGGGCGGGCATCGACCGGCGGCGGCAAGATGACGACAAAAACCTGTCCTGCACGCACTTTCGTGGCCGCCGCTACGCGCGCGCCGCTCAGCTCGCGCACTGACCCGGCGGCGATGAGCGCCTGCAGCCGTGTGCGCGACAACTCCGGCAGCGCGCTGGCCAGGACGCGATCAAGGCGTTGCCCGGCGGCCGAGGTATCGATCGTTACGCGGCGCTCGTCCATGCGCTTGCTGTAGCCGCCCGGCGCCCTCCGCGCCACCCGAGATGAGTTGCGCCGGCTTTGCCCTGGATTATGGTCGCCGCGCGGCAAGCGGGGCGGGCAAAGACCTATGACGACGCTCAAAGTGGTGGTGATCGCGCTCGGCGTGTTGATCGTGGCCCTATTGGCGGCGATCATATGGAAAATCGTTGCTTTGGCCGGCGGTGCCGGCGACAGGCGCGGCTTCGGCGAGATGAGGCTCGGCCTGCCTGCGGGTTGCCGCATCGTCGAGGCGCAATCCGGCGATGGGCGATTGGTGTTGCGCATCGGCGACGGAGCCGGCTGCGATCGCGTGCTGCTGGTCGATCCGGTCAGCGGCCGGGTGCTTGGCACGATCCTTCCCTAGGCGCGGCAGGGGTTACTGAGCCAATGGGCGCGAATTTCAGAAACGATAACGCCGCCGGTTTCCTGTTCTTCCACCGGCTCGATGCAGGGGGACTGAGCGTCATCCGCCAGGTCACGTTTTTCGAGGCCGAAGTTTTCATGGTTAATGGCTTTCTAGCCAGCCTCGGTCGCCACCGTTAGCCGCGACCTTCGCCGCCCGGTTCCCGCGGCGCCATTTTCTGCCGAGAATTTTCTTGGTTAGGGCAGACTAGGTGCGACAGGCGCTTGTAGCGGCGGCGGGCATCCGTTATGCCTTGCCGACGCCGGCCACGTCTCCATCGTCTAGTGGCCCAGGACACCGCCCTCTCACGGCGGGAACCGGGGTTCGAATCCCCGTGGAGACGCCAAGAATACCAATAAGTTAGCCTAAGTCGTTGCGGTAGCCCGCTCTTCTTCCCCAATGGCTTCCCTAATAAGCGGCGTGGGATTCAGGGGGCCGGGGAGGCACGCAGCGCGGGTCGGGGCGGTCGGGGCCCGTGTTCTGACAGGCGAGGAGCGGGGCGCTCAGCCAGCGCCCTCGATGAGGCAGCTGGTTTCTTCATTTTATGACGGGCTAGAGTTTAGGCGGGTAAGGTCCACGCATGGCATCTAGGGTGCACCTGGACGTGGCACCTCAGTCCATCGCCGCGCCGATGGCGCGCCGGAGCCTGACGGGCATCCCGTCGAACCAAGCTCCGTCGGCCCGAGATTGTGCCTCCTCCAAAGCGGCCAGCTTGCGCACGTAGCTGCGCCACCACATGCCCTTAGGCTTCGGCGGCAGATCGTCCCCAATCACTTCGCCAGCCCCTCCCAGCGCGCGGTCGAGCTTTCGTGCCCGGCGTGCAAGACGGTCGCGCCGGCTCTCGCGCTGGCACGCAAATCCGAGCTGATAGGCATCGCGGCTCAGGAAGCGGTGGCCGCCGAGCGGCAGGAACAGCTTGTGGACGCGCCGGCCCGAGCTGGGACAGACAAACCACCAGCGCAGCCCGCCATAATGCGGGCGTGTCGTGGTCAAGCGAACACGGTAGCGAACGGCTTGCTCGGGGTTCGAGCGCGTGACGTGCGAGAAATCCATGTAGGCGCTGGCGACATCGACTGCGTTGAAGGTGAGTTCCGCCGATAGCTCGCCGTCGAAGTCGCAGTGCCAAGTCATGTGCATGCGACGGACTTGACTGCGCCTGATTGCAATGGCGCGCAATGCGCTCATGGACAAAACAAACGACGCGGTGGCTTCGCTGGTGGGCAGCCCACCCGTTCGTCCCGAACGATATCCGCCCAATCTTATGACCTCAATTTTTGACCATGCACCGATTTTCCGAAATCAATAGCGGATTTAGTCATGCGCCCATTGAATTACTCAGCACTTTTCTGAGACGCCGTCACCCACCAACAAAGCTCGTAACCGCTTCGGCAAAGTTCGTTGGCCTATGCCGGTCCCACTCTTCCAGGTGAAAAAAAGCAATTGGAATTGACGCCAACTTGCGATCCCGTCGAAGTCGGTGAGCATGACAGAGTTAGCGCTTGACGCTGACTCCCGAAATTGATTCATGACTCTCTATAGTTTCGGCGCAGCGTCGGCTATTGGGAAGGCCAGAAAATGCAGAATACTTCGCATGCCGTCATGGCGCAGCGCACCGAGGCCCGGGACAGCCCCGACGATTTTCCGACGCCACCTTGGGCGACGCGAGCCTTGATCGAGCACGTCCTGGCACCTCGACATGACCTTTCGACGAAGAGTTGTCTTGAACCGGCCTGTGGCGCTGGTCACATGGCGCGGGTTCTGAAGGAGTATTTCGACACAGTATCGTGCTCGGACGCTCACGATTACGGGTATGGGCCAATTCGCGATTTTCTTACCTTCCCATTTGCAATGAACTCTTCTGACTGGGTGATCACCAACCCGCCGTTCCGCCTCGGCGAAGAATTCGTGATACGCGCGCTCAAAGTTGCGAGAGAAGGTGTCGCAATCCTGGCGCGGACCGTGTTTATTGAAAGCGTTGGCCGCTACCGCAATCTATTCGAGCGAATGCCCCCGACAAAATTCGCGCAGTTCACAGAGCGGGTTCCCATGGTCAGGGGACGCTTGGACCGGAAGGCCACCACGGCAACTGGCTATGCGTGGATGATCTGGGAAAAAGAGCTAGGCGGCAGCATGCCCCAGCTAATGTGGGTGCCGCCATGCCGCAAGCAATTCGAACGCGATACGGACTATCCCTCTAACGCCAAGGCATTCGTGAAACGAACGGCCTAGCTAGGTTTCGTTTGAGTCGTATCGCTTGATAGCGTCCTGCAAGATGCCGCTCGCTTCTGTTACTCCGGCCGGGCCTTTCGCAGCCAGAACCTCAAGAGCACTGACAACCCGCATGCGCAGCTTGAAGCCCTTTGGACCAGGAGGCCCTTTTGGCGGGAGCTCATTGGTTGGGGCCGCCTGAATTGACCCGTGAGAACCGGCCTTTACCTCGGCAACGCGTCCTTGGTTTACGCCAAACCAAGCCGCAATATCATGCTCACGATCATCGCGTGCGACCATTCCTAAAACGATTGAAGCGTCTCGGTTGGTCAGCGATTGTGCGTCGTCAGATCATTTGGGACAGATGGGGTTGTAAATCAGTGGAGGGTTGGCCTCATCTGGTTGGTTGATCTTAGGCGGCGAGCTTGCGGTGAAGCAAGCGACGCTGTTCGATGGTTTTCCGTTTGATGCGCTGTCTTTCCTGCA
>SHVS01000007.1 GCA_009694135.1 Alphaproteobacteria bacterium
CGTCACGCCCCGACCGACACTCAATCCAACGCAAGAAGCCCGGCCTGAATGCGGCCAGCACAAAGGGCCCCCGCGGGGGCCCTTTGTGCTACCCCGTCTGATGCATTTTTGCTCCGGCCCACCGACGCATTTTTACTCCGGCGTTGACAAAAGGAACTTGAAACACAATCCGCGCCGGTGCGCGCCTTTGCGAATGGCAGCAGACCTGCCCGCAAGGCCGCCGCGGCCGATAACCGCCCGGCGCGCGTGACCCGCGGTCCGAAGCAGTCCAGCCGGCGGTAGCAGCCCTCGCCCTGCCGGGACGGCGGGGCGAGGGGTTACGTTTTACGTCCCCGGTTGCGGTTCGGGCTCGAGGCTGCCGGCCGGGCGGTCCTTGCCGCGGCCGGTGGTCGGGACCGTGCTGCCACGCGTCCCGGTGTTCGGCGCCTGAGCCGAGCCGCTATCATTCGAGCTGCGGTCGATCACGCCGCCGGCGAGCAGGGTCATGATTTCCTCGCGCGACAGCGTCTCGTATTCGAGCAGCCCCTTGGAGATGATGTGCAGATCGTCGATGTGCTCGCTGATGATCGTGCGCGCGACGGACTCGCCCGCCTCGACGATGACGCGGATTTCCTCGTCGATGAGCTTGGCGGTCGCCTCGGACACGTTCTTCCGCTGCGTCACCGAATGGCCAAGAAACACCTCGGCCTCGTTTTCCGAATAGCGCAGCGGTCCAAGCTTGTCGGAATAACCGAATTCGGTGACCATGCGGCGCGAAAGTTCGGTCGCGCGGCGGATGTCGTCCGCAGCGCCGGTCGTGATCATGTCCTTGCCGAACACCAGCTCCTCGGCGACGCGGCCACCGAACAGCCCGGCGATCAGGGCGCGGAGTTCGATCAAGGAATGAGAGTATTTGTCGCGCTCGGGCAGATACATGGTCACGCCCAGGGCGCGACCGCGCGGGATGATGGTGACCTTGTGCAGCGGCTCGTGGCCGGGCACGTGCAACATCACCAGAGCGTGGCCGCCTTCGTGATAGGCGGTAAGTGTCTTTTCCTGCTCGCTCATCACCATCGAGCGGCGCTCGGCGCCCATCATCACCTTGTCCTTGGCCGATTCGAATTCGGCCATAGTGACCATGCGCTTGTTCTTGCGCGCGGCGATCAGCGCGGCTTCGTTCACGAGATTCGCCAAGTCGGCGCCGGAAAAGCCGGGTGTGCCGCGGGCGATGATGCGCGCGTCCACATCGGGCGCGATCTGCACCTTGCGCATATGCACTTTCAGGATCTTCTCGCGGCCGAGCACATCCGGGTTCGGCACCACCACCTGCCGGTCGAAACGGCCGGGGCGCAGCAGCGCCGGATCGAGCACGTCCGGGCGGTTGGTGGCGGCGATCAGGATGACGCCTTCATTGGCTTCGAAGCCGTCCATCTCGACCAGCAGCTGATTGAGCGTCTGTTCGCGCTCGTCATTACCGCCGCCCAGACCGGCGCCGCGATGACGCCCAACGGCGTCGATTTCGTCGATGAAGATGATGCAGGGCGCGTTCTTCTTGCCTTGCTCGAACATGTTGCGCACGCGCGAGGCACCGACGCCGACGAACATTTCGACGAAGTCGGAGCCGCTGATGGTGAAGAACGGCACATTGGCTTCGCCCGCGATCGCGCGCGCCAGCAAGGTCTTGCCGGTGCCCGGAGGGCCTACCAGCAGCACGCCCTTCGGGAGCTTGCCGCCCAGACGTTGAAACTTTTGCGGGTCGCGCAGGAACTCGACCACTTCTTCGAGTTCTTGCTTGGCCTCGTCGATGCCGGCCACGTCTTCGAAGGTCACGCGCCCCTGCTTCTCGGTCAAAAGCTTGGCGCGCGACTTGCCGAATCCCATGGCACGACCGCCGCCCGACTGCATCTGGCGCATGAAGAACACCCAGACGCCGATCAGGATCAGGAACGGCAGCCACTGCAAGAAGATCGACAACAGCGGATGCACGCCGTCGTCCTCGGGCGCCGCCGTGATATCGACGCCGCGCGTTTTCAAATTGGTGACCAGCGCCGGATCATCGGGCGCATAGGTGGTAAACCCGGCGCCATTGCGCATGCTGCCGCTGAGCGTGTTGCCCTGGATCTTGACGTTGGCGATCTGGCCGGCGTCCAGCTCGCGCATGAACTGCGAATAGGTCAGCGGCTGCTGTTGCCCGCGATTGGAAGAAGTCTGGAACAGCTGGAACAGAGCCACGACCAAAAGAGTGATGATCACCCACAGCGCCAGATTCTTACCAAAATTATTCACCTTGGAGCGCCTCCTCCGACGGGTGTTTATGCCCCGGCTGCCGGCACCTGGACGGTACCTCGCGCCCGAGCCCGGGACCCGCGCCCGCACTCTACAAAAGACATAGTGCCGACCCGATCCCTAAACAATGCCGAATGCCGCCTGAACTACCGGCCGCGGCGGAGTAAAATACACGTCCAGGGCTTTAGTCGCGCGTTCGCCCGCCACGCCGTCGCAATGGCCAAGATGAGGGACCGCCATCAACCGCGCTCCGGCCCACACCGCCGGCACCGTCTGCCGCACCTGTTGGGGCAGGCTACGCTGCCTCGGACCCGGCAGGGCTAAACCAAGACGGCGGAGGGTCATTCGCGGCGGGAAAGCCCCGGCGGTTTCGACCGTAAAGCGTCCGTCCCACAGAACCAGCTTCCCAGGGCGTAGCGCCAAGGCCGCCGCCACCCCAACCGGTTCGCGCATGACCCGGATTTCGCCCCCTTGTAGATCGATGAGGCAGCCACCAAGCGTACGCGCACGGCCCTTTACCCGTGCAACGGCCTGCCACAGGCGCAGCAAATCGGTGGCTCGCGGCGGAAACTCGCTGCCCGCCACCGCGGCCACGGCCGAGGCTAAAAGGCGTTGGCGAATTTCAGCCGGCGCCCGCCGCAATCCGGCCAGATCCAGTCTTACAAATCCAGACGGATGAACGCGTACGGCCTCCGCCGCATATCGAGCCAACGCAAGATCGAGCGCCGCGCGCGCCAGCCCGAGTTCCAGCGCCGTACGCGCCAATCGCTCACTTGCCAGTCCGTCAGCACCCAAACCCGGCAGGGCGGCCCGAAGCCTTGCGCGTGCGCGTACGGGGTCAAGATTGCTCGGGTCGTCAACCCACGCCTGACCCGAGGCCGTCAGAGTCGCGGCTAAACGTTCGCGCTGCACATACAACAGCGGGCGCAGGATCCGTACATGCGTATGTTCAACAATGCTCGGCATCGCCGCGAGACCGGCCAGGCCGCTTCCGCGCCCCAGGCGCAAAAGCAGCGTCTCGGCCTGATCGTCGCGTTGATGCGCCAGCAAGAGGTGGAGGACGCCATGCTGACGGCACCATTCCTCCAGAAGGCCATACCGCGCCGCGCGTGCGGCGGCTTGCAGGTCTCCGGCCGGCTTGCGGCCGCTCCAGGGTAGAATTCTGGCCGAAATTCCGCGCGCACGCAGCCAGTCGCGCGTTTGGCGGGCTTCGGCACCCGACTCGGGGCGCAGCCGATGATCGACAATCAGGGCAGTGAGCTTACCCGCGCGCGTCTTGGCCCAATCCTGAGCCAGCAGGACCAGCGCCATGCTGTCGCGCCCACCGGATACCGCGACGGCGAGATGCGGCTCTGCCTCGAAGGGGCCCAAGGGCTCCATCAAGCGGCGGAACTCAGCCGCCGTTACGCCCCGCCCGCCGCCAGAAGCAGTCTCGACGATCGTACGCGTACGTTTTCTTAAGTGCAGGACAGCGCCTTGATCTCGGCCTGGGCCCGGTCCCTGATATTCGCCGCGGCGGACTTGAACTCATCCATCAATTTGGCGAAGGTCAGGCAGGCGTCCCGCTTGCGGTCGAGCGCCTTAAGCGACAACCCAAGCTTAAGCAGATTGGACGAAGCTTTATCGTGCTTCGGGAACTGCGTGTAACCGGCCCCGAAGGCGCGCGCCGCCTCGACGAAATCGTCTCGCACATACAGGGACTCGCCCAGCCAATACTGCGCGTCTGCTGCCTTGGCATGCTTCGGATTGGCCTGAATGAAAGCGCGCAGGGCGGTTTCGGCGCCGGCGTAATTGCGCCGGTTCAGCAGCCCAACGGCCTGTTCATATTGGGTATCCGGTGAAAGCGCCGCGGTCTGCGTCTGGGCGACCCCACCGGCCGGAGCAGGCGCTGCCGCCGGTCGCGGGGCGGCCCCCGGTTGCGCCGCCAGCTCCTTGATGCGGAAATCGAGATCGGTCATGACCCGGTCAAGCCGTTCAGACATCTGGTGCATCTCGAAGCCCATCTCCTCGATCTTGCCGGTCAGCTCACCCAGCTCGCGTTCGAGGTCGCTCACACGCAGATTCAGAGACGCCACCGGAGCATCCAGCCCGGCTTGCGGAGCGCCGGCAGGCCCGGCGACCGGCGGCGCGTCACCGCGGTATACCGTTCGCTGCATGGCGGTCATGTCGCGCTGCAGCCGATCAATCCGATCGATCAGGGTCTGCATATCGTTGCCCTGCGCCCAAGCAGGCGTCGCCGCCGCCAAGACAAGCGCCAGAGCGGCCGGGATGAGCCCGGAGGTCATTCGTGAGAGAGTGAGCGCCATGGTGCCCTTGTCAGTCATCGCTGCACTCCCCATCACATGTCGGCGTTAAAGCCGGAGCGTGGACCGAAGCGTCCTGGTCCTGCGCGACTCAGTTTACTCTAGTTTTGGGCCCAAGCACGCGTCGCGTGCAATCCTTGCGCGTGCCGCCCCCACTGGCGAGAGCAGACTTACGCGGTGCATGATGTCTGCGCTGCAATTGGGACAGCATTGGGGCGTCAATGCGACGAAGATCGGCGCGAAGCGAATCTCGCTCGGCACGCGCCGAGACCTAAACACAAGAACGGCGGGCGACTCGACCAGCAAGGGTCGAATCACCCGCCGCAATCAGCCGAGAGGTGCAGCCCCAGATTAGGAGCGCACGTCTAGCACGGCGCGACGGTTCTTGGACCAGGCGGCCTCGTTGTTGCCAGCGACCGTCGGGCGCTCCTTGCCATAGCTGATCGTGGTCACGCGATTGGCGGCGACGCCCAGGCTGAGCAGATATTGCCGCGCCGCATTCGCGCGGCGCTCGCCGAGCGCCAGGTTAAATTCGCGGGTGCCGCGTTCGTCGCAATGCCCTTCGATCACGACCGTACGTTGCGGATAGCGGGTCAGCCAAGCCGCCCAGCGCTCGATCTGCGCGCGCGACTCTGGCTTCAGGTCCGAACGATTGTAATCGTAGAAGACGCGATCCCCGACATTGACTCGCATGTCGTCGACCGAACCCGGAACCGGGCCAACCGGCGCCACGGCCGTCTGCCCAAGTGTTGTTGTCGCTCCGCCACCAGCGGCCCCCTGTGAAGAGGTCGATGCCGATTCGCAACCCGCCAACAGCACGACGGCAGCGAAGAGGCTAAGAATCCTAACGTACATGCGCATCTCCATGATCATCCATGATATATGTGCGGAAGCGAAGGAAGACGCGCGGTTCCAAAAAACAACCTTGCGTCCGCAGGCCGTCGCTCGCCCCCGACTCCGAGCCGGCACCGATACCCTTAGCTGTGCATGCATAATGCTCGCCGCGGGCGAGATCAAGCACGACCGCTGACAATTTGTAAGAAATTAGTCGGACCCTATCCTTTCTTGGCGCCGAGCGGTGACCACGCCGGATCGGAGGCGTCCAGCGGCGTCATGATTTCGCGTTCGTTGTAGCCGGTGAGATCGATCGAATACAGGCGGCTGCGAGCGGCCCCGCCCGCGGTCGACGGCTGCTGGCGGAAGAACATCAGGACGCGGCCATTGGGCGACCAAGTCGGCGCCTCGATCAGGTAATCCTCGGCCAGGATGCGCGCGCCCGATCCATCCGTGCGCATCACGCCGACAGCAAAACGGCCCTGATAAATGCGCGTGAATGCGATCAAGTCGCCGCGCGGCGACCACACCGGCGTGCCATAGTGCCCCTCGCCGAAGCTGATGCGCTTCGCCTCGCCGCCATCGGCGCCCATGAGATATAGTTGCTGGCTGCCGCCGCGATCCGACTCGAACACGATCCGCGTTCCGTCGGGCGAATAGCATGGAGCGGTGTCGATCGCCGGATGGTTGGTCAGTCGGCGCACCTCGCGGGTGCGCAAATCCATCGTATAGATTTCGGAGTTGCCCTCGCTCGCCATGCTCATGACGACCTTGTTGCCATCCGGCGAAAATCGTGGCGCGAAGGTCATGCCGGGGAAGTCGCCGAGAACCTCCTGCGCCCCGGTCGAAACGTTGAACAGATAGACGCGCGGCTTGTTGTTGAAATACGACAGGTAGGTGATTTCCTGCGCGCTGGGCGAAAAGCGCGGCGTCAGCACCAGAGCTCCGCCATCGGTCAGGAACTTATGACTCTCTCCATCCTGATCCATGATGGCCAGGCGCTTGACCCGCCGCTGGGCTGGGCCGCTTTCGGAAATATAGACGATCCGGGTATCGAAATAGCCGTCCTCGCCCGTCAGGCGCTTGTAGATCTCGTCGGCAACGAGATGCGCCACACGCCGCCAATTGGCCGGCGCGGAGGACAGCGTAAAACCGGTCAACAGCAATCCCGCGTACACGTCCCACAGCCGGAACTCGACGCGCAGCTGGCCGTCGGCCTGGAATTCGGTCGCGCCCACGACGAGCGCTTGCGCATTGACCACGCGCCAATTGTTGAAATTGGGCCACACCGTGATCGGCCCGGCCGGATCAAGGAAGGCGCGCCGGTCAAGCGGCCTGAACAAGCCCGAGCGCTCGAGATCGGCCGATACCACGTCCGCGATCTCCTTTCCCCGGGTCGCCGCATCGGGCGACAGCCCTTGGAACTCGACAACGGCGACCGGCATCGGCTGCAGTTGGCCGCGCGTGATGTCGACCTTGAGCCCCTGCGCCGTCGCAGGCAGTGCGGCTAACACCAGGAAAAGCATCAGCCAGGCCGCTAAAACCAGAGATGGTGACGTGCGCTTCATCGTCCAAGCAGCTCCTTCGGGTTGAAACTGAGCTCAAGCTCCTTCCACAACTCGTAGCGATCGCGCGGCAGCGGCAGCGGATTGCATTCGCGATTGAGCACCGCGCGGCGAGCGCTTTCCGCCGCCGCTTGAAGGTAAGGCGTCTCTGGGCGAGAGCTATCGGATAGCACGGTCGCTCCACGCACGGTGCCATCGGGATCGACCGATACGGCCAGCCGCACGACCAATTGTCCGGCATCGGCGGCGCCCACAGGCGGGTTCCAGCATTTTTCGATTTTGCGCCTGACGATTTCCACCATCCCGTCGATTTCAGTCGCGGTCGGCTTCGGCGAGGCGTTGGGCTCGGCGCGCGCGGCGCCCTCGCGCGGCGCCGGGGCGACCTCGCCCTGCGGCCGCTCCGGGCGCGTCGCCAAATCGCGCAGCAAGACATCGAAATCGCGCGGCGGCGGCGGCGCCTTCGGCTTTGGCTTTGGCTGGGCGCGCGCGAGAACCGGCGAGGGTGGTGCCGGTTTGGCCACCGGCGGCGGCGTTGGCCGCGGCTGGGCGACCGGAGGCGCCGGCACCGGCACTGGCGCGGGCGCCGGCACCGGCGGCGGCAGCGCGGCGACCAGTGGTTCGGGCGGCGCGACCGGTGGCGGGGCGATGGCCGCTGGCGGCGTTTCCGCGGCGGCAGGCGCGGGCGGTGTCGGCGGAAGCGGCGGCGGGGGCGGGCGCGGCGCTTCGGCGACAACGCGCTGTTCCTGCGGCCGGGTGATATCGTCGATGTTCACCACTTCGACCGGGATCACCCGCGTCTCGGTGTCATCAATGTGCACGGTAAACGACAGGCCGAATTGGAAAACGCCGAGCAGCGCGATATGCGCCAGCACAGCCGCCCCAACCGCGTAGTGCAACCGACCTGGCCCCGGGCGCGCGAGCTTGTCCGGGCCATCGCCTTCCGCCGGCCCGAGCGCGGCCGTCTCCAGGCGGAGCCCCGGCGCATCGCGCCGGTTGTCGGCGTCGGCGAGCGAGAGCCCGCCGTTAACGATTTGGCGCGGCGTGAACACGAGGCGTCTCGGTGATCAGAGCCACACGCGTGAAGCCGGCCTCGGTGACCAGACTCATCACCTCCATGACGCGTCCGTACTGCAACGCCCGGTCGCCGCGGAGATAGATGCGCAGATTGGGATTGGCGCCGGATAACGCCACCAGCCGCGGCACCAGCGCCTCGATTTCGGTCGCAGCCTCCTGCAGGAACAGGTGTCCCTCCTTGTCCACCGTCACGATCAAGGGCTCGGTCGTGTCGGTGATCTCCTTCACCTTTGCCTGCGGCAGGTCGACCGGCACGCCAAAGGTCAAAAGCGGCGCCGTGATCATCAGGATGATCACCAAGACCAGCATCACGTCGACAAAGGGCGCGACGTTGATGTCGGCGACCAAGCGCCCGCGCTGCTGGCGTCTGAGGCGCATCTCCTTGGCGGAGGCCATGCGCTACTTCTTCTCTTCGAGCTGGCGCGACAGGATGGCCGAGAATTCGGCCGAAAAACTCTCCAGCCGCTGGGCATAGCGCGCGAAGTCGCTGGAGAACTTGTTGTAGGCGGCGACCGCCGGCACGGCCGCGAACAACCCAAGCGCGGTCACGAACAACGCCTCGGCCAGTCCGGGCGCGACCACCGCCAAATTGGTGTTCTTGGTGCCGGCGATCGCCTGGAAGGCGTTCATGATCCCCCACACCGTGCCGAACAAACCGACGAAGGGCGCGGTCGCGCCGGTGGTGGCGAGCACGACGAGATAACGTTCGAGCCGCTCCATCTCGCGGCGCAGAGTCACCTCCATCACGCGGTCGATGCGCTCACGCAAAGACTCGCGCATGCGATCGGTGACGACCAGGCCGCGCGCGGCCGTACGCCGCCATTCGCGCATCGCCGCGCCGAAGATCGCCGACATCGGATCGGGCGGCTGCACGCCATATTGGTCGTAGAGCGCATCGAGCGAACCGCCGGACCAGAAAGTATCCTCGAACTGGTCGGCGAGGGCTTTCAGCCGGCGCACGCGCAAGCCCTTTTCAACGATCAGCGTCCAGCACACCAGCGAACCGCCGATCAGCAACAGCATGACCAGCTTCACAACCGCGTCCGAGCGCGCGAACATGCCCCATAAAGTGAAATCAACCACTGCGCCGCCCGCGAGCGCCACTTGTTCCACGATGCCCTACCCCGTTTCTTGTCAGCCCGTAGTAGTTGTCCGAGTCTAACTCATCCGCGCGCGGCTGCGCCATCACCCTCTTGAGCGCCGCGCGCAGCGCCGCCGGCAAACGAATCGCCCGACCATCGCCGCCAATAAGCGCGAGCAGGATATAGAGTCGCACCAGGATTTCATCCTGGCGCAGAATCCGCTGCTCCGCCGTCAATGTCGCGCCGCCGAGCCCCGTGAGCCGCGTGCGCACTTCGAGCGCGTCGTCGAGTCGCGCCGGCCGTTGGTAATCCACCACGGCGCGCCGAACTGCAAAGGCTACGCCGTCCGCCTGCTTGAGCGCGCCATGCTCGAAGCCCAGCGTCCGCAGATACTCGGTGCGCGCCCGTTCGGCATAGCGGAGGTAGTTGGCATGATACACGACTCCGACCGCGTCGGTGTCCTCGTAATACACACGCAGCGGCAGGACGTGTTCCGCCGCGGAGTCACTCTGGCTCATCGGCGGCGATGAATAGCGTCGGTTCATGGCGAGGTTGCGGCAAGCCGAGCAAATCCCACGCGAGCCCGGTCAAAACCCGTCCGCGCGGCGTGCGCATCAGCAAGCCCTGTTGCAGCAGATAGGGCTCGACCACGTCTTCGAGCGTATCGCGCGCCTCCGACAATGCCGCCGCCAGAGTCTCGATCCCGACCGGACCGCCGGCATAGCTTCCCGCCACCAACCCGAGATAGCGCCGGTCGAAGGCGTCCAGGCCGCGTGTGTCAACTTCGAGTCTTGTGAGCGCGCGATCGGCGACCCCGGCGTCGATCGGCAGCGTCCCGGCGACGGTGGCGAAATCGCGCACGCGACGCAGAAGCCGCCCGGACACGCGCGGCGTGCCGCGCGCGCGGCGCGCGATCTCATGCGCCCCGTCCGGGGTGAGCGCGACGCCGAGACGCCCGGCGGCGCGCGCCACCACCCGTTCAAGCTCGGCGACCGTGTAATAGTCGAGCCGGCAATTGATCGCGAAGCGGTCGCGCAGCGGCGTCGAGAGCAGCCCGAGCCGCGTGGTCGCGCCGATCAGGGTGAAGGGCATCAGGTCGATGCGCAACGAGCGCGCCGCCGGCCCCTCGCCGATGATCAGGTCGAGCTGGCGATCTTCCATCGCCGGGTAAAGTAGCTCCTCGACCGCCGGCGACAGCCGGTGAATCTCGTCGACGAACAGCACGTCGCGCCGCTCGAGGTTGGTCAGGATCGCCGCCAGATCGCCAGGCTTGGCCAGGACCGGGCCGGAGGTGATCCGTATCCCCGAACCCAATTCGCGCGCGAGGATTTGCGCCAGCGTCGTCTTGCCCAAACCTGGCGGACCGTGCAGCAGCACATGATCCATCGCTTCGCCGCGTTCGCGCGCCGCTTTGACGAAGACGCCGAGATTGGCGCGCACGCCCTCTTGGCCGACGAACTCGTCCAACGAGCGCGGACGCAGCGCCAGATCGGCGTCGGTCGCGCCGGCCTCGGGCGCGATCAGGCGCTCAGTCTCGGGATTGCTTGATTTGGCCGGCGCACGCGTGCGCGGAACGCTCACGCCGCCAGCTCCTTCAGCGCCGCCGGAACGAGGGTGGAGAGAGTCGCGCGTTCGCCCAGGACCGCGCGCACGGTCGCGACCGCGTCGAACGCCTCGCTGCGCCCGTAGCCGAGATGCACCAGCGCCGAAACGGCATCGGCGGCGAGCGCGTCTTCGGGCCGCAATGGCGCGCCGGCGGAAGCAGGCGCAAAGCCGCCAGCCGCAACCTTGTCCTTGAGTTCGTTGACGATGCGCGCCGCCAGCTTGCCGCCGATGCCATCCGCGCGCGTCAAGGGCACGCGGTCCTCGGCCGCGACCGCGCGCAGGAGTTCTTCCGGCGCCAGGGCCGACAAAAGCGCGAGCGCGGACTTCGGCCCGACCCCCTGCACCGAGGTGAGCAGGCGAAACCAGCGCTTCTCCTCCGCCGTGGCGAAGCCGAAGAGGGTGAGCGCGTCCTCGCGCAGCCGGGTTTCGACATAAAGCTTCGCCGCCTCGCCCGGCTTGGGCAATTGCGCCAAAGTGCGTGCGGAGCAGGACAAAAGGTAGCCGACCCCGGCGACATCGATCACCGCATGCTCGGCGCCAAGTTCCTCCACGCGTCCGGACAGGCGCGCGATCATGCAGCCGGAACCATGCGGCGCGCCGTCGCGCGGTGATGCGCGTGGCAGATGGCGACGGCGAGCGCATCGGCCGCATCGGCGGAGGTGAGCACGGCCCCCGGCAACAGGCGCAGGACCATGTTTTGCACCTGCGCTTTGTCGGCGTGGCCGACCCCGGTCACGGATTTCTTGACCAGATTGGCGGCGTATTCGGCGACTTCGAGCCCGGCCAGCGCCGGCGCCAGCAACGCGATGCCGCGCGCCTGACCGAGCTTGAGCGTGGACGCACCATTCACGGTGGCGAAGGTCTCCTCGACCGCGGCTTCGCCCGGCTGGTATTGCTCGATCAGCCGCGCCAAGCCCTCGAACAGCCCAGCCAGACGGTCGGACAGTTTCAGCTTGGGCGACACGAGCAGCACGCCATCGGCGACATGCGTCATGCGGTTGCCGGTCATGTCGAGGATCCCCCAGCCGGTCGCGCGCAACCCGGGATCGATCCCCAGGATCCGCACCGCGCCGGGAGCGCTCAAGGGCATTGCCTCTCCGTCTCAGGCCGTGAGCTTGGCGAGCACGTCGTCGGCGATCTCGAAATTGGCTGCGACGTTCTGCACGTCGTCACTGTCCTCGAGCAGATCGATCAGCTTCATCAGCGTCCCGGCTTGCTCCTCGCCGACCTGAACCGTAGTCAGCGGGAGCCACTCCAGCGCCGCGGATTGCGGCCGGCCGAAGCGCTTTTCGAGCGCATCGAGCACAGCGTGATAGCGCTCGGGCGCGGCGCGCACCTCATGCGCGGTCGCGGAGGACTCCACGTCCTCGGCGCCCGCCTCGACCACCGCTTCGAACATCGCATCGGCGCTGGCGACCGCGGCTGGAAAGACGATCTTGCCCTGGCGCTGAAACATGAAACCGACGCTGCCGCTTTCGCCCAGATTGCCGCCGCAGCGACTGAAAGCCGTGCGCACATCGGTCGCCGAGCGGTTGCGGTTGTCGGTCAAGACCTCGACGATCACGGCGACGCCGCCCGGCCCATAGCCCTCGTAGCGCACCTCGTCGAAAGTGCCGGCGGCGGCCCCGGTCGCCTTCTTGATCGCGCGCTCGATATTGTCTTTCGGCATATTCATCGCGCGGGCGGCGGCGATCGCGGTCCGCAGACGCGCGTTCATCGCCGGATCGGGTAGCCCGGCCTTGGCCGCGGCCATCACCTCGCGCGTCAGCTTGGCGAAATGCTTGGCTCGCTTGGCGTCCTGCGCACCTTTGCGGTGCATGATGTTCTTGAATTGGGAATGGCCGGCCATATCGTCTCGATCCTTGTTCTCCGAAGAACCCCGTACGCCCCAGCCTTATAGCATCCTGCCCACGGCGGGAAAGCCGTGCTATTTGGCCGGGGCTATTCGGCAGCGGTGGCCCAGAGCGGCCGCGCGCCGGCCACATCCGGCCAAGCCGGGGCCAGCCGGGCGCCGAGCCGCAGCGGGGCCACGCCCAGCGCCAATCCGCTGCGCGCGTCGGTTTCGACGAATACGCCGCACAGCGTCCCCGGCCCTTCGGCGGGGGTCAGTTTCTCCCCCGGCAGCTTGGTGCGGAAGCGCTGGATCGCCGCCTGCTTCTGCATGCCGATGACGCTGTCGTAATCGCCGCACATGCCCGCGTCCGTCTGATAGGCGGTGCCGAGCGGCAGGCGCTGGGCATCCGCCGTCGGCACATGGCTATGCGTGCCGACCACCAGGCTGGCGCGCCCATCGGCCTGATGCGCGAGCGCCATTTTTTCGGAGCTGGCTTCGGCATGCACGTCGATCACGCTGGCCGCCAGGTTTGCGCCGAGGCGATGAGTGTTAAGGAGCTCCTCGAGCTGGGCGAAGGGATCGTCGAGTGCATCCATGAACAGCCGCCCCATCAGATTGGCGACCATGATGTTCTGCCCGTTGCCGGCCTTGAACACGCCCGCGCCGCGCCCCGGCGTGCCTTTGGGGAAATTATGCGGGCGCAAAAGCCGCGGCTCGTTGGCGTAATAGGACAGGCTTTCGCGCCGGTCCCAGGCATGGTTGCCGGTCGTGATCACATCGACGCCGGCCTCGAACAACTGGCGGCCGATCTGCTCGGTGATGCCGAAGCCATGCGCTGCGTTCTCGCCATTGACGATGACGAAATCGAGCGCCAGCGCGCGCTTCACCCGCGGCAGGTTGCCGACCAGCACGTCGCGCCCGGCGCGCCCGACGATATCGCCGCAGAACAAAATGCGCATGAAGTCTAGTCACCACTCCAGTTGCAGCGGATCAGCTCGGTCTCGGTCAGGATCCAGTCCAGCCGCTCATCGCCGGCTTCGGCTGGCACCTCGGCGACAAGCTGCGCCTGATAGCAAAGCCCGATCGCCAAACACGGCCCGGAAGCGCGCAGCGCCGCAAGGGTGCGGTCATAGTAGCCGCCGCCATAGCCAAGGCGGAAGCCCCGCCGATCGGCCGCCAGCAAGGGCGCGAACACCACCTGTGGCGAAACGAGCGGCGCATCCGGCGGCGGGGCGAGCGTGCCATGCCCCGCAGGCACCAGGATCATCCCCGGTTGATAGCGACGGAAGCGCAGCGGCCCTCCGGGTGCATCCACGACCGGCAACCCGACCACCGCCCCGGCAGCCAAAAGGCGCTCTATCAAGGGGCGGGTGTCGAACTCATCGCCGATCGGCCAGTAGGCCGCCACAGCGGCGCTGCGGGCAAGCTCAGCCGCCAGGCGCGGGTCGTCGAGCGCCGCGGCGACCGCCTCCCCCGCGCCACGCGGGCTGAAGGACGCACGCCGGGCGAGCGCCGCCTGGCGCAGCGCGGCTTTGGCGTCGGCTATCGTTCCGTTAGGCATAGAGCGGGCGGCGCCAGGCTAGCCGTTGGCAGTTCATGTCCACAGAGGCCTGCCAGTGCAGGTGGGCGCCATGTACCTCGGCCCCATTTGACCGTTGAGTCAGAGGCCGAGACAGAGACAGCTCCCTTGTGGAGCTTATAGCCCCCTGGACAATAGTAGCCGGACGCACTCCCCAGCCACCGCCCTGAGGATGAATCTAAGGTCGTTCGAGGCGCGCGACAATGGCTTCGATGCGCGAAGCGGCGGTTTCGATCCGGCTGCTGAGGACCGACTGGTCGCCGGCGACCGGTCCGTTCCCTCGTAGAGCGTTGAGTTCCATGAGCGAATCCGACAATTCATCGGCGAGCAGGACCCCGGCCATGACGAGCAACCGGGTATCCCCGACTTGCCCCAGGCCTTTGATCAGCTCGGCGACCTTGCCGCTGAGATAATCGGCCAAGCGCGCGACATGGTCTTCCTTGCCATTCTCGCAAGTGACCGTGTAGCTCCGCCCATTGATGGTGACTGCGACCTGCGCCATGGATCCCCCGTCTCGGCATGCGTAACAACCAGTTGTGCGTAGCAACCTGCCGCGTTTGGCTTCGCTTGCCGCGCTGCCCCGACTTGATCGGCCGCTCTACCTAATCCGCCCCGGACTGTTCACCGAACACGCCGCTGAGCCGCTCGATCGCGCCATCAAGCCGGCGCGCGACCTTGCCGGCCACGGTCTTCAACTCGGCATGCTCGGCCTTGAGCTTGCCAAATTCGACCAAAGCCGCCGCATGATCGCCCTTGCCCCCGGCGAGAGCCGATCCCAGCCGCGCGATTGCCGCGTCCAGCCGTGCCTGCGCCCGTTCCAAATCCGACATCGTTCAGCCCCTGCCGCGCGCGATCTCTTAGGCCTACTGTAATGTCGTCGGCGCGGGGCGGTCAACGCCGACCGCTCACCGCCCAGCTGACACCATCGGCGCGTCTGATAGTCGCAGGACCGCCTCCCTTGCGATCACGGGCGCGCTGCCTCTAGTCTCGGGGCAGGATCGAGGCAGGGCGGCAGCGATGAGCGCCACGTCTCGCAATCATGGCGCGAGGGAGGAATTATCATGGCGGTGCGTGTCGCCATCAACGGTTTTGGCAGAATCGGGCGGCTTGTGCTTCGGGCGGCGGCCGAGCAAAAGCGGACCGACGTTCAATACGTCGCCATCAATGATCTCGGCTCGGTCGAGGCCAATGCGCATCTGTTCCGCTATGACAGCGTGCACGGTCGCTTCCCCGGCACGGTCAAGACCGGAGCCGACTGGATGGATGTCGGCTTTGGTGAGATCAAGATCATGGCGCAGAAGGATCCGACCAAATTGCCGTGGAAAGACCTCGGCATCGACATCGTGATGGAATGCACCGGCATCTTCACCGACAAGGAAAAGGCTGCGGTGCATCTGGCCGCGGGCGCCAAGCGCGTGCTGGTCTCGGCCCCGTCCAACGGCGCCGATATGACCGTTGTCTATGGCGTGAACGAGGACAAGCTCACCGCCGAGCATAAAGTCGTGTCGAACGCTTCCTGCACGACCAACTGCCTCGCCCCCGTGGCCGCCGTGTTGCACAAGGCGGTCGGCATCAAGCACGGCTTCATGACCACGATTCACAGCTATACCGGCGACCAGCGCACGGTCGACACCTTGCATAATGACTTCCGCCGCGCGCGGGCCGCGGCCGTGTCGTTGATCCCGTCTTCGTCGGGAGCGGCGCGCGCTATCGGACTTGTCATGCCCGAGCTCAAGGGCAAGCTCGACGGCACCTCGATCCGCGTGCCGACGCCGAATGTGTCGGTGGTCGATCTGGTGATCGAGGCCGAGAAGGCGACGACCGCCGAAGCCGTCAATGCCGCGATCGTCAAGGCGGCGGGCGATAACCGCCTGAAGGGCATCCTGGTCGCCAGCAATGAGCCGCTGGTCTCGTCGGACTTCAACCACACCTCGGCCAGCTCGATCGTCGATCTGTTGGAGACCCAAGTGCTCGACAACACCATGGTGCGGATCCTCTCCTGGTACGACAACGAGTGGGGCTTCTCCTGCCGCATGAACGACACGGCGGCATTGATGGGCCGCTTCGGCTGAGACAGCGACGCGCTCCGGTCCATCCAAGCTGGAGCGTGCTCGTTCATTCGCTGGCCGAAGCTCTGGCCGCGGGTGAAGCGGCGACGATCGCGGGACGACCGGTGCGCATCGTAAGCGCACCGGCGGCCGCGTCCTCCGCCGGGCCGGGTTGGTTCGCCGCCGTGATTGAGCGCGTGCGCGACCGCCACCCGAGGTCGGTCGCGGAAAGCGTGCTCGATTGTGGGCTGTCCGCGGGTGCGGCGCTGGCCGCCATTCGCCACGGTGGCATCGAGTCTTTGGTGGTCCGCGTGCGTCCCATGGTGCGGAAGAAGCTCGCAGCGATCGGCGCGGCGCGTAAGATTTCGGTCCTTGCCCGCCCGCCCTCTCCTGCCCTTGATCTGTTGGATGCGACCGACCCAGCCGCCGCCTGCCGCGCATGGCTCGAAAAGCATAAGGCCCGCCCATGACCAGGCCGCCCTGCCAGCTCATCCTGGTGACCCCGGAACGCTTCGACCCGGTCGCCTTTCTGCCGGCGCTTGAGCAGGCGCTCGACGCTGGCCTTGTCGCCTGCCTCGAGCTGCGGCTCTCCGGCCTGTCCGACGCCCAGGCGCGCGCCGCGATCGACCTTTTGCGCCCGCCGGCGCAGCGGCGCTCCGTCGCCGTCCTGCTCGCCGGTCAGGCCGGGCTGGCGGCCGAGACCGGCTGCGACGGTGCTCATCTCGATCCGGCCGCGATGAGCTACCAAGACGCGCGGCGGGTGCTCGGCCCCGGCGGGATTCTCGGCATCGCCGCCGGAATTTCCCGCCATCTCGCCCTCGACGCGGCCGAGGCCGGGGCCGATTTCGTGTCCTTTGGGCCCTATTACCCGGACAACGAGGCACAGGCGGCCGGGCGCGACCTGTTGCGCTGGTGGCAAGAGGTGATCGAGGTCCCGTGCGTCGCCCAAGGAGGCATAACTCCGGCCAATGCCGGTATGCTGGTCGCCGCCGGGGCCGATTTCATCGCCTGCGCGCGCGGCGTGTGGGACCATGCCGATGGCCCGACCGTGGCGGTAGGCGCCTTGACGAGCCTGTTAACTACGACATGAGTTTGCCTCGCAGCGGCGGTGTTGCTAGGGTCCGACCGCTTTCCCAAAACCCGTTTAGAGCTTGGAATCCCACGCGATGAAAATCGACGCGAGCGCCGTCCGCCAAGGCAATATCATTGAGCTTCAGGGCAAACTTTGGCGGGTGGCCAAGGCGGAATTCGGCAAGCGTGCCCAGGCGGCGGCCGTGGTGCAGGTCGAACTGCGCAACGTCATCGACGGCTACAAGCTCAACGAGCGCTGGCGCAGTTCCGAGCAGATCGAGGTCGTGCGCCTCGAACAGCGCGATTTTCAATACTTGTTCCGGGAAGGCGACGCCTTCACCTTCATGGATCAGCAGACCTTCGAGCAAATCACGCTCGACCGCGAGCTGATCGGCGACGAGCCGTCGAAGTTCTTGCAGGACGGCATGATCGTCTCGATCGAATCGCATGACGAAAAGCCGATTTCGGTGCGGCTGCCGGAGAAGGTGAAGCTGCGCGTGGTCGAAGCCGACGCCACGGTGAAGGGCCAGACCGCCGCCGCGTCCTACAAGCCGGCCCTGCTCGAGAATGGGGTCAGAATCCTGGTGCCGCCGCATATCGAAGTCGGGGCGCGGATCGTGGTCTCGACCTCGGAAGGCACCTATCTCGAGCGGGCGAAAGATTAGCGTCGCCCGCCCCCGCGCGATGTTTCGCGTCACGCGCGGCCATCAACAATGACCCAATCCTCCGCGCTGATCCATGTGATGGACCGCGCCGCCCGCAAGGCCGGGCGTGCGCTGGTGCGCGATTTTGGCGAGGTCGAGCTGCTGCAGGTGTCAAAGAAGGGCGCGGCCGATTTCGTCTCCGCCGCCGATCTGCGCGCCGAGCAGACCCTCAAGGAGGAGCTGGCGCGCGCGCGCCCCGATTTCATTTTCGAGGGCGAGGAAACCGGGGTCGGCGCCGGCTCGGGAAAAACCCGCTGGCTGGTCGATCCGCTCGACGGCACGACCAATTTCCTGCACGGCATCCCGCATTTCGCCATTTCGATCGCCGTGGTCGAGGACGGCAAGATCACCGCCGGGCTCGTGTATTCGCCGCTGCTCGACGAGGTCTATTCGGCCGCCAGCGGTGAAGGCGCCTTTGTCGGCCGCCGACGGCTGCGTGTTTCCGCGCGCAGCGCGCTGAAGGAGTCGCTGATCGCCACTGGAATCCCTTATCTCGGGCGCGGCGACCACAAGCACTATCTGTCAACGCTCGAATGCGTGATGGGCAAGGTCGCCGGCATCCGCCGCTTCGGTTCGGCGGCGCTCGACTTGGCCTATGTGGCGGCCGGGCGTTTCGACGGTTTCTGGGAATTCGGGCTGAAACCCTGGGATGTCGCCGCCGGAATCATCCTGGTGCGCGAAGCCGGGGGATTCGTGACCGACGCGCGCGGCGGCGAGGACATGCTCGGCACCGGCGACATCGTCGCCGGCAATGGCGCCATCCATCAGGAGCTGCGCACGCTTCTCTCTCCGCTTGGAATGCCCGCCGCCGCTTAAGCGCGTTCCGTTTGCCGGCGGCGTTTGTGCTCACGCGCGCGCTTTGCTAACCGGCCCTGAGCCAGGGGCTGGCGCAGAGCTGTAAATGGCCGGCGGAACCCTTATATGCTGTTGTGTCGCGAACCCTCGCCACGATATTTTGTGGTCGGACGAAGGGGTGTTGATTCCGGTTCCCGAGTCGTACCTGATTTCGATCGCAAACACGGGCGGCCTCGCCGCCGAATAACCTGGTTCTCTCTGGCGGATGGCAGGCGCGTGATACGACCGAGCAGAAGCGAGCAGCCACCGATCTCCCCGAGCGCACCGCTGCCGGCGCGCGTGGGCGCGGGGCTTGGCCTGTGCCTCTTGGCCGCGCTGACGTCGACCGCGCCTTCTGACGCAGCCGAGCGCATCCTGATCGACCCCGTCGCGCTCGAGGTCGCGCCGCAAACCCCTGCCGCGGCGCCCGCCTTGCGCCCCGTGCCGAAACGCCCGGCGCGCTCCGGCTTGAGTCCCGAGGCTCAGCTGCTGCTCAGCCTGCCCGCTGCGCGGCCAAACCTCGCCCCGGGCGCGGTCCCGGCTACGACCAAGCCGGCGGAGGCGCGGCCGGCAGCCGCGCCGGCGGCGTCTAAGCCAGTCGCTGCGTCCCCCGCCCCCGAGACTCGCGCCGCGGATGCGCGCGCTCAATCGAAAGCGAACGCTTCGCCAAGCCCGTCTGCGACGGCCACCGCGCCGGCCCCGCGCGCCGCGCCCATACCCGCGGTCGCGATCACCGCCATTCCGGCGTTAGACACGCCGGTCGCGACGCCGCCAGCACCGCCGACGGTCGCCGCCACGCCACCGACGCCGCTCGTCGCCGCTGCGCCGACGCCTTTGGCCGTTGAGCCGCCAGCCGCACGACCAACGCCGCCGGTCACCACCGCCGCGACCGCGCCCAAACCCATGGCGGCCCCTGCTCCGGTCAAGACAGCGACGCCTGAGCCGGCCGCCAAGGCTGCCGCTCAAGCCCCGGCGCCGGTGAAACCGGCACCCTCCCCGCTGCCCGCCGCTCAAGTCGCCAAGCCGATCAAAGCCGCCGCCTCTGCTACGCCGGCGGCCACGGCGAACCTGCCGCCACAGCGGCTGGAGCTGATCGAGCCAGCGGCCGGTCCCGAACCTGCGCCCGCGGCGGCCCTAGAGCCGCAACTCGCTATGGCGCCGGCGAATTTGCCGATCGATTCGGTGCGCGTCGGTTTCGCCCGCAGCCAAGCATTACTGGACGACAAGTCGCGCGCCGTGCTGTCGGAAGTCGTCAACCGCATCAAGGATAATGGTGTCCTGCGCCTGCAGCTGGTCGCCTACGCCCAGGCCGAAGGCGATGGGGCGAGCCAAGCGCGCCGCCTGTCGCTGACGCGTGCGCTCGCGGTGCGCTCTTATCTGATCGAGCAAGGCATACGCAGCACACGCATGGATGTACGGGCGCTCGGGCCGTCCCCGGATGGGGGCCCCGCCGACCGTGTCGACGTATTGGTGGTGAAGCCGTAATGGCGCGCCACTTTCGTTCAAGCTTCAAGCCCGTAGCCCGGATCACCCGCCCATGACGACGCCGCGTCGCTACCTGATCCGCATGTCGCTGTTCATGGCGGCCGCAGTTATTGTCGCCCTGATGTTGATCGAGCAGCTGATGTTCGCCTTCACGGTGAGCCTGTTCCTCAACTCCGTGATCCTCTCGGTGATGCTCTTCGGCGTCGGCTACATCTTCCGCCAAGTGCTGATGCTTTATCCCGAGGTGACTTGGCTCGAAGCCTATCGCGGCGATCACCCGATGCTGTCCTCGGTGCCGCGGCCAAAGCTGCTGGGCCCAATGGTGCGCATGCTGGCCGAGCGCCAGGGGCGCACGACCATTTCGGCGATGTCGATGCGTTCGATCCTCGATGGCGTCAGCGCTCGCCTGGATGAATCGCGCGACATCTCGCGCTACATGATCGGGCTGTTGATCTTCCTCGGGCTGCTCGGCACGTTCTGGGGCCTGATGGGTACGATCCAGAAGGTCGGTTCGGTGATCGGCAACCTCAATATCACCGGCACCGACGTGCAAGCGCTGTTCGAAGAACTCAAGAAGGCTTTGCGCGAGCCGCTCGACGGCATGGGCACGGCCTTCAGCGCCTCGCTCTTCGGCCTCGCCAGCTCGCTCGTGCTTGGTTTCCTCGACCTGCAGGCCGCGCAAGCGCAGAACCGCTTCTACAACGAAGTCGAGGAATGGTTGTCGGGCAGCGCGCGGCTGACCGGCGTTTCGGCCATGGTCGAAGGCGGCGAGCAATCGGTGCCAGCCTATATTCAGGCGCTGCTTGAGACGACGGCCGACTCGCTCGATAACCTGCAGCGCACGATCGCGCGCGGCGAGTCTGCGCGATCGAGCAGCAGCCAGAGCATGATGTCACTGTCGGAGCGGTTGTCGACGCTCACCGATCAGATGCGCTCGGAGCAAAATCTGATGGTGCAGCTGGCGCAGAACCAGCTCGAGATGCGCCCAGTGCTTGCCCGCCTGGCGGAAGGCACGAGCGGCATCGACGAAGGCACGCGCAACCACATCCGCAATATGGACGTGCATTTGATGCGCCTGCTTGACGACGGGGCGCAGGGCCGCACGCAGATGGTGCAGGAGATCCGCTCCGAGATCCGCCTGCTCGCGCGCACCATTGCCGCCCTGGCCGAAGAAGGCGAGGCGGAGCCCCGCCGCTAAGCCGATGCTCGAGACGCCTGTTGCACCGCCCACCGCGCGCGGCCACTAGCGAAACGGAGGAGCTCGAGCCATGGCCATAGGGCGCAGCCGGAATGTGCGGCAGATCGATTTCTGGCCGGGCTATGTCGATGCCCTATCCAGCCTGTCGATCTCAGTCATCTTCATGGTTCTGGTCTTCGTGTTGGCGCAGATGTTTCTGTCCAACACGCTGTCCGGCCGCAATGACGCGCTCTCGCGCCTCAACCGGCAGATCGACGAGTTGTCGAAGATGCTCGATCTCGAACGCGGAACGACCGCCGATCTGCGCCTGACCGTGACCCAATTCGCCGCCGAACTGCAGAACGCGCAGGCCGAGCGCGAAGTCCTGCGCGCCAATCTGGCCAATCTGACCGGCGAACGCGGTCGGTTGGTGAGCGAGCGCGAGGCGCTCGACCGCAAGCTGGCGCAGGTCGAGGCGCAGCTCACCGCGGCCAATGCCGACGCCGCGCGGGCGCGCGGGCAAGCCGAGGACGCAACCAAGCTGGTCGCCGCCGACCGCGAAAATGTCACGCTGCAATTGGCGCAGATCGAAAGCCTGAACCGCGACCTCGCCGCGCTCAGGACCGTGCGCGCCGAGCTGGAGGCGCGGGTGGCGGAGTTGGCCAAGATCGATGCCGAGCGCCTGGCGCTGCGCGATCGCACCAAGGAACTCGAAGCGCGGATCGCGACCGATGCCGAACGCACCGCCCTCGCCCAGCAAGACCTGGCCGCGCGCGACGTGCGGCTGGCAGAGCTCTTGGCGCAGGTCGACGCCACCAAGCTTGCACTCGGCAATGAGCAGCAAGTCTCGACCGAGGCGCAGCGGCAACTGGCGCTGCTGAATGCGCAGCTGAATGAGTTGCGCCGCCAGATGGCTGCGCTCAACGAGGCGCTGCAGGCCCAGGAAGCAAAAAATGTTGCGGCCGATGTGCAGATCGCCGACCTCGGCCAGCGGCTCAACCTCGCGCTTGCCACGCGCGTGCAGGATCTGACCCGCTATCGGTCGGAATTCTTCGGCCGGCTGCGCGAAGTGCTCGGCGACCGGCAAGACGTGCGCGTCGTCGGCGACCGCTTCGTCTTTCAGTCGGAAGTGCTGTTCCAGAGCGCACAGGCTACGATCGAGGATGGCGGCGAGCAATCGCTGCTCACCCTCGCCAATGCGGTGAAGGAAATCGCGGCCTCGATCCCGAAAGACATCGACTGGGTGATCCGCGTCGACGGCCACACCGATCTGCGCCCGATCGCGACGCCGCAGTTCCCGTCCAACTGGGAGCTGTCGAGCGCGCGCGCGATCTCCGTGGTGCGCTTTCTCATTGAGCAAGGGATCCCGGCCGAACGCCTGGTCGCCGCCGGCTTCGGCGAGTTCCGCCCGCTCGACCCGGCGCGCACCGACGACGCCTTCCGCCGCAACCGCCGCATCGAGTTCAAGCTGACCGAGCGGTGAGCTTTCCAGCTACCCCTGCGTCAGCCCGGCCAGCGCGGCGAGCGCAAGAATGGCGAGCAGCCAGCCCAAAAGCTGATGCAGGCGGAAATAGGCCCGGCCGAACCGGCCGAGGTCGCGGGCGATGACTGCGCCATGTTCGCGGTCGAACTCGATCAACGGCAGAAGGTGATCGAGGCTCGCGAGCAACATCCAGCGCATCCCGCGCGGCCGGGTCGCCGGGACACGCCACAGGATGAAGGCGCCAAGCCCGGTCAGCGCCAATGCCCAGCCGAGTGCGCGCAGGGTCTTGCCTCCCAGCCCATAGCCGACGGTCATTTTAAGCAGCGTGGCCGCGGCATAAGTGCCGAGCGCGCCGCTGGCCCAAGCTTCCGCGCGGGCGCGTTCCTTGCCGGCGTAAAGCACCGAGCGCGCATCCCCATCGGCGCCCGATACGCGCAACGCCGTCGCCAGCTGCTGATAGGGGTCATCGAGCGCAAGCCAGGCGAGCCGGCCGGCGAGCGTCGGCGGAGCCTCGCCCGGCATGGCATCGGCCAAGCGGCGATAGGCGAAGCCGGCCAGGTCCACGCCACCCGCGGGAGGCCAAATGGCTCGCCGCGCGACGTTTCCATCGGCGACACCCGTGTCGAAGGGCCAAAGAAAGGCCTCGGCCTGGGTGCGGAGAAGCGTAAGGCGCGCGCCGGCGCCCCAAGTGGGAGAATTCCCGTTGGAGCCAAAGCTCAATTCACCACCGATACGCGTGTCACTTAAATCGAGCCCGGCCAGCCGCGCGCCGGATAGGTCGAGCGTTTGCCCGATGCTGGCGCCGGTCAGCTCGGCCCGCTGGGAAAAGCTCGCCCGGCGCAACAGCCACGACCCGGTCACGTCGAGCCCCTCGGTTACCAGCGGCCCGCCGAAGCCTGCCTCGGTCGCGTCGATCTGCCCGCGGACGCGCGCGCCGCGCAACGTGAGCCGCCCATTGACGTGCGTTCCGTTCGCCAGCGAGAGATCATGCGCGATCTCAACATTGGCGAGATTGGCGGCATCGGCCAGCGTCGTACGCTCGAACAAAGCGCCGCCGCCGATGCGCGCGCCATCGAGACTGAGCGCGCCATCGATGCGCGCCGCGCGCAGCGTGAGCCGGCCGGCGATCTCCGCCCCGGTGAGATCGAGCGCGCCGCCGACCGTCGCCGCTTCAAGAGCAAGTTCGCCGATCCTGGCGCAGGCCAGCGCCAACGCGCCCGCGATGCGCGTGTCGGCGACCAAGAGCTGGCCATCGACGCGCAGGCGAGAGAGTGCGGCCGGGCGCGCCAAAACCGAACCCTTGATCGACAAATAGGCCTGGAAACGAGCATCCGACAGGTCCAGCGCGCCGTCGATGCGGCAGGATTCAAGGGCCAGCGGGGCAAGCGCCAGACCGCCCTTGAGATCCACCGCCTCGGCCAACCAGCAGCCGGCGATGCGCGCGCCCGCCTGCGGCAGGAGCGAGCGATACGGCTCGGAATACAGGACGGTCGGCAGGAAGCGCGGCGAGAGTAGTCGCGTCTTGTCCCAAACTCCGGCCTCGCGCGGATTGCGCCGCGGCGCGACGGCAGGGGCAGCGGTGACAGCGGCTGGGGCGGCGGGGGCTGGGGCGGCGGGGGCTGCGGCCGCAGCGGCGGGGGCCGCAGCGGCTGGAGCGGCTGCCTCGATGGCAGCGGCGGCGGCATCACGCTTGTCGAAATCAGCCACCTCGCCGGCGCACAGGCGCTGCCAAACCCAGCGCTCATTATCGCCCCATTCGGGATCGTCGAGCTCGGCGCAATACCGCAGAGCCGGTGCCGCGCTTGGCGCGGATTGCTGAGCGGGGGGGACACTTGTGGTGCTGGCGAAACCGCTGGCGTGGCCGGGGCAGCGCGGGGCACGGCCTGGGCCGGAGGCGTCGCGGGCGTAGGCCGCGAGCGTGGCGCCGGCTGCGCCAGAACCTCCACCGCGATCAGGAGCAGCGCCACCGTAACGCCGCCCACGCATGGCCCCATGCCTCTCGCCCCGACCGCGGGCAGACACTATGCGAGGGTGGGGCGCGACGCCAGACCCAGGGCTATCGCTTGGCTGCGCCCGCCTTAATGGGTTTTGGAGCGCGCGGATTCCTCTTCGAGCGCGTAGCGGTCGAAATCGAATTGCAGCGAGGCCAAGCGGGCGTAAAGCCCGCCGCGCCTGACCAGCTCGTCATGCGTGCCAGTATCGACGATCTTGCCTTCGTCCATGACCACGATGCGATCGGCCTTCAGCACGGTCGCCAGGCGATGCGCGATCACCAGCGTGGTGCGGTCGCGCATCAAACCTTCGAGCGCGCGCTGGACGCTGCGTTCGCTCTCGGCGTCGAGCGAACTGGTGGCCTCGTCGAGCAGCAGCACGCGCGGATTGCGCAACAGGGCGCGGGCGATGGCGATACGCTGGCGCTCGCCGCCCGACAAGCGGATGCCCTTCTCGCCCAGATAGGTGCCGAAGCCGTTCGGCAGCCGGTCGAGAAAGTCGGTCGCGGCCGCCGCCTCGGCCGCCGCCTTGACCTCAAGGTCGCTCGCGCCCGGTCTTCCGTAGCGGATGTTTTCCCAGGCGTCGGCGGAAAAAATCACCGGCTCCTGCGACACCAAGCCGGTCGCGCCGCGCAGCTCGGCCGGATCGAGCTGGGCGATGTCGCAGTTATCGAGCAGAACCTGGCCCTTCTGCGGATCATAGAAGCGCAGCAGAAGCTGAAACACGGTGGTCTTGCCGGCGCCAGAGGGCCCGACCAAGGCGACGGTTTCGCCGGCTCGGATGCTGAGAGTGAAATCCTCAAGCGCCGCATCCTGCGGACGCGACGGGTAGCGGAAGGTCACATGGTCGAAGGCGACCTCGCCGCGGATCGGGCGCGGCAGGCTGATCGGATTTTTCGGCGGCTCGACATTCGAGCGTGCATCCAACAGCTCGAACAGCCGCTCGGTCGCCCCGGCCGCGCGTTGTAGGTCGGAAATCACTTCGGACAGCGCGCCGATCGACGAGGCCGACAGCACGGCATAGAACACGAAGGCCGACAGCTCGCCCGGGGACAGCTCGCGGTTGACCACGCTGCGCCCGCCCATCCAGATGATCACGCCGATGGCGCCAAAGACCAGGATGATCACCGAGGTGGTCAGAATCGCGCGCGCGCCGACGCGCTCCATGGCGGCGCCGAAGGCTTCCTCGGCGCGGGTGTTGAACAGCAGCCGGTCCAGGGGTTCGTGGCCGAAAGCCTGCACGGTGCGGATCTGCGCCAGGCTTTCGTCGATATAGGCGCCGACGTCGGCGATCCGGTCCTGGCTCGCGCGCGACAGCTTACGCACATTGCGGCCGAAGACGACGATCGGCACCACCACCAGCGGCACCACCAGCGCGACGATCCCAGCCAGTTTCGGACTGGTGACCGACATCATCGCGGCCGCGCCGATGAAGGTGATGGCATTGCGCAGAGCGATCGAGGCCTGGGTGCCAATCACCACTTGCAAAAGCCCGGTGTCGGTCGTCAGCCGGGTCAATACCTCGGCGGTGCGCGTCACCTCGAAAAATCCGGGCGAGAGCGACAGAACGTGGTTGTAGACCGCCTTGCGGATGTCGGCCACGACCCGTTCGCCGAGCCAGGACACCAAATAGAAGCGGAAATAGATCGCCACCGCCAAAAGGCCGATAGCGACCCCGAGAATGATCAACGCCTCATTCAACAGCATGGGGTTGCGTTCGCTGAAACCCTGATCGACCAGCCGGCGCAGCCCTTCGCCGAGCCCGACCACGAGGCCGGAGGAGACGGTGAGCGCGGCCAGCGCCCCCCAGGCGCGCGCCCGATAGGGGCGGATAAAGGTCCACAGCCGCGCCAGCGCCCCGATGTTGCGGGTGCGCGCGCGGTTTTCGGCGTCGTCAATTTCCTCGCGATGCGGTGGGCGCATTGGGGGTCTTCTGCCTCATATGAACCCAAACGCCAAGCCACTTGCCGAAAGGACCGCGCGCCGGTATAAGCCCGCCACAGCCCAGAAGCCCACGCTGTCAGGAGCCCGTCGATGAAGAGCGGCATTCATCCCGATTACCACGAGATCACCGTTGTCATGACCGACGGGACCGAGTTCCAGACCCGGTCGACCTATGGCGAGAAGGGCGCGCGGCTGCGGCTCGATATCGACGCCAAGTCGCATCCGGCGTGGACCGGCCAGCACCGGCTGATGGATTCCGGCGGCCAGGTGGCGAAGTTCTCGAAGAAGTTCAAGAAGTTTGGCCTCGGTTAAGGCCGAAGCTTAGCCCGTTCCGGGCGAGCGCCGCGTTAACACGGCGGCGTTAAGGCCGGGCGACCCGCGCCAACAATTCGCCAAGCCGCACCAGCCGGTGGTAAAGCGCCAAGCTGGCCGCCGTCAGTGCCCTTAGCGCCGGATGCAGTTCCGAATCCTCCACCCCCGTGTCGTCCAGGCAGACCGCGTGCGCCTGTCCGGTAAGGGCGTAGTCGCGCGCCATATCGGCGGCGCTGATCTCCCCGGCATTGACTGCCTTGACCGCCATGAGCCAGGCGACCGAATTCGCCAGCCTGGTCGTCAAGCGCATCGCCACGACCTGCCCCTTGGTGCTGGTCGAGCTTGGCGTCCGCGCCGCTGTAAGCTGGGCGATGGCGAGCGCCCCTTCGAGCGGCTCCAAGGCCTCGGCGAACATGTGATCGACGACCGGAGCTTCCACCGCCGCCTTGCCGTCCTGGCTCGCGTCCATCTGCGCCTCCTGCGTAATCCTATGTCCGGATGCCTAAGGACGGCAATCGCAAGCCGACAAAAGGGCTGTAAAATGCGGGAATTAACCTGCAATTCGCGTCGGGCTTGAGCGCGCAATACCTTTCCGCTAACTAACTTCGTCGCCCCCCTTGACGCGAAAGCGCGAATTCCCATTTTCGAGATGCCCAGGCGGCGCCTCGATCGAGAGCGTCTGGAAAAGCCGGGTCCGGCCACAACAGGCGGGCCCATTGGACATACAGTCGCTCATAGGAGGACTTATGCGTACTCTCGACCTTTCCCCACTTTTCCGTTCGACCGTCGACTTCGACCGCTGGGATCGCGTTTTCGACCAGGCCTTCGGCGCCGAAGCCGAGGCTCAGAGCTATCCGCCCTATAATATCGAGAAGCTGAGCGAGAGCAGCTATCGCATCGCCATGGCAGTGGCTGGCTTCACCCAGGGCGACATCGAGGTGACACAGACGCGCAATTCGCTCGTGGTCCGCGGCAAGACCAAGGAGAAGGACGAGGACGTTCGCTACCTGCACCGCGGTATCGCCGGACGCGCCTTCGAACGCCAGTTCGAGCTGGCCGACCACGTCAACGTGACCGAGGCGAAGCTTGAGAACGGATTGCTGTTGATCGCGCTCCAGCGCGAGGTGCCCGAGGCTTCGCGCCCGCGCAGCATTCCGATCGCCGCCGGTGACCGTCCGCGCCTCGCGCAGCAGGAGGCCTAACGCCTAGCCGAAAAGCCCCTTCCGCTCGACTGCTCCCGCGGGCGGAGGGGGCTTCCGGGCCTAGCTGACCCCGTTCTTGCCGATCAGCGCCAGAAACTCGCGCCTTGTGGTGGGATTATCGCGGAATTCGCCGAGCATGCGGCTGGTCACCATGCTGGCGCCGGGCTTGTGCGCGCCGCGCGTGGTCAAGCACTGGTGCTCGGCCTCCAGCACAACGGCGACGCCCTTAGGCTTGAGCACCTCGTCGATCGTGTTGGCGATCTGCGCCGTCATCTTTTCCTGCATTTGCAGCCGGCGGGCATAGATTTCCACCACCCGTGCCAGCTTGCTGATGCCGACGACACGCTGGTTGGGCAGATAGCCGATATGCGCGCGGCCGACGATCGGCACCATGTGGTGCTCGCACGTCGATTCGAAACGCACATCGCGCAGCAAGACCAACTCGTCGTAGCCTTCGGTTTCTTCGAAGGTACGGCGCAACACCTCGGCTGGATCGAGGCCATAGCCTTCGAAGAATTCGTCATAGGCGCGAGCGACGCGCGCCGGCGTCTCGGCCAGGCCTTCGCGGTCGGGATCGTCGCCGGCCCAGCGAATGAGCGTGCGCACGGCCCCTTCGGCCTCGGCGCGGGTCGGGCGATCGGCGGCGGTCGGAGCGGCGCGCAAGATCGAAGCCGCGCGCGCCTCGAGTTTGCCGGCGCCCCTCTTGCGGGGCCGTGGGCGCTTGGGCATCACTGAGCTCCTTCCCGGTCGGGGCTAATCCCCGCCCTCCGCAGCCTAGTGCAACAGCTTAGACTGGTGCGGGCTGTCGAGCGAAAAGGCCGGGATTTCGACATCGAAGGTCTCGCCCGTGGCGCTTTCCATCTGGTAGGTGCCGACCATGATGCCCGAAGGCGTATGCAGCGGCGTGCCGCTGGCGTATTCGAAATGCTGGCCGGGAGCGAGCACCGGCTGCTGGTCGATGACGCCCGGCCCGCGCACTTCGCGCGTATGGCCCTTGGCATCGATGATGCGCCAGTAGCGACTCCGCAACTGGACCGTGCTGTCGCCATGATTTTCGATCCGGACGTGATAGGCCCAGACATAGCGGCCATCGGACGGCGATGATTTATCCGCCAGGTATTCCGGACGGACAGTGACCGCAATGTGGCGGGTGATAGACTGGTACTTGAACATCGCCGCACCCTTGTTCCTCACGCGAAGCATGGCCGCCGGTCGAACTGTGACTGGAGCTTGATATGCGATCATGCCCCAATCATGTCCAGAGGGGCCTTGGCCAAAGGCGGCCCCGGCTCGAAAACCGCGCATGGCCGCCTCAGCCCGCACGCGCAATTGCCGCGCCGACGCGCATCGGGTATAGATTTCGCCTGGCGCGGGTGTAGCTCAATGGTAGAGCAAGAGCTTCCCAAGCTCAAGACGAGGGTTCGATTCCCTTCACCCGCTCCAACCCTCGCGCGGCCGCCGATGAGTCATGCTTCGACTGATCTGGCCAGAAAGTCGCTTTGCCGAGGAAGCGAACGATGCCCATGATCGCGCCAACCAGCCAGGGCCAAGTCGTTTTCCACCTGTCGCGTCCGTCGCTCGCCTGGATGCTGATCAAGATCGGCCTGCTTAACACGATCACCTTCGGTTTCTACCGTTTTTGGGGCAAAACGCGCGTGCGGCGGCAATTCTGGTCCGCGCTCAGCATCGCCGGGGAGCCGCTCGAATACACCGGCCGGCCGGCCGAGCTGTTCTTGGGCTTTCTCATCGCGATCGCCGTGCTCGCGCCGATCTCCGGCTTCGCGAATATGGCCCCGAAGCTGTTCGCCGATGACGAGCGCATGCTTGCGCTGGCTCAGTTGGCCCCAAGCCTAGCGCTGATGCTGCTCTGGCCCGTCGCGCTTTTTCGTGCCCGCCGTTACCGGCTCTCGCGCACGTTGTGGCGCGGCATTCACGCGGGCCAAGACGGGTCGGCGCTCCTCTACGCGGCGAAGACGGTCGGCTGGTGGCTGCTGACCTTTCTCAGCCTCGGCTTGGCCTATCCGTGGATGCGGGTCGCGCTCCAGCGTTATAAAGTGAGCAACACCCGTTTCGGGCAGAATCATTTCGAGTTTGCCGCGACGGGCGGGGCGCTTTTCCCGGCTTGGCTGGCCGCCTGGGCGCCAGTGTTTGTTGCCGTAGTCGCTGTCCTTTTGAGCTTCGCCGTCGCCAATGCGCCAGCTGATTTCATTGCGAACGGCGGCATTGCGGAGCCTGACGAGGGCGTGTCTTCGCTTCTCGCCCCAGGGCTTCGGCTGCTTGGTTTTGTCGCTGTCGTCATCGGCGGGCTGTTCTATTTGCGCTATCGCATGGCCGAAGTGAAGCTGTTCACCGCCGGCATGCGCTTGCTTGGGATCACCTTCCAGGCAAGCCCGGAATTTTCCGCCCTGCTTAAAATATCTTTGATCGCCGTCATCGTGCCGATCGCCATCACGCTCGCTTTTATACTTGTCGCGGGCGGACTGGCTTATCTCGTTAGCAACAATTCTATCGGCACCCCGGGGATCGGGTCATTTTCTATTTGGCATTGGCTCGTCGTGGGTTTTGTCATCGCCTCCCTCTTGGGAGCGCCGTTGATCCGCTACATCTTGTTCGACGTGCCGCTCTATCGCCATTTGGCGGCAACGCTGTCTATATCCGATCTGTCCGTGCTCGATACCATCGTGCAGGACGAGAAAGCGCGTCCGACCTACGGCGAAGGACTGGCCGACGCGCTCGACGTCGGCGGACTCTAGGCATTGGAAATATTTTCGGGGCGTTTTCACGACGGTCGCACAGCGCGCAGCGTCGCTGTGAAGGCCGAATTATTCGCGCTCTCGCTCGAGATTGTCGATGCCGAGGACATTGTGCACGCGCGCTGGCCGCTGGCGGAAATCCATCTCGCCGACGGAGCCGAACCGGCGCTTCGGCTCAAATGCGGCCATGACGATGCGGCCAGGCTCGTGCTCAGCGATCCCACGGCGCGCGACGCATTTAAACGTGCCTGCCCGAACCTGCTCCGCGTGTCGCCCCCTGTCGCCCGCAGCTGGAGCAAACTGGTGCTCTGGGGTTCGTTCGCCGTCGCCGGTCTGGCGTCGGCGCTGTTCGTCCTGGTGCCCTTCGCGGCGCGGAGCATTGCGCGCACCATCCCGATCGAGACGGAAAAAAGAATGGGCGCCGAAATCACGCGGCAAGTGATCGGCCAATTGCAACGCCAAGAGAAAAAAAGTGGAGACGTCGTTTGCAAAGCGGCGCCGGGCCGACAGGCGGTGGAGCGGCTGATGGTACGGCTGACACCGCAAAGTCTTGACGGAATGGTGGAGATCACGGTGATCGACCTCACCATCGTCAATGCATTCACGCTGCCGGGCGGTCAGATCCTGCTGTTCCGCGGGCTGATCGATTTGACCGAAACGCCGGAGGAACTTGCCGGCGTGTTGGGTCATGAGATGGGCCATGTGTTCTATCACCATGTGCTCGAACTGGCGTTGCAAGGCGCCGGCACGGCGGCGCTGATCGGGCTTCTGGTCGGCGACGTTACCGGCGGCACCGTCATCGCCGGCCTGGGGCAAACTCTGTTGCAGGCCAGCTATGGGCGCGACGCCGAGCGCGCCGCCGATGCTTTCGCCATCGACCAGCTCGCCTCGGCGGGAATTGACGGCAAGGGCGTCGCCACGCTGTTCGATCGCATGGAGAAAAAGGATCCCGGGCCGCGGGGCATCCTCGCGCTCATCATGTCGCATCCGCTGACGCCGGAGCGTAAGGCAACCGCCCGCGCCAACGCGCGGCCCGGCGGGGCCGCGATGTCGCCGGAGGACTGGCGCGCCATCAAGCGCATGTGCGAAACCTAAGCGATGACGATCGCCCGCGCAGCCGATGCCCCTGCCGCCTCCAGCCTCAAGCGCGAGGCGCGCGTGCTCGGCGTGGTCAGCGGCGGGCATTTCCTGGCGCATTTCTATGTGATCGTGCTGCCGCCGCTGTTCCCGCTGCTCAACACCGAGTTGGGCGTGAGCTACGCCGCGCTCGGGCTGTTGATGACGGCGATGAATGTGATCACCAGCGCGACGCAGGTTCCAATAGGGTTCCTGATCGACCGGTTTGGCGCGCGGGTGCCCTTGGCGCTCGGCTTGGCGATCATGGGCGCGGCGCATGGCTTGGCCGCGCTTGCCGGGAGCTATTGGGCGCTGTTCATCGCCATGCTCGCCGTCGGGCTCGGCAACAGCGTCTTCCACCCGGCCGACTATGCCATCCTGGCGCAGCAGGTGGCGAAGCAGCGCCTCGGCCGCGCCTTCAGCGTGCACACCGCCGCCGGGCATATCGGCTGGGCCCTCGCCCCGGCTCTGGTCGGCGTCGCCTCGCTGTGGTGGGGCTGGCAGACGGCGCTCGTGCTCGCTTCCCTGCCCGGGCTGGTCATGGCGGCGGTCGTGCTCGCCAGCGGCTCACAGCTCGACGGGCGCGCCGTCGCGGCCCCCTCGGCGCCTGGGGTCGCCACCGGCTGGCGCATGCTGTTGGCGCGACCAATGCTGGCGCTGTTCCTGTTCATGCTGTTGGCAGCCATGGCCAATGGCGGGCTGAACAACTTTTCGGTCAGCGTGCTGGTGCACGCCGAGACCGCCTCCCTGGCCGAGGCGAATACAATCCTGACCGCGTTCTTCATCGCCAGCGCGCTCGGAATCCTGCTCGGCGGCGTTCTGGCCGACCGGCTACGCCAGCATGAGACTGTCATCTCCGCCGGGCTGGTGGTCGGCGCCGTGGCGCTGATTCTCCTGGCCAGCGTGCCCCTGCCGCTGCCTGCGGTTCTGGCCGTGTTCCTGGTCGTCGGTCTGGTGATGGGCGGCGTGCGCCCGGCGCGCGACATGATGGTCGAGCGGGTCGCCCCCAAGGGCTCGGTCGGCGCGGTGTTCGGCTTCGTCACCGTCGGGCTGAACGTCGGCGGCGCGCTGTCGCCGATCCTGTTCGGCTGGCTGATCGATCAGGGCGCGCCTTACTGGGTGTTTTACGGTGCCGCGTTGTGCCTGGTGCTGGCAATTCCCTGCGGGCTGGACGGAAAAGCGAGGCGCTGAGCGCTTACAGCTTGGCACCCTTGGTCGGGATTTCCTTGGCCAGCTTTTCGCCAGCGGCGATCTTTTCGGTCGACATTTCCAGCGACAGGCGAATGGCGCGTTCATCGGCAAAGGGATTGCCGTTGTCGCGCGAGAGCATGTACCAGGCCAGTGCCTTGGCGTCGTCCTGATCGACGCCCTGGCCCAATTCATACAGCCGCGCGAGCGCGAATTGCGCCCCGGAATGCTTCTGCAACGACGCCTTGAGGAACAGCTCGGCGCAGGCGCGCAAATCCCTGCGCACGCCGGTGCCGTCGCGCAGCAGCACGGCCAGCGCATATTGACCGTCGGCGAAGCCCTTGTCGGCAGCACGCTTGAACCAATCGGCGGCCGCGCGCGGGTCCTCTTTCACCCCGTCGCCGCGCAAGTAAAGCTCGCCCATGCCCACTTGCGCCTGCAGATCGCCCTTTTCGGCCAGCGGCTGCCATTCCTTGATCACGGCGGCGTAGTCGTGCTTCTCGCGCGCGGCCCGGCCGGCCGCGAAATCGGCATAAGCCGGCGAGGCAGCGAGCAGCAGCAGGGTAAGGACCAGGGGGTGCGCATGATCGATAATATGCTTCGTTGGACCGATTTTTTCAATCGCCTGGCCGAGACGGCTACAGCCCGGCTTTAAGCAGCGATTCGAGCGTATGGCGCTCGCCGGCGCGGATCGCCTCCGCCGAGGAATTCAGCGACAAGCGATTGCCGCGCTCGATGGCGTAAGGGTGTCCGGCCTCGACCGCAAGCCGATACCAGGCCAGCGCACGGCCGGCGTCATTGGTGACCCCGAGCGCCTGCTCGAACAGCGCACCCAGGGCATAGCGAGCGCCGGCGTGGCCCTGCTTCGCCGCCTTAAGAAACCAACCGCCCGCGGCATGCGGATCGGCGCTCATGCCGACGCCGTCACGGATCATCTGCCCGAGCGCGAATTGCCCATCGGCGAGCCCCTGGTCGGCGGCGCGTTTGAACAAGTCGGCCGCCGCGCGCGGATCGCGCCGCACGCCGTCGCCGGCCAAATAAAGCTGGCCGAGCGCATGCTGGGCGCGGGCTTCGCCCTTTTCGGCCAGCGGCTGCCTTTCCTTGATCGCGACCGCATAGTCGCCCTTGGCCCACGCCCGCACGCCGGCGCCGAAATCGGCCCAGGCCACCCCTGCGTGCAGCGCAAACAAGACGGCGAGAACCCCCGCCGGCGCCTGCGTGCAGCGCGTCATCCAAAGGCTCCGAGAATATGGTGCACGCCGGACGACGCGCGGCGCACCAATTCGTACAGCCGGCCGAGCGGCTGGAACACGCGCTCGTGCTCCATCTCATAGGTCTGCGAAGATTCGCTGGCGTAGGTCGCCTTCTCGCCGAAATCGACGTTCAGCGTTTCGCGGTCGGCGCGCGGGAATATTTCATCGAGCGCTTCGAGCACGGCCGGCACTTCCAGCCGCAGCACACGGTCGTGCAGCTGCTGGGCAGTGAGCGCGTAACGATCGGAAAAATCGGGGATCGCCATCGACAGCAGGTAAATGCGCAGGATCAGTGCGATGCGCACGGCATGCAGCAGATGCAGGTGGTCGCGCACCGTCGGATCGACCGCCGCGGCGAGCGGCGCGAGCGCGTCGTCGCCGGTCAGATCGGCCAGCTGGCGGCCGAGATCGATCCAGTCGCCCTGGAACAGACGCAGCACCGCCGCCATGCGCGCATGCACGCCGGATTGTTCGAGATGATCGGCTACCCGCCGCATCCCGTCGAAACGCGCCGGATCGCCGCGCTGCCCGGCCCGGTCGAGCCAGGTGGTCGGGTCGAGCGCGCCGGCATAGGCGCGCAGCACATCGATATCGCTGTGCCGCGCGGCCCACAGGATCACGCCCATGAGGCGGCGGAAGCGCGGCGAGTGCGCCAAGAGATCGCGGAACGCATCCGGGTTCTTGGCGACCGCATGGCCGGCGCCGCCGACCGAATTCGCCAGATAGCCCATCTGCTGCAACACGGAATTATGCGGAATGGCGCGCAGCTGGCGGGCAAAAGCCGCTTCGGTCGCGCCGCCGTCGTATTGCCGCCGCTCCGGCCGGCTGCCGGACGGATAGGTCAAATTGCTGCCATAGGTCGAGAGCAGCAGCCCATAGCCCGGATCGGCCATCACCCGTTCATTGAACACCTGAATGGTGGTGAAGAACTCGGCGACGAAATCAGCTTCGCGGCCATAGAAGGGATCCTCAGTCTCGCCCGGCGGAGCGAGCGCGAATTCGAGCGCGCGCGTCAAAGTGGCCAGCGCCGCGGTGCCGCTAAAGAAGAACAGATACCCGTCGCCGCCCTGGAAGCTGGTTTCCTGCTTCACCGCGATGCCGGCCTCGAACAGCTGACGGCGCACGGATTCGGGCGCAACATAGTCGAAGCGCTCGGCCAGCGTGCCCGGGTGGCCACCGCGCCCAACCGCTTCGCCATGCGTGTCGAAGATCACCAGCTCGATCTGCCCCGGCGCATGCCGGGTCAACGCCTCGCCCAGGCGCATGCGCATGCGCTCGATCGCCGCCGCGGCGACGCTTTGCCCCAGATAGCGCCCGGAATCTGAATAGCCGGTCTGCACGCACAGCCGGCCGTGATTCGCGACATACGACCAGTAATGGTGGTTTTCGAGCAGTTCCTCGATCACGCGCGGGCCGCGTTCGAGCGCCTTGCGCGTCTCGAACAACGGGGTGATCTCAACTTTGTCGGCGACGCCGAACAACTTGGCGAAATACAGCGCCGCCAACAGCGTGAAGGATGTCTCCGTCTCGGCGATGAGGAAGCGCACCGGAGTGCTCGCGTCGACGTATTTCAGCATCTGCGCTATCATCATGAACAGCCGCTTGGCCGAAGAGCGCTCGGCCATGACCGAGCCGAAGCTGACCGTGACCGGCTCGACCGTGTCGAGCAGCTGGTTGAGGGCGTTCATATACGTGCGACGGTGCGCCGGGTCGTCGGGATCGGTGCCGAGGCCGATCTGGCGGCGGATGGCATTGTGCAGCTGGGTCGCGTTCAGCCGCACATGCGTGTGGGCGGCGCCGAAGCCGAAATTGCACGCTTCGGCACGCAAAACCGAAAGCCCGAGGACGAATTCTGCATCCTCGTCGCCGGCGGCTTCGAGCGCGCGGTCGAGCATGGCGACGAAGGCGCCGCCATCGACCAGCCGGTCGGCGCGTGTCTGCGCCATGGCGCGCGCACCGCGGGCGATGGCTTCCATCCCGCCTGATCCGTCGGCCAAGGTGCGGAAGGCGCGCGCATCGGCGCTGAGTGAGTCAAAACTCTGTTCCAGCCGGGAGCGGATGGGATCAAGGACCGATGCGCCCTTCAGCGCCGCCTCGGGATGCGCCGACAGCAACGCCATGAACAGATCGCGATAGCGCCGCGTCTGGCGCAGCGCGGCATCCACGCGCTTGCCATAGGTGCGCGACCAGGCGATGTCCGAGCGGCCATCGAGGTCATAGCCGACCCAGCTCGCGACTGTCACCAGCTTCGGCTTGAGCTCGGTCCACTCCGTCGGATAGCGCTCGCGCGCGACCTCGAGGATCACGCGGTTCACCAGATGCAGCGCGCCATGCAGGTTGTCGATCGCCTCCTGCGCCAGCGCATGCTCGGTGTCGAGATCGATCGGGCCGTCCGGCCGATGCTCGGCCTCGATCGCCACCCGCAGCAAGGCGCGGCGGCGCGCGGCCGCCAGCCGCTTCCCGCCCAGGTCATGGTCGGTCGCTAGCTGGACCAGGGTGCGGGTCAGCTGGGCGTTCAGCCGAAAGGTCGGGTGTGCGGTGAACACGAAACCGTACAGCGCCCGCTCCAGCGCCAGGGCGAATTGGGCATAGAGCACCGGCTCGCCTTCGCTATTGACCGAGAGACCCTCGATCAGCCCGCGCAGCTTCGCGAGGTTGGTTTCGGCGTCGCAGTCGCCGAAACGGGTGTGGAGCCGTTCGGCGGCGGCGACGAAGGCTTGGCCGGTCAAGCGCTGGAGAAGCTGGCCGACCTCCGCCTCGCCGATCAGGTTGCCGGCCAGCCGGCGCTCGACCTCGACCGCCAGAAGCTGGATCGGGTTGGCGAAGGGATTGGCTTCGGCCTCCTCGCGATAGGCGGCCAAGAGGTCGCGCAGCTCATGGTCGAGCTGGGCCGCGCGCCGCGCGGTGGCGTCGCCCGCCTCCCCCTCGGTTTCGGCCAGAATCTGGGTAAAGGTCCCCGCGAGCGTATCGCTCGTCCCCGCACCCAAGACCTGTGGCTCAATCTGTCCCGATTCCGGCACCGTCACACCCCAACCCACCGCAGCCACCCAGCCGCTGGCGCATTCCTACAAGCGCGCGCGGCCTATGGGCAAGGATTCTGCCAAATAAGCGGCCCCGGATCAAAAATCGCGTGGGTGTGTCGGCGGTCACTGAAAAAGCCCGGAAAATTGTTGATAGTCACCCTAACGGAGCAAGCATTCGAAGGCAGGAGACACCCGATGAACACCATTCACAGCGAACTGATCAGCGGGCTGGGCCTTTGGGCGGCGATCATCGGCGGCTTGATGGTCTTCCTCTAGGCGACGCCTACTCAAAAGACGAAGCGCTCACCCACGGCGCAAGGAGCGACGACCCGGTCGCCAAAAGCGGAGGTCAGTGCGTTCACCGCGCGCCAGCCGGTGCAATGGCCGACCGCCATGACGCGAAGATCAAAGGCCCGCAAGGCCTCGACGGTCTGTCCACTAATCGGCTCGTGCATTCCGGCGAGATGCAGCCCGCCGATCACCCCCTGCGCGGTCAGCTGGTCGCGCTCGGGGATATCCTCGAACGGCATCAGTGCCAGGCGCCAGCATCATCGCGTGCGGCCGAAACATGTCGGGATGCACATGCCCCGGTACGGGGCGATGACCGTTGCCTACGCCGAAGGAATCAAGCGCCGCCACCAGTCCGCCGCCGTGATCAAAATGCCCGTGCGACAACACGATGCCCTCGACCCTGCCGAGATCGATGGCGAGCCGTTCGCAATTCCGCCTGAAGGCATAAGGCTCCGGGCCGGTGTCGAATAAAAGGGCGTGCTGGCTTGCGCCGCGATGGGCCGTGACCAGACAGGAAAAGCCATGCGCCGCGCAGCATAGTCACTTTGCGGCGAGAACCGGCATCTTGCCCGTCCGCAGCATCTGCAGGCGACACTGAAGGAACTGGGCGTCGATGCGGCCACCACCGCCGAGGTGATGACCATCGCCGCCAGCACCAAAGCCGACGTCCTCAACCAGTAGCCCGATGACCAGCGGCAAGGCGCAAGGCGAGGCGCTCGCGCCGGACGAAACAGTTCTTGCGGCGCTGCTGCGCCACGGGCTCAACCCGCCACATTCCTGCGGCCGGGGGACGTGCCTGTCCTGCCTGCTGCGCGCCGAATCCGGCCCCGTGCCGGAGGCAGCGCAAGCCGGATTGCGCGCAACCCTGCGCGCGCAAAACTATTTCCTCGCCTGTCAATGCATCCCGACCGCGCCGCTGGCGGTCGCCTCGGCCGATACCGACAATCTGTATCGCCCGGCGCGCGTCGTCGCGGCCGAAAAGCCATCGCCCGATGTGACGCGGTTGTTCCTGGAACCGAGTGAACCCTTCGATTATCGCGCCGGGCAGTTCGTCAATCTGCGCCGGGTCGACGGTCTGACGCGCAGCTATTCGCTGGCGAGCGTACCGGGCTTTACCTGCACGAGGCGCTGCGGCTGATGAAGCGCACGCATGCCGTTTTCGACTATGTCGGCTGCATTTCCGGCGGCGAGCGAGGCCGCGGCTGTTTAAGCGGCCGCGCCGATGATTGCGCCTTCGTCGATCATCCCAACCTCGCCGGCTGGCACGTGTTTCTATGCGGCAATCCGCCGATGGTGAACGCGGCGCGCATGACCGCCTATCTGGCCGGCGCGGCGCTCGAGGATATCCACGCCGACCCGTTCGAGCTACGCGCTGATCCGCGTCAACAAACAAACGGCGAACGCGCCGCCTGAGCTATTGATCGAGGCCGGCCTCTCCCTTATGTTATAATATAACATTCTGGACGCGGGCATGGGCAAACGGCGCACAGCGCACCACAATCACAACGCCTGCGTGCGCGACGCGCTGGCTGCCGCGCGCGCGCTGTGTGGCGCAAAACTAACGCCGCTCCGCCGCCGCGTGCTCGAACTGATCTGGGCGAGCCATCGCCCGATCGGCGCCTACGCCATCCTCGAAGCCCTTGGCCGCGAGCGCGGCCGCGCCGCCCCGCCGACGGTCTATCGCACGCTCGCGTTCCTGACCGAACACGGCCTCGCGCATCGCATCGCCATGGCGAATGCCTATGTCGGCTGCGTGCATCCGGAGGCCGCCGGCCACGCCAGCCAATTCCTGCTCTGCGCCGATTGCGGCGAGGCGGTCGAGCTCGACGACCGGCGCATCGCGCGCGCGGTCGCAAGCGAAGCGCGGCGCAAGGGTTTCGCCGTGCTGAGCCAGTCGCTCGAAGTGCGCGGACGTTGCCCCGCCTGCGCCGGAGATCGCGCCGATGTCGGCTGAGCTTCTCCTCTCGGCTGATCGCATTTCGGTCGCACTCGGCGGCCGTTCGGTGTTAAGCGACGTGTCGGTCGCGCTGCATGCCGGCGAAGTGGTGACGCTCATCGGTCCCAATGGCGCCGGCAAAACCACGTTGCTGCGCGCCTTGCTCGGGCTGATTGCGCCGAATGCCGGACGCGTGGCGATGCGGCCCGGTCTGGTGCTCGGCTATATGCCGCAAAGGCTCACGCTCGACGAAGCGCTGCCCTTGACCGTCGGAAGGTTCCTCGCGCTCGCCGGGCCGCTTGCGGCCGCCGGGACCAGCGCGGTCGCGGCCGAAACCGGGATCACGCATTTGCTTGACCGCCCGGTGCAATCCACCTCCGGCGGCGAGATGCAGCGCGTGCTGCTGGCGCGAGCGTTGATGCGTGCGCCGCAGGCGCTCGTGCTCGACGAGCCGGGGCAAAATTTGGATGCCGCGGGCCAGGCCGAGCTGTTCGTGCAGCTCGATGCGATCCGTAAGCGACGCGGTTGCGGCGTTTTGATGGTCACGCATGACCTGCACGTCGTGATGGCGGCGGCCGACCGCGTCATCTGCCTCAACCACCACGTCTGTTGCACCGGACGGCCGGAAGCCATGCGCGATCATCCAGAATTCCTGGCGCTCTTCCCGCAGGGTCTGCCGGACGCGATCGCGCCCTATCTCCACCATCACGATCACGGGCACCTGCCCTCCGGCGAGGTGGATAGCCACGAAGCCGGGCACGCGCACGCGGGCCCCACTCATGCCTGAGTTCCTGCTCAACGCGCTGCTCGCCGGGATGGGCGTGGCGCTGGTCGCCGGGCCGCTCGGCGCCTTCGTCGTTTGGCGGCGCATGGCGTTTTTTGGCGACACGCTGGCGCATGGCGCGCTGCTTGGCGTGGCGCTGGGAGCGCTGTTGCATGTCGATGCGACGCTGGCGGTCGCCGTCGTGTCCCTGATTCTCGCCCTGCTGTTTCTCCCGCTGGAACGCCAGCGCGCGCTCGCCGCCGATAGCGCGCTCGGCGTGTTGGCGCAGGCGAGCCTGAGTCTGGGGCTGATCGCGATTTCGCTGATCGAAGGCGCGCGGCCAGATTTATTGGCCGCGCTGTTCGGCGATGTGCTGGCGGTCACGCATGCCGATCTCGCCTGGATTTGGGGCGGCGGCGCGCTGGTTTTTTGGCTGCTGCTCGCCTGGTGGCGGCCGCTGTTGGCGCTGACCGTGAGCGAGGACATCGCGCGCGTCGAAGGCGTGCCGGTCGTGCGGCTGCGCCTCGCGCTGACGCTGATGATCGCACTCGTGCTCGCGGTCGCTCTAAAAGTGGTCGGGCTTTTGCTGTTCAGCGCCTTGCTGGTGATACCGGCCGCGGCCGCGCGGAGACTTTCGGCGACGCCAGAACAAATGGCCCTGCTGGCATCCGCGCTCGGCGCATTGGCGGTGATCGGCGGGCTTGGCGCCTCGGCGGTAATCGATATTCCCGCCGGGCCGGGCATCGTCGCCGCCGCCGCTACGCTCTTCGCCCTCGTCCAGCTTGCCCGGCTGGTGCCGCGCAGCGTCAAGCAGGCATGACCACACCGCGCCCTGCTGGCGACGCTGGCGCTCTCCTTCCGGTTTCGCTGCTCACCGGCTTTCTCGGCAGCGGCAAGACCACGCTTTTGCGCCATCTGCTGCGCCAGAAGGCGCTGGCGCGCGCCGCCGTCATCGTGAACGAGTTGGGCGAGGTCGCGCTCGACGACGCGCTGCTGCTCGCCGCCGGTGCCGAGCCTTTGACGCTTGCCGGCGGCTGCGTGTGCTGCACCGTGCGCGGCGATTTGTCCCGCGCGCTTGGCGACCTTTATGTCCAGCGCGCCAAGGGCGAAGTCGCGTATTTCGATCGCGTGCTGATCGAAACGACGGGGCTCGCCGATCCGGCGCCGATCCTGCATTCGCTGATGAGCGATCCGCTGCTGGCCGCGCGCTTCCGGCTCGATGGCGTGATCGCGACCGTGGATGCGGTGCATGGCAATCGCCAGCTCGACGCCCAGCCAGAGAGCGTCAAGCAAGCGGCGCTCGCCGACCGGCTGGTCTTGACCAAGTCCGATCTTGCGTCGCCCGAGACCGTGGCCGCGCTGCGCAAACGTCTTCGCGCGCTCAATCCGGCCGCGCCGATACTCGTCGCGATTGACGGCCAAGTGGAGCCGGCGGACCTTCTCGATGCCGGACTCTACGACCCCGCGCGCAAAACCGCCGATGTGCGCCGCTGGCTCAAGGCCGAAGCCTATGACGATCACGCCGACCACGACCACGCCGGCCACGACCATAGCGCGCATAGCGCGCATGACGCGCGCATCCGCGCCTTTTGCCTAACGCATGATCGGCCGATCGCCTGGGACGCGCTGCTTGATTGGCTTGAAGCGCTCGCGGCGCTTGGCGGGCCACGGCTGTTGCGGCTAAAGGGGTTGATCCATGTGCGCGACCGAGAAAACCCGGTCGTGTTGCATGGCGTCGAGCAGTTGTTCCACCCGCCGGTCGAGCTCGCGCGCTGGCCGGACGAAGACCGCCGCTCAAAGCTGGTACTGATCACGCGCGATTTGCCGCCGGAGCCGGTGGCCGAGATGTTTCGCGCCTTTGTCGCCGGCGCCGAGGCTTAGACTCGTTCCGGCGGGCGCAGCTCATAGACCAGAGCGAGCGCCAGCGTGAACAGCGCCAGCGCGGTCATCTGGTGCAACGACGCGAGGCGGAAGGGCACGCCGGTGAGTACGGTCGCGATGCCGAGCGCGACCTGCCCCAACCCGACGAGCGCCATGCCATTGGCGATGCGGCGCGCGCGCGGCACGAGCGTCAGCCAGCGGCTTTCCGTCCAGGCGCATAGCACCAGCAGCAGGGTCGCGATCGCCAGCCAGCGGTGATTGAAATTGATCGTCGCCAGGTGATCGAAGGGGGCGAAATACCACGGGTCATAGCCGAAATAGCTGCTCGGCAGGAATTCGCTCTCGATCAACGGAAAAGTAGGAAAGGCAAAACCGGCGTGGCTGCCAGCCATAAGCGCGCCGGTGAATATCGTCGCCGCCACCATCCCGAGCGCGACCTTCGTCATCTTGCGCGCGCGCGGCCAGCGGAAATCCGGCAGCGTGTCGCTCGCCGGCCGCAAGACGCGCATCGCTTCCCACAGCAGCAGCGCATAGATCAGCAGCGCAAGCATCAGATGCGCGGCCAGGCGCAGCGGATCGACCCACGGGCGCTCGATCAACCCGCTCTTCACCATGTACCAGCCGAGCGCGCCCTGCGCGCCGCCAAGGATGAAGATCACGCTGTAGCGTCGGATCTGGTCGCGGCCCAGCGCTTGGCGCCACAAGAGCCACGCAAACGGCAGGAAAAAAGCCACGCCGATCAGGCGGCCGAGCAGCCGGTGCAGATATTCCCACCAGAAGATGCCGCGAAATTCGGCGACCGTCATACCCGGATTGAGCGTGCGATATTGCGGCGTGACACGATAGGCGTCGAACAGCTTCTGCCAATCGGCAGCGGACAATGGCGGGAGAACTCCGTATACCGGCTGCCATTCGACGATCGCGAGCCCGGAGCCCGTCAGCCGTGTGACCCCACCGACAACGACCATCAGCGCGACCAGCGCGGCGCACAGAATGAGCCATTGCGCGATCAGGCGCGCACGACCGCGATCGCTCGTTTGCGACATGGCCGTCATGGCTCGATCGCCGCCAGCATGTCGGCGATGCGCGTGCATTTGCGCCGCGGCGCGCCCGGAGCGGCGGTAGCGCGTTCGGCCGCGTCGATCTTCAGCCAATCGGCGAAAGACACGACGCGCACGCCGCGCGCGATGAGCAGTTTATCGAGCGCCGCCGGCCCCGGCCGGTTCGCGGGCGGGCATTCTGCGCGGATGCGCTTCGCCACGATATCGCCGTCGGGCTTGTTGCTGCCGATCACGCCGAGCGGCCCGCGCTTGATCCAGCCGACGGCATAAAGGCCGGGAGCGACGCGCCCGTCCTCGTTCGGCGCGAGCGCGCGCGCCGCATCGAAGGGGGCGCCCGGAATCGGCTGCGAGCGATAGCCGATGGCCGGGATCACCGCGCCGCAGGCAAGATCGAGCTTGCCGCCGGTTCGGGTGTTTTCCAGCCGAATGCCTTCGACCCGTGCTCCGCCAAGGATTTCGACCGGCTTGAGGAAAAAGCGGAAATGCACCCGTTTGCGCCGAGCGCCCGGTTCCTGCGCCGCGAATTCTCGCAGCGTCGCCAAATTGCGCTCGCGCACGCGCCGGTCGCGGTCGGGCATGACGCCCTCGACCGTCGCCGGCAAATCGGCGGCATCGACCAGCGGCGCGCAATCGGCCAGCTTGCCCATTTCGCGCAGCTCGACATTGGTGAATTTGGCCTCGACCGGACCGCGCCGTCCGATCATGTACACATCCGTCAGCGGCGACGCGTTGATCGCCCGCGCGGCGTAATCAACCAGATCGGTCTCGGTCATTTCCGCCGGCGTCTTGACCAGCACGCGCGCGATGTCGATCGCGACATTGCCGTTACCGATCACCACCACCGCCGTGGTGTTCAGATCGGGCGCCAGCGCGGCGAAATCAGGATGGCCGTTATACCAGCCAACGAAAGCGGCCGAGCCATAGACCCCGCGCTTGTCCTCGCCCTTGATGCCGAGCGCGCGGTCGAGTGGCGCGCCGGTCGCCAGCACCACGGCGTCATAGGCGGCGCGCAGCTCGTCCAGTGCCACATCGCGGCCGACCTCGACATTGCCGAGGAAGCGTACCCCCGCACTCTGCGCGATGCGGGTATAGCTTTTTTCGACGCGCTTGGTGTGCTGGTGGTCGGGCGCTACACCGCCGCGGATCAGCCCAAAGGGCGTGGGCAGCCGCTCGATCAAATCGACCGCGACCTCTCCGGTCTCAAGCAGGGCCTCGGCGGCATAGAAGGCGCTGGGGCCGCTGCCCACGATCGCGACGGTAAGCGGCATGGATTCGTCCTGGCGCCGCCGGATGCGGCGACGACCGGGATTGAAGGCGCTGGAAGCCCTCGGCGCAATGCGGCGGCGCGCCGCGCATCAGCGATGGTGGACGCGGGTCTTAATGCAGCCGGAACTCCTGGCCGGCGTGGCGCAGCCGTCCGGCCAAGGGGGCAGAGGCGGGGGCAACGCGGACGGAAAACAGCCGTCCCTCGATATTCCGCCGCCAGAAGGTGAGGAAATCCTTGAGCCGCGGATACTCCGGTACGCGGTCGAGCTGCTGCCAAACAAAAGTCTGCAGCAGGTCGGGATAATCGGGCAGGCGATAGACGATTTCGGCCGTCACCGGCCGAAAACCCAGCAGCCGCAAGCGCAGATCTTCGTTACCCATGCGCGCCCTCCCTCGCCGACATGTTCACGAACCGATCCCGCATCTCAACAGATATTTATTGCCAATCAATGACTTCGCAGCACTCGCCGGGGACTGCTGCCAAGCCTTGACTTGAGGCCGTGGGAGCGGATAGTTGCCGCCCGCCCGCACTCCACAAGAGGTTCGTCGATGAAATTCCGTCCGCTGCATGATCGCGTCGTCGTTCGCCGCCTGGAGCAAGAGAGCAAGACCAAGGGCGGGATCTTCATCCCCGACACCGTCAAGGAGAAGCCGCAGGAAGGCGAGATCATGGCCGTCGGCCCGGGCGCGCGCGACGACGACGGCAATATCGTGCCGCTGAGCGTCAAGCCGGGCGACCGCGTGCTGTTCGCCAAATGGTCGGGCAATGAAATTCGCATGGATGGCGAAGAGCTGCTGGTGATGAAGGAATCCGACTTGCTCGGCATCCTGGGCGGGACTCCGGCCAAGGCGGGGGCGGCCAAGAAGGGGCGCTAGTCCCCGTCAGCTCCAGCCGGAGCGCCCGATCATGCGGGCGTGGTCCGGCCGTTCGCAGCGCGCCGGGCTGTGGCAGCACCCGGATTTCCTGAAACTGTGGGCGGCGCAAGCGATCAGCGCCTTCGGCAGCCGCATTGGCCGCACCGTCCTACCGGCGATCGCGATCCTGTCGCTCGACGCCCGTCCGGACCAGATCGGAATTCTCGCTGCGTTGTCGATCGCGCCGGGGGCCTTGGTCGGGCTCTTGTTCGGCGGATGGGTGGATCGTTCGGCCAAGCGCCTGCTGTTGATCGGCACGCATCTGGCGCGCGCCCTGCTCCTGTTTACCGTGCCGGCGGCCGGCTGGTTCGGGCTGCTCTCCCTGCCGCAGCTTTACTTGGTGGCGGCCGGAGTCGGCGCGGCGACTGCGCTGTTCCAGATTGCCGATAACGCCTATTTGCGGGTCCTGATCGGGCGCGATTCCCTGGTCGAGGGCAATGCCAAGCTCGGCGCGACCGACGCCGTGGCCGAGATCGGCGGGCCGAGCCTAGCCGGGTTGCTCATCGAGTTGGTCACGGCCCCTTTCGCGCTACTGTTCGACGTCGTCGCCTATCTGTCGGCGGCGCGCATCCTCGGCGCGATTCGAGCGCCGGAGGCGCCGTATATCGACGCCGATACGCGGCCAACGTTGGTGCGCGACCTGTCCATCGGGCTGCGCAGCTGGATCTCCAATCCACTGGCGCGGCCGATGCTGTTCTCTTTCGCCAACAACTCGTTTTTCGGCGCCTTTTTCAGCACGCTCTACATGGTCTTCACGCTCGAAACGCTTGGGCTCGGTCCGGGAACCGTCGGGCTTTTGATCGGCATCGGCGGGGTCGGGGCATTGCTGGGGGCGCTTGGGGCGCGGCGCGCAATCGCCGCTTTGGGCATCGGGCCGGCCATCATTTGGCTAGGCGGCGTGAGCCTGCTGGCCGCACTGCTTATTCCCCTGGCGAATGGGCCGCTGTGGCTCGTGCTCCTGTTGCTGGCGGGTCATCAGTTACTGGGCGACGGTTTTACCGTGGCGCATGTCATTGCCGCCGAGAGCCTATGGCAGTCCGTGCTGCCGCTCGGCATCCTCGGTCGCGCCCGCGCCACCTTGCAGGTGCTCGGCGGCGTATTGATGCCCCTTGGCGCGCTGACCGCCGGATGGCTTGGCACAGGCTGGGGCGTGCGGCCGGCGGTATGGGTCGGGGTCCTGGGTGGTTTGCTGTCCTTCGTCATTCTCGTTGCCTCGCCCTTGCTCAGGCTGCGGGCGATACCCTCGGTAGCGGAGAGCGATTCGGCGCCCGGTTAAGCGGCAGCCACCCCGTCCCGCGACCAGGCTCTCGGCGCCGCGACTGGCTGAGCCGCAGCCCACCCTCCCCCGATTGCCCTCGCCAGCCCCCTCGCCAAGCCCCCCGGCAGCCACCCCGGCAGCCCCACCCCGGCAGCCACCCCGGCAGCGGCCGCGGGCGGCCCAAGCTAGTTAGTTTGTATACAAACTTTTACTTGGTTGGCCACCGCGTCAATGCCGCTGGGATGACCCGTATCCGGTGGCCGCGCGCGGGTGAGCCCGTTGGATGTTGTCACGAGCAACGGGGGCAGTTAGGTTGTATACAACTTTACTTTGAGGGTGGTACATGGCGATGGGCGATGAAGCAGCCGGCCGGGAAGAGCTCGGACCAGTCGGTCAGCTCGATCCGAGCCGCCCAGTCGATCCCGGCGGCATGGCGGGCGGGCTGCTGGCGCGAGCCGCGCATGCCCATGCGCGCAGCCTACGCGCCGCGCTCAAGCCGCACCAACTCTCGGCGGCGCAGTATCAGCTCCTCGCCGGGATCGCGGCGCTGGCAACCGACCCATCGGCCAGGCGCAGCCAAGCGCTCCTCGCGGCCCGGCTGGGTATGGACCGCGCGATGGCCTCGGCCGTGCTGACCCAGCTCGAAGATGCCCGGTTGACCGAGCGCGCGCCCGGCGCCGACCGGCGCATGCGCGCCCCGGCGCTGACCCGGCTGGGTCAAGCCAGGCTCGCGGCGGCACAGCCGGCGGTCGAGGCGGCCGAGGCTCATTTCCTGGCCCCGCTGCGCGGCGAGACCACCACCTTCGCGATTATGCTGCGCCTGCTGCTGGGCGAGCGTCCGCGCATTCGGGCGACCGCCGGCCGCGGGTGAAGCACCCACCCTGCTCCCGCCACAGCCGGGGCGGAGCCACCGGAGTGATTCCGCGCCAACCTAGCTCGCCGGCGACTTAGTTTGTATACAATCTATTAGCGCGCGGGCCCTTCGGTCGACAATAGTGGCAGCAGCGGGAACACGGAGGGCGGGGGCGGCTTGAAGAGCAACGGCGCGAGGCCTTGCCGGCAGCCCGATGCGGGCGCGCGGTCAAAGCCCGACAACAACGGCGCACTCAGGCGCGACCCAAGAACCCGCGCGTCTGCGCGACAGCGTCCGCCAAGCCGAGGCGGACAATCGGCGCCCCGACGGGAAAGGCAGTCAAGAGCCGGCTCGGCAGTCGTCCATCCAGGATGACAAATACGCCTTGATCGTCGGCGCGGCGGATCAGCCGGCCGAAGGCCTGCGCCAGGCGGAAGCGGGTCGCGCGGTCGTCTTGCCCCCGTCCGTCGTCATCCGCCATCCGGCGCGCCTTGTGCAAAATCGTCGGTCGCGGCCAGGGCACGCGATCGAACACGATCAGCCGCAGCGAACGCCCGGGCACATCGATGCCATCGCGCACGGCATCGGTGCCGAGCAGGCAGGAATCGGTCTCGCCACGGAAGATTTCGATCAGCGTCGCCACATCATAGGCATCGACATGCTGGGCATAGAGCGGCATCCCGGCCGCATCGAGCGGCGCTGAAATGCGCGCATGCACCTGCCGCAAGCGGGCGATCGAGGTGAACAGCCCGAGCCCGCCGCCGCCGGCGGCAAGAAACAGCTCGCGGAACGCGGCCGCCACCTGATCGGGTTCGGCGCGGTTTACATCGCCGACCACCAGCACGCGCGTCTGCTGGCGATAGTCGAACGGCGACGGCACGCGGACCCGGAACGGCGGCAGCGGCAGATGCGGCGCGCCAGCGCGCGCCTCGGCCACCCGCCAGTCGGCCTCCACGTCGCCGGTCGGATCGGCCAGGGTGGCGGAGGTTACGATAATCCCGTGCGCCCGGCGCGCGATCAGCTTGGCGAAGGGCAGCATGGGATCGAGGAAATGCCGATATTGGCCGACATCGACGTCGCGCCCATCCTGCCGCTCAACCGCCAGCCAATCGACGAAACCGGGCTGAACTTCCCCCTGCCCCGCCGTCGCCAGCATGGCGCGCCAACCGCGCGGGGCCGCAAGCGCGCGCCGGGTGATGCCGCCGAGGATGCCTTCGATACGCGCGCGCGTGGGGCTATCAAGCACCGCCGCCTGATCGTCGAGCCGCGCCTTGAGCCGCTGGGCGAGCACTTCGGCCGCGTCGGCGATCCGGTCGAGCAGCCGGGCGAGCGCCGGCAGCGTCTCCGCCACCTCCGGCGCAAGCGGCCACAGCGCGGTCTCTAACCCGTAGGGACTGCCGTTATCGACGCAGCGCGCATAGATTTGCGCCCGTGCAGCAGCAAGAAATGCCTCGCACGGGCCGATCGGATTGCCGGCCTCGATGCGCGCGCGCCACTCGCGTGTCGGCAAGCCGCGCGCCGCCTCCTTGAGCCCGTCCAGCGCAGTCAGCGCCGCCGCATCTTCCCCGATCAGCTCGCCAACGCGCTCCTGCAACCCGCGCACCCGGCCCCCGCGCCCGCCCTCGAGCCCCAAGACCCAGCGGCGCAAAAACCCGGTCTCGCGCCCCGATAGATTCTGCGCGAAGGCCGCATCGGCGGCGTCAAACAAATGATGGCCCTCGTCGAACACATAGCGCGTCGGCGGGGCCGCGCCGTCAGCCGCCTGGATCGTCTGCGTCAGCACCAGAGCGTGATTGGCGATCACCAGCTCGGCCTTGCGCGCGCGGCGCACGCTGCGCTCGACGAAGCAGCGGTCGTAATGCACGCAGGCCGAATAGATGCACTCGCCACGCCGGTCGGCGAGCTCGCTCGTTAAGGCCGCGCCGAACAACTGCGGCAGCCAGGCCGGCAGATCGCCGCCCAGATCGCCGTCGCGCGTGGCCGCGAGCCAGCGCGCCATGAGCGCAAGCCCGATCGCCTGGCGCGGGGCCATGGCCGGCGCGCGTCCCACCGCCTCCTCGTAGTTGAGCAGGCAGAGATAATTCTCGCGCCCTTTGCGCACGGCGACCTTGGCGGCTTTTTCCTCCGGATCGGGAAACAGGCGATCGAGCTCTTGGTCGATTTGCCGCTGCAAATTGCGCGTGTAGGTGCTGATCCACACCGGCGTGCCGTTGCGCTCCGCCCACAGGCTGGCCGGGGCGATGTAGCCGAGCGTCTTGCCGGTGCCGGTTCCAGCCTCGGCGAGCACCAGCGTGGGCGCGTCCGGCGCCGCGCGCACGCCGAAAGCGGCGGCGACGGCCGAAGCGTAGTCGGCCTGGCTGGGGCGCGCTTCGGCGCCGGCGCCGAGCAGTTCGGCCAGCCGCGCGCGCGCCTCGCCCGGTTCGACCGGCAGCGTACCGGGTGGATCGGGTGGCGCTTCAGCCGGCCATTGCGGCAGCCGGCGCCAAACGGCCAGACCGGCGCGGGTGGCGAAGCCGCCGGCGGGCTTGGCCGTCGCCCCGAGCGCCGCTTCAGCCGACGAAGCCCAACCCCAGCCTGCTTCGGTAAGCCCAGCGAGCAGCGCCACGGCTTCGCTGTCACTGGCCGCAAGCTCGGCCAAGAGTCGGCGTGCGATGCGCGGCAAAAGCGCGGCCGCATCGGCGAGCGATCGTGCTGCCGGCAAGCCGACCGCCTGCGCCAATCCGCCCGGGGTCGGCAGACAGAACTGCGCCGGGCGGACGAAAGCGTACAGTTCGAGGAGATCGAGCGCCGGGAATGCCTCCGACCCCAAGCTTCGTGCGAGCGACGGCAGGTGACAAACCAGCGGTAGCTCCGCCCGCGCCCGGCGTATGGCTTCGGCGTTAGCGATCTCGTTAACTTCTCCGTCCCCGGTGACCCAGAGGGCGCAGCTGGGCCCGACGACCAGGGATGGCGGATCTGCGCGCATTTTCGGCAAATTAGCGGGTCCGCGCGCGGGGCGCGAGCCTCAATCACTTGTTAAGACGGGTAAGCGAATAATTACCGGCGTGATACTCCTCCATGAACGGAGGCTCAAATGACTGTCACCGCAGTCGACACCCCGCCGCCGACCAAAGCGCATGATACGGGGCGCCATGAACGTCCGGCAGCCGCACGGCATGTGGAAACGCCTCGACCCAACGAAACGCACCAAGCCCCGCACGCAGCGCGCGCCGAACCGCGCGGCAAGACGGTCAACGTGCACGCTTAGCCGATGATTCCGACGCCCGCGGTCGGAGGATGCCGGCCGCGGCGGTCGTTGACCGAATACTGAGCGCGACCTAGGGTCCGGGCGGTCCAACCACCCGCACGAGCGCGACACCTATGGTCGACAGCACCCTCGCGGCCACCGCCCGCGCCTGGCCGTTTGAAGAGGCGCGTAAGCTGCTCGTCCGTCTGGGCGGGGGCGATGCAAAGCACGCGCCGGCCAAGGGCCATGTTCTATTCGAAACCGGCTATGGCCCGTCCGGACTGCCGCATCTCGGCACCTTCGGCGAGGTGGCGCGCACGTCGATGGTGCGCCGCGCCTTCCAGGAACTCTCCGGCCTGCCCACCCGCCTGGTCGCCTTCTCGGACGACATGGACGGGCTGCGCAAGGTGCCCGACAACGTTCCCAACCGCGCGGCGATGGCGGCGTTTCTCGACCGGCCGTTGACCCAGGTGCCCGATCCCTTCGGCACGCATGACAGCTTCGGCGCGCATAATAACGCGCGGCTGCGGGCATTCCTCGACCGCTTCGGCTTTGCCTATGAGTTCCTGTCGGCGACCGAGTGCTATCGCTCCGGAAGATTTGACCCAACTCTCTTGCAGGTGCTGCAGCATCTGGAAGACATCGCCGCCGTGGTTTTGCCCGAGCTCGGCGCCGAGCGGCGCGCCACCTATTGCCCGTTCCTGCCCATTAGCCCGAAGAGCGGCAAGGTGTTGCAGACGCCGCCGCTGGAAGTGCGCAAGGCCCAAGGCACGCTGGTGTTCGCCGATGAGGACGGCAGCAAGTTCGAGACTCCGGTCACCGGCGGCGCCTGCAAGCTGCAATGGCGGGTCGATTGGGCGATGCGCTGGGCCGCCTTCGGCGTCGATTACGAGATGTCGGGCAAGGATCTGATCGACTCCGTGCGCCTGTCCTCGCGCATCTGCAAGCTGCTCGGCGGCCGCCCGCCGGAGAGCATGACCTATGAGCACTTCCTCGACGAGAATGGCGAGAAGATCTCGAAGTCGAAGGGCAATGGCATGACGATCGAGCAATGGCTCACCTACGGCCCGCCGGAAAGCCTCGCCCTGTTCATGTTCCACAAGCCGAAGGCAGCCAAGCGGCTGCATTTCGATGTCATCCCGCGCGCGGTCGATGACTATCTCGATTTCCTGGCAAAATTCGCAACCGAAGACGCCGCCGCGCGGCTGGAAAACCCCGCCTGGCATATTCACGCCGGCACGCCGCCCGCGAGCGACATGCCGGTCAGCTTCGGGCTGCTGCTCAATCTGGTGAGCGTCTGCCACACCGATAATAAGTCCGTGCTGTGGGGCTTTTTGAAGCGTTTCGCCAAGACCGCCGACGCCGCCAGCCACCCGCTGCTCGACCGGCTGCTCGACCACGCGCTCGCCTATTACCGGGATTTCGTCAAGCCGACGCGCCAGTTCCGCGCGCCGACGGAGGTCGAACGCGCGGCGCTTATCGAGCTGGCGGCGAAGCTGGAGACGCTGCCGGATGACGCCACCGGCGAAGCGATTCAGTTCGAGCTTTACGAGATCGGCAAGCGGCACCCCTTCCCCAGCCTGCGCGACTGGTTCAAGGCGCTGTACGAAATCCTGCTCGGCCAGAGCCAAGGCCCGCGCTTCGGCTCCTTTGTCGCACTCTATGGACGTGCCGAAACCCTCGCCCTGATTCGCCGCGCGCTGGCCGGCGAGGATCTGGCGACTGACGAGCGAGCGTCTTGACGCCGGGTGCGACGGCTGATGCTCTCCCGCGCGCATGACCAATAAACCGCCCGCGCCCCCAATCCTGAACGTACTGCCCAACGTCAAGGCGCAGTACGAGGCCTATCCGTTTCCGCAGCGTGACCCCGAGGACGAGCGCAAGCGCCTGCATATCTCGGAATACGACTCCCTGGCGCGCATCAATCATTACGTGTTCGGCGGGAGGCAGGACTTCCGCCACGGATTCCACGCGCTCGTCGCCGGCGGCGGCACCGGCGATGCGACCATCTTCCTCGCCGCGCAACTCAAGCCGCTCGGCGGGCGCGTGACCTATCTCGACATGAGCGCGGCGAGCCTGGCGATCGCGCGCGCGCGGGCGGAGGTGCGCGGCCTGGATAACGTGACCTTTGTGCACGGATCGATTCTGGATCTGCCGATGATGGGCTTGGCGCCGTTCGACTACATCTCCTGCACCGGCGTGCTGCACCATCTCGCCGATCCGCTCGCCGGCCTGCGTCCGCTCGAAGCGGTTCTCGCCGCCGATGGCGGGATGTGCCTGATGCTTTATGGCCGCTATGGGCGGCGCGACATCTATTTTATCCAGGATCTGGTCCGGCTGGCGCTCGCCGAAGTTTCGGATTTGGGCGCACGCGTCGAGGGAACGATCGCTCTCCTTCGCTCGCTGCCGCGCGCGCATCCGTTCTTTCGCGGCCAGGACCCGCAGGAATGGCTCGCGCGCCTTGAGAACGACAAGGCCAATCTGTTCGACACCTTCCTGCATGAGCAGGACAGCGCCTATTCCGTCCCGGAGATTTACGCATTCCTTGCAAGCGGCGGCCTCAAGCTAGTCGCTTTCACTAATTTTCAACGCAAGACGCCCGTCTATCGCCTGCAATACGACCCGGCCTATCACGTCGAAGACGCGCAGCTGTTGCAAACCATTCGCCGCCGTCCGTTGATCGAGCAACAAGCCGTCGCCGAAATCCTCGATGGCACGATCGGGCTGCATACTTTCTATGCATCGCGGCGCGCCGCCCAAGCCGCGCTCGGGCCGGACATGATTCCGTTTTTTGCTTATTCGGACGTCGAGGCGCTGGCGCGCGCAGCGGTCGAACGCAAGGTCGCGAAGCTCTCGATCGATCTTTGGAACGGCAAGACGCTGCGCTATCGCTGCGCACCGCACACGCTTGCGCTCCTCGCCGCCATCGACGGCAAGCGGAGTTGCGGCCAGATCCTTGCCGAAAAGTCCACGGGCGACGCTAACGCGTGCACGCAAGAACTCGAACGGCTGTTGCGCTTTTTCAACGATCTCGACTGGATGCTGCTGCGGCACGCGAATGTTCCGCCCTTCCCGCCCCTGCCGATGTATCGGGCGCGCACCAAACCCTGACCGACGCTACGGGCGATCACCTGCGCCGCGAATGCGCGAAATCCCAATAAGCCTCGCGCGCGCGGCGAAAGACCGGGCCGGGCGGAAGCGCGCGGGATTCGTAGCAGTTGAGCGGCACCACCTTGGCCCAGTTGCCGGTGGAGAAGATCTCGTCGGCCGCGGCCAATTCCTCCGGCGAAATCGCGCGTTCCTCAACCGCCGTGCCGGACTCGCGCAACAGCCCGATCACACGCCTGCGGGTGATGCCGTTGAGAAACGTACCATTCTCCGCCGGGGTCACGGCCACCCCATCCTTGGCCAGGAACAGATTGGCGGTGGCCAGTTCGGCGACATGGCCGAGCGGATCAAGCAGCACGGCATTGTCGAAGCCCTTGCCCGCCGCCTCGGCCACCGCCCGCGCGCCCTGCGCGTAATGACCCGGCGCCTTGGCGGCGGTCGGCGCGAATTCCGGCCCCGGCCGGCGGAAGCGCGACAGGCAAGCGGAGAACCCGGTCGGCGGCGGCAGCGCCGCCGGGAAGACCGTCAACGCGAAACGCGTGCTCGCCGGATCGGCCATCAGATGCCCCATGCCTTCGGCCGCGAACAAGAGCGGGCGGATATACAGCTCGCTGCCGGGCGGGAATTTCGCCACCCCGTCGAGGGCGATGTCCATCACCTCGCCGGCCGACAGCATCGGGCCGAGCCCGAGCGCATGCGCCGAATGAATCACCCGGGCGCAGTGAAGGTCGAGGTCGGGCGTCACCCCGTCGAAGGCGCGCGCGCCGTCGAACACGACCGAGCCGAGCCACAGCCCGTGGTCCATCGCGCCCATGACCGGGGCGTTGCCGTCCTTCCAGCCGCCGTCGACAAAGGTTATCGGCTGCATGCGGCAAGCCTAAGCCCGGTTTGCGCTCCAGGACAACAAGTAACGCGCGGTTTACGGCGACGCTTTCGATCCGCATAGTCGCGTCATGGCGATTCTCAAAATAGCCCGCATGGGCCACCCGGTCTTGGCGCGCCGCGCCGAGCTAGTCCCCGATCCGCGCGCGCCGGAAATCCAGCGCTTGATCGCCGATATGATCGAAACCATGGAGGACGCGGACGGAACCGGTCTGGCGGCGCCACAAGTGCATGTGCCGCTGCGCGTCGTCGTGTTCAAAGTCAATACGCGGCGTTTGGCCGCCGAAGCGCCCGAAGGAGAACGCGCGCCCGAGGGAATCGCGCTCACGGCGATGATCAACCCGGTGATCGAGCCGCTGACCGAGACGATCGAGGAAGGCTGGGAGGGCTGCCTCTCGCTGCCCGGCCTTGCCGGCAAGGTGCCGCGGCTGACGGCGATCCGCTATCGGTTCCTGACGCCGGCGGGCGAGACTGTCACGCGCGAGGCACGCGGCTTTCATGCGCGCGTGGTGCAGCACGAATGCGACCACCTCGACGGGTTGCTCTATCCGATGCGGATGACGGATATGGCGAGCTTCGGCTTCGTCGACGACCTGTCAAAGGGCGCGCCGGATGCGGCCGAGACTATCGGTGAGTAACTTGCGCGAAGCGCTGCGCGTCCAGGTGCTCGCGGCCGCATTGAAACATGTGCCGTTCGACGGCTGGACCTGGGCGGCGCTGGAGCGTGGCGCGCTTGAGAGCGGGCGGACACGCGCCGACGCCCATCGCGCGTTCCCCGATGGCGCGCGCGAGGCGATCGCGCTGATGTGCGCGCTGGGCGATGCGCGCATGACTCAAGCGATTGGCCAAAGCGATCTTTCCGCCCTGCGGTTTCGCGAGCGCGTCGCCGCGGCGGTGATGGCGCGGCTGGCAACCCAAGCCCAGGCGCGCGACGCGACACGCCATGCGCTCGCCTATCTCGTCCTACCTGGCCAGGCGCTGTTGTCGGCGCGGCTGTTGTGGCACACGGTGGATGCGCTCTGGCGCGCGGTTGGCGATCGCTCGACGGATTTCAGTTTTTATACCAAGCGCGCGACGCTGGCGGCGGTTTATGCCGCGACGTTGCTGGTCTGGCTCGATGATACCAGCGACGGTTTGGCCGTGACGCGCGCTTTCCTCGACCGCCGCATCGAAGGCGTCATGCGCTTCGGCCAGGCGCGGGCGAAACTCGGCGAAGCCGTGGGCCGCCTGCCCGATGCCTTCGCGCTGATCCGCCGGCTGCGCCGCGCGCTCTAGCCCTTAGGCAGCGGCGAAACCCAGGTGACATGGCCCATCTTGCGTCCGGGGCGCGCTTCGTCCTTGCCATAAAGATGCAGCCGCGCGCCCGGATCGGCCAGATGCGAACGCCAGTCCTGCGCTTCCTCGCCTAATAGATTCAACATGCGCGCATCGGCGGTGCGGGCGGCCGAACCCAGCGGCAGGCCGCAGATCGCGCGCACCAGCTGCTCGAACTGGCTGGTCGCGGCGGCATCGATCGTCCAATGGCCGGAGTTGTGCGGGCGCGGCGCCAGCTCATTGACCAGAAGCCCGCCGTCGCGATTGACGAACAGCTCGACCGCCAGCAGGCCCGTCAGGTCGAGCGTGATCGCGATGCGGCTGGCAAGCTCTTGTGCCTCCGCCATCAAGGCTGGAAGAAGCTGCGCCGGAACGCGGCTTTCGCGCAGAATGCCGCCTTCGTGCCGGTTTTCGGTCACGTCAAAGGCGACGGTCTTGCCGTCCAGACCGCGCGCGACGATGACCGACGCCTCGGTGCTGAAGCGGACGAAGCCTTCGAGAACCGCAGGCGCGCGGCCGAGCGTGCGCCACGCCGCCCCGGCGTCATCGCCGAGCGCCAGGCGCACCTGCCCCTTGCCGTCATAGCCGTGGCGCGACGTCTTGAGGATCGATGGCCGCCCGATGCGCGCATCCGCCGCCGCCAGCTGCGCGTCGTCCTCGACCTCGGCGAAGGGTGCGGTCAAGAAGCCGCTGCCGGCGAGAAACTCCTTCTCCACCAGCCGATCCTGACTGATCGCCAGCACCGTCGGCGACGGACGCACCGGCGTGCGCTTGGCCAGCGCGATCAGCGTTTCGACCGGGATGTTCTCGAATTCGAAGGTGACCACATCCACCGCAGCCGCGAATGCCGCCAGCGCGGCCTCGTCGGTGAAAGGCGCAAGTGTGCGCGCCGAGGCGATTTGCGCTCCCGGCTCGTCCGCGCGTTGGCAGAAAACATGCGTGCGATAGCCGAGCCGCGCGGCGGCCAGCGTGGTCATGCGCCCGAGCTGCCCGCCGCCGAGGATGCCGATCGTGCCGCCGGGCGCGATCACGCGCACGCTAGCGGCCGACGTCATCCTCGTCCGGCGCTTCCGCGACCGCCTCGGTCTGTTTCTGCCGCCAGTCATCGAGCGCCTGCGCCACGCGCGGATCGCTCAGCGCCAGCACCGATGCGGCCAGCAGGGCGGCGTTGATCGCGCCCGGCTTGCCGATCGCCAGTGTCCCGACGGGAACGCCGCCCGGCATTTGCACGATCGACAACAGGCTATCGACGCCCTTGAGCGCCTTCGATTTGATCGGCACGCCGAACACCGGCAGCGGCGTCAAGGCCGCGGTCATGCCGGGCAGATGCGCCGCGCCGCCGGCCCCGGCGATGATCACCTTGAGCCCGCGCCCGCGCGCGCCCTTGGCATAGGCATAGAGCCGCTCTGGCGTGCGATGGGCGGATACGATGCGCACCTCATGCGCGATGCCGAGCACCTCCAGCGTGGTCGCGGTGTGCTTGAGCGTATCCCAATCGCTCTGGCTGCCCATGATGACGCCAACCTGCGGCCCAGCCATGCTTTGTTCCTCGCTCTCGCCGCGACCCAGTCGCCGCGGAGCGGCGGATTATACGGGCGTCTGGGACCCCCGCAACCGCCGTCCCGGGCGACGACCCTAGGTGCGGAAACGTTAACGTTGTACCATCAGGCGTCGAGTCGATGCGCGGGCACGGGACGCCCGATGAAGCAGGCGTGGGGATCAGGCGGTGATGTCCGGCAGCAGTTGGTCCTTGAGCTCGGCGATCTGATCCTTGAGCAGGAGTTTGCGCTTCTTTAACCGCAGCAGTTGCAACTCGTCGGCATCGGGCTCGGCCGCGACCCGGGACAGCACTGCATCGAGGTCGCGATGCTCGCCTTGCAACTCCGCCAGCTTGCGTTTGAGCGTGTCGCGTTCCCGCAGATCCATGACCGACCGATACCCATCGCCGGGGCGCCGATACTAGCAGAGTCGCCCTATCGCTCTATGCCCAATTCACAGCGGAACCGCATGACATGAGCAAGCGCATCGGCATCCTGACCAGCGGCGGCGACTGCGCCGGGCTGAATGCGGCCATCGCCGGCGCCGTGCGGCGGGCGGTCGAGGGCTATGGCTGGCAGATGATCGGCATCCGCGAAGGCACGGCAGGACTCTTGCGCCGGCCGATCGACTGCGAACCGCTCGATCCGCGCAATTTCACCGGCATGGTGGTGCGCCAAGGCGGCACGGTGCTCGGGACCACCAATCGCGGCGATCCCTTCGCCTATCCGATGCCGGATGGAACGCTGAAGGATCGCTCGGAATAGATCATCGCCGGCTATCGCGAGCTCAATCTCGACGCGCTGATCGGCATCGGCGGCGATGGCAGCCTGGCGATCCTGCGCCGGCTGGCCAAGCAGGGCGGCATCCCGCTGATCGGCGTGCCAAAGACGATCGATAACGACCTGGGCGCGACCGAGTTTTCGCTCGGTTATGCCACCGCCGTCGATGTCGCCACCCAGGCGCTCGACATGCTGCAACCGACGGCGGCCAGCCACTCGCGCGTCATGCTGCTGGAAGTCATGGGGCGCGACGCCGGTCATATCGCGCTCGCCGCCGGCATCGCCGGCTCGGCCGATATCGTGTTGATCCCGGAAATCCCTTATAAGATCGAGGTGATCGCCGCCAAGATCGAGGCGCTGCGCGCCGGCGGGCGCAATTTCGCCCTCGCCATCGTCGCCGAATCGGTCAAGCGCGAGAATGGGGAATCGGCGAAGATCACGCACAACACCGGCGAAAAGCGCTATGGCGGCATCGGCAACTACCTGGCCGAACGCATTGCCGAGGCGACCAGCGCGGAAACGCGCGTGACCGTGCTCGGCCACGTCCAGCGGGGCGCCGCGCCGTCGGCGACCGATCGCCTGATGGGTCAGGTGTTCGGGGTCAAGGCGGTCGATCTGATCGCCGAGGGCAAGCACGACCGCATGGTCGCCTGGCGGAATCGCGACGTGGTTGACGTGCCGATCGAAGACGCGATCCGCCAGTATCAGGTGATCGACCCGCAAGGCATGCTGGTCCAGGCGGCGCGCGGCCTGACCATTTGTCTCGGTGATCGGTGAGCCATGACTGACGCCGCCCGTCTCTGGCGGTGGTGCGGCGAGGTCTATCGGCGGCTGGGCGTGGCCGAGGCTTGCCTCCGCCTGCAAGACGAATGCGGCGCCGATGTCAATCTGGCGCTCACGCTCATCTGGGGCGGCAGCGAGGGCATCTCCTCCATCGATGCCGCCGCGCTTTCCAAGCTGCTCGATATCTCGCGGAACTGGCAGGCGCAGGTCGTTGCGCCGCTGCGTGGCGTCCGCCGCGCGCTCAAGCCGGACACCGCCGCTGCCACGCAGGCGCTGCGCACACAGGTCAAAACCATCGAACTGGAAGCCGAGCGCATCGAGCAGGAGATGCTTGCCGCCGCGCTGCCCACGCCGAGCGGCAGCGACCGGGCCCTCGCCTCGGCGGCGGAGAATCTGAGTCTTTATCTGCATAACTTGACGCCGGTCAATTCGGCGCTTCCATTGGCGAGCATAATCCTGTCCGCGGTTTTCGCGGATGCGACAGCGGAGGAGATCGCCGCTGCGCTCGCAAAGGAAGGGCGCGCACCCAGACGATAGGAATTTTGTCCCGCATGGTGTAGCCTCACAGCGCTTGATTCGCCTGCATAAGGAGGTCTGGAATTGGTGGAAGCCAAGGACGTCAGCGATCTCAAGGCTAGACATGCCGAGCTCGAAGCGAAATTGGACGCCGAAAAGCGCAGAAACGCGCCGAATGCAACGATGATCGCCGAGCTCAAACGCGCCAAGCTTCGCATCAAGGACCGTCTCGCGGTCCTCGCGCACGCGTAGGACTTCGGCGCCCCTAGGCGCCGAACGGAGGCTTGAGCCCTTTGACGCGACGGCGACATGCGCCGTCGCGCAGGGGAGTTGTAGCGTCCGTCACACACATTAAAGTTATTGCGGCCGTGCCGGCGATCCGTGGCAGGATCGCTTTCCGCAATCATCCGGATGGGTCCGCGCGAATGCGTAAATTTGCCCTGCTCGTCCTCCTTTCTTTGCTCCCGGCCGCGGCTTTCGCCCAAGCGGGCGGGAACGGCCCGAAAACACCCTATGCCGGCCAGGACGCGCGCGACATCAAAAGCCTCTCGGCCGACGACATCGCCGAACTGCGGCGCGGCGGCGGCTGGGGCTTGGCGAAAGCGGCCGAGCTGAACGGCATCCCCGGACCGGCGCATGTGTTGGAGCTCAAAGGCGAGCTAGGACTGACCCCCGACCAAGTGGCGGCGATCAGCGCCGTCTTCGCGAAGATGCAGGCTGCGGCCGTAGCGGAAGGCGAGCGGCTCATTGGCTTGGAATACACGCTCGAAGAGCAGTTTCGAAACCGAACCATGACTGACGCCAGCCTCCGGCAATCCCTGGGCGAGATCGAGCACAGCCGACAAGCGTTGCGGTTTATTCATTTGTCCACGCACCTGACCACATCGCCGCTGCTGTCGCCGGCGCAGATCAAGCGCTATGCCGAGCTGCGCGGCTATGGCCAGGAGGATCCTTGCGCCACGATTCCCGCCGGCCACGATCCGGCGATGTGGCGCATGCACAATGGATGCAAGTAACCGCTTTCGCGGATAAGGCGCTAGACGCCCGCCAGCGCGCGCAGCTTGAGCCGCGCAATACGGCCGGTTGAACTCCGCGGCAAGGGGCCGAGATGCACTCGGCACGGATCGGCCGGCAGGTCGAGCGCCATGCGGCAATGCGCGGCGAGTTCGATCTCGCTCGCGACCGCGTCCGGCTTGAGTTCGACGAAAGCGACCGCGCCGAATTCCGGGCCGGGTTCGATCGCGCTCTGCGCCACCGCCGCATGGCCCGCGAGCGCCTGGGTCAGGGCCGCAAAGCTGATGTCCCTGCCACCGACCTGCACCTTGCCGTCCACGCGCTCCTTGAACTCGATCCAGCCGTCGGCATGGCGCACCGCCAAATCGCCGGTGCGAAAGCCCTGCGGCGAGAAGGCCGCCGCCGTCGCCGCCGCATCGTCCCAATAGCCGGGCGAGATCAATTCGCCTGCGAGCGTTGCTTCGCCCTCACTCAACCCGTCGGCCGGAACCGCGCGCGCGCTGCTTGGATCGAGCAGCGCGAGCGGCGCGAGGAATGCCGCGCGCACGCCGGCGCGCGCGACCATCGCCGTGTCGGCAACATCAGAGAGCGATTCCCATGGGCTCGTCCAATCGGTCAGTAGCGCCGGCGCATGCGCTTCGGGCGGGCCCCAGGCCTGGGTCACGCGCAAGTTGATGGCGGCCAGATCGCGCACCAGCGAAAGCGACGGGGGCGCGACCGTGAGAAACGACGCCGGGGCGCGCAGGCTGCGCTGGGCGGCGCGGGCAACGGCAAGCAGCGCTTGCAGCAGCGCCGGCGAGCCGAAGCTGTGCGTCGCGACATGCGCCTGCAGCGCCGCGAATACGCCCGCCGGCGTCACGCGCGCGAGGCAGAGACTCGTCCCGCCCAGCGCGGCCAAGGCCCAAGGCAGGCTTAAGCCCCCAGCCTGCGTCATCGGCTGGGTCCACAGCGTGATCGCGTGCCGCGGCAGGCCCCAGCCGAGGATCATCGCCAGCGCCCCGAGCGTGGCGCCACGATGGCTGTAAGTGATCGCGCGCGGTGTCGCGCCCGGCTGATACACGATCAGCAGCGGCGCCTGCTCGCTGTCCGGCCGGAGCCAAGCGTAGCCCGGATCGCCGCGGTCGACGAACGCATCGAAGGTTACGGAATCGCGTTGCCCGCGGTCGCCGGCGGAACTGGCGTCCACGATGAGCCCGTCGAATGAGTCGGCGAGGGCGGAAGCGGCCTGCATGTGCTCGAAATCGGCGAGCAGAATCTTGGCGCCGCTATGGCTAAGGGCTGAGGCCAGAACCGTCGCATCCTGACGCGGCCCGAGCGCGGCCAAGATCGCACCGGCCATGGGTATGCCCCACAGCGCGACGGCGAGCGGGCGGCCATTGGGAAGCAAGACCGCCACGCGGTCGCCGGGCGCGATGCCGGCTTTCGCCAGCGCAGAAGCCAAACGGCGCGCATCCTGCGCCAACTCGCGCCAGCTTGTGCGCCGCTCGGCGGCGATCAGCGCCGCCCGCTCGGGAAATGCCTCCGCCGCCCGAAGCAAAAAATCGATCGGCGTCAGCGCCATCGCCATCGGCGCCGGCGGGCGCTAGCGGGTTTCGCCGCCGCGCTTGAGCGTCATCCCGGCCATCCAGGCAGGGATGTTGGAGCGTGGCGCTTCCTTCTCCGCCGGCGCGTCCACGGTCGGCTCTGGCGCACGCTTGCGCCCGGCGGCGCGCGCCTTGGCGATCGCGTCGTCAAGATCGACCTGGCGGCACAGGCCAAGGATGACCGGGTCGCGCGGGCGGATGTTTCTGCTGTTCCAATGCGTGCGGTCGCGTACCGCCGCAATGGTTGGCTTGGTGGTGCCGAGCAGCTTGCACACCTGCGCATCCGACAGCTCGGGGTAGTGGCGCAGCAGGAAGGCAAGCGCATCCGGCTTGTCCTGGCGCTTGGATACCGGGGTATAGCACGGCCCCTTGGCCCGCTTAGCCAGCAGGGGCACCTCAAGCCGGCGCATCTCCAGACGGACCTTGGGATCGGCGCTGGCGCGGTTGATCTCCTCCCAGGTGAGCTGGCCATTGGCGGTCGGGTCCAGGGCTTTGATCCCCTGCGCCACCTCGCCGTCGGCGATCCCCTGCACCTCGAGCGCATGCATACCGCAAAACGCGCCGATCTGCTCAAATGTGAGATGCGTGTTCTCGACCAACCAGACGGCGGTCCCTTTGGGCATGAGTGGCGGCGGCATAGGCTGATCCTTCTCGACCGCGGGCGTCCCGGAGGACGCGCGCAATGAACCAATCGTGGGAAGGTTCCCTATATAAGGAGGGCGCGCGCCAGATGCAAAACTTCCGAGCAGGTGCTAGGCTTTAGGCCCCGTAACGCTCCCAGGCGCGGTCGATGGAGCTCGACGACCTCCCGAAGAAGCCCAAGAAGCCCTATGAGCCGCTGGCGCTCGACGGGTGGTCGGCGATTGACCTACAGGAATACCTTGACCACCTGCATGCGGAGCAACGCCGAGCCAAGGCGCAGCTCGACGCCAAACAGGGCTTGCGCGGCGCCGCCGAAGCAATTTTCAAGCGCTGAGCGGCTGTTAACGCGCCGTTAACTGTGTGCGGGCCAATATCGGACTGTCGACGTTAGGTCCCTTCGGCTTCGCCGAAAACCTCGTCAATGCCTCCCTGTCGTAACTCGGCCGCTCCGGCGAAATCTGGAGCGGCCTTTTTCTTTGCTAGCGCAGGTGCGGCGGCATGCTGCGACGGATCTCGGCTTCCAGCGTCTGATCGATCTGCTCCATCAGCGCCGCGGTTAGCTCGGCCCAGGCCAGCCGCCGCCCCTCGATGGTGATGCTTTCGGGCACCGAGCGGGAGGCCGTCGCCTCGGCGAACACGCGCGCAATCTTCACTTCGCCATTGAGAATGGCGAGTTCAACCTTGAGCGCGGCGTCATAGCGCTCGGACTGGTCGTCGCGCAGCACGCCGGGCAGGCCTTGCTGACGCGGCAGCTGGGTCTCGATCACCTTTGCGTCCTCGATCGTAAACACGGCGCGGTTGCGCGACGTTCCGGTCGCGCGCAACCGATCCTGCGCCCAGCGGCGCGCGGCTGCTTCAGGCGACATTGGAAACTCGTGCTCGACATTGGGCGCGCGCAGCGGCGGCTTGTAGAGCGAGACGACCTCGATTCCCGCAGCATCAAGGGTAAATTGCCCCCGAGGGGTAAAATCCAGCGAAGGAGCAGGCCGCGTGTGCGGCGCGTTCTGGCAGCCGGCGACAACCGCCATGGCAACGGCGAACAACAGCCCGCTGACTCTAGTGCGCGTGATACGCATCGATTTCGGCCTCCTCGAAGGAGTGCGTGGTGCTGCAAAATTCGCAGGTCACCGTGATGCGCCCATCGAGTTTGAACGCGGCCAGTTCGTCAAGCGGCAAACGCTGCAACACCGCCTCGGCGCGCGCGCGCGAACAACGGCAGGCGAAGGCGAGCGAGCGCGGCGGCGTCACCCGCACGCCCATCTGGTGGAACAGGCGCAAGAGCAGACGAGCCGGCGTCAACGCCGGATCGAGCAACTCGTCGGCGCCGCAGGTGGCCATCAGCAGCATCGCCTCGCGCCACGGGTCGAGCGCGTCTTCGCTCGCATGCGGCCCGACCGGCAGGCGCTGAAGGATGAGCGCCGCCGCGCGAAACGCACCTTCATCGCCCCATGGGCGCTGTCCGGCGGCGAGGATCAGCGCGGTGTCGAGCTGCTGCGATTGACGGAAATAACTCTGCGCGCATGACGTGAGCGTATCGCCTTCGAGCGCGACGATGCTTTGATAGCGCTCGGTATCCGGTCCCTGATCGACCGTGAAGGCGAGATAGCCCTTGCCGAGCAGACCTGGCACCGGCGCGCCGCTCCCGCCTTCGTCCAACGCAGCCGCGAGTTTCGCCGCATCGAAACGGGCATAGGCACGCATGCCGCCGGCGTCGGTCACGTCGGCGACCATGAGCGTGATCGGCCCGTCGCTTTGCGTCTGAAGCGAGAATATGCCTTCGAATTTAAGCGTGGCGGCCAGACCACCGGCCAGCGCCAGCAACTCGGCCACCAGCTGCGCCACCGGCGCGGGATAGGCGTGCCGCCTTAACGCTCCGTCGACCAGCGGTCCCAGCCGCACCAGGCGCCCGCTGATGCGCGCGCCGGGCGGGCGTGGATGGTGCAGCTGAAAGGGCTGCACGACGTCGTCGACCGGCCCGGCTAATTCCTCCGGCGCGGACGCCGGCTCAGGCATCGGGGCGCGTGCCGTTGATGCACCAGGCGAGGATTGCCTTCTCGGTGTGCAGCCGGTTTTCGGCCTCGTCCCACACCGCCGACTGCGGTCCGTCGAGCACCTCGTCGGTGACTTCTTCGCCGCGATGCGCCGGCAGGCAATGCAGGAACAGCGCATCCGGCTTGGCCAGCCGCATCAGCGCCGCATCGACCCGATAAGGCGTCAGCAGCCGCATCCGCCGCTCGGCGTCATTATTGCCCATCGACACCCAGGTGTCGGTCGCGACGCAGTCCGCGCCACTGACGGCTTCCTTCGGGTCGGTGTGCAGGCTCACCTTCGCGCCGCGCTCGGTCGCCCAGCGAATACGGGCGGGATCGGGGCGCAGCGCCTCGGGTACCGCGAGGCGCAGCGTGAAGCCGAAGCGCTCGGCGGCATGAATCCAGCTAGCCGCCACATTATTGCCATCGCCACACCAGGCCACGGTCGCGCCCTTGAGCGTCCCCTTGCGCTCCTCATAGGTCATCACATCGGCCATCAGCTGGCACGGATGCGTCGCATCGGTCAGGCCGTTGATGACCGGCACGGCGCCGGCCGCCGCCATGTCGTCGAGTTTTTGCGGCTTGTCCGTGCGCAGCATGATCGCATCGACATAGCAGCCGAGGACGCGCGCCGTGTCGGCGATGGTTTCACGCACGCCGAGATGACTGCCCTGCGCGTCGAGCACCACCGAGCCGCCGCCCAGCTGACGCATCGCCACCTCGAACGAAACGCGCGTGCGCGTGCTCGGCTTCTCGAAGATCAGCGCGAGCGTGCGCCCGGCCAGCGTCGTGGACCCGTTGCGACCCGCGCGCTTCATCGCCTTGGCGCTTTCAAGGATTGCGCGCAGCGTCGTGGCCGGCAGGCGGTCGAGATCGAGAAAATGACGCGGCGTGCTCATTGTTTTTGTTCCCTAGAGCATGATCCGGCCAGATTGACCCATCTGCGCCGGAGGTATTTTGCGGCGCGGGCAGGAGCGGAGCGAAGCGCGTACCCAAAGGGTACGAGCGAGCTTCGCGACGAACCCCCGACGCAAAAGACCCCGGCCCTTTGGGTTGCGTTCTGGCGGGCGCCCGCTGCGTTGCGCCGCTCGGCCGATGCGCTCTGCGGCATCGCCCTTCGCGCCGCGCCTAGCGGGTCGCCGCGCCGGACCGCAACGTAGATGAGTCTATCTGGCCGGATCATACTCTAGGCCACGCGCGGCAGACGCGTTCGAGAATTGCAATCCCTTCGTCGGCCTGCGCCACGGTCAGGATCAGCGGCGGCAGCAAACGCACGACATTGTCCCCGGCGGGCACGGTCAACAGCCCTGCCTGGCGCGCAGCCGTGACGAAATCGCCGACCGCGGCGGCAGCGGAAAGCTTGATCCCGACCAGGAGCCCCTTGCCGCGCACATCCTCGATCAGGCGCGGGTACTGAGCCTGCAAGCGGGCGAGACCGTCGCGCAGATGCGCCGCCACGCGCTCGACCCCGGCCAGAAATCCGTCGGCGAGAAGCACATCGAGCGTCGCATTGGCGACCGCCATGGCGAGCGGATTGCCGCCGAAGGTCGAGCCATGCGAGCCGGGCGTCAGCGCCGCCGCCGCTTTTTCCGTCGCCAGCAGCGCGCCGCAGGGAAACCCGCCGGCGATGCCCTTGGCCGCGGCCAGAAGATCGGGGGCAACCCCGGCCCATTCATGCGCGAACAGCTTGCCGGTGCGGCCGAAGCCGCATTGCACCTCGTCGAAGATCAGCAGCAAGCCGTAGTCGTCGGCGGCCGCGCGCAAGCCTTGCAGGTATTCGACACTGGCGGCGCGGCAGCCGCCTTCGCCCTGCACCGGCTCGATCAGGATCGCGGCCGTGCGTGGAGTGATCGCGTTGCGCAGCTCATTGAGATTGCCGAACGCGACCTGGTCGAAGCCATCGACCGCGGGCGCAAATCCATCAAGGTGCTTCGGATTGCCGCCGGCGGCGATGGTGGCAAGCGTGCGGCCATGAAAGGCGCCCTGCATCGTCACCACCCGGTAGCGCTCGGGCGCCCCGGCAAGGTGATGATAGCGCCGCGCCGCCTTGAGCGCCGCTTCGACCGCCTCCGCGCCGGAGTTACAGAAAAACGCGCGATCGGCGAAACTCGCCGCGCCCAGCCGTTCGGCCAGCCGCTCCTGTTCGGGAATGCGCACCAGATTCGACACATGCCACGGACGGTCGGCCGCCGATTTTAGCGCCGCGACCAGCTGCGGATGCGCATGGCCAAGCGACGTCACCGCCACGCCACTGGCGAAGTCGAGATAGCGGCGGCCGCTTCCGTCGAAGAGGTAAGCACCCTCCCCGCGCTCAAAAGCGATATCCGCCCGGGCGTAATTCGGCACCAAGGCCGTTGTCACGGCGCTCTCCTAAGAGGCTCTCCGGGCCGGCAGCCGACCGGGAAAGCGCGGGACTATCGAGCAAGCCCGCCCGCAAGTCAACGCGGGCCGCTTTAAGACTTGAGCTGGTAGCCGATGGCCAACAGGCGCAGGCACAGGGCGCCAAGCAGCAAAATACTAGCGGCAATCACCAGCGCACCGAGCAGCGGATCGGCCTCGCCGCGGCCGAGCAGGCCGAAGCGGACGCCGTCGATCACATAAAACAGCGGATTGAGGCGCGCGACGGCCTGCAGCGCCGGCGGCAGCCGTTCGATGGAGAAGAATACGCCGGAGAGGAACAGGACCGGCGTGTAGATGAATGTCTGCACCATGGACATGCGGTCCCATTTATCCGACCACAACGCCGCCAGAATGCCGCACAACCCGGCCAGCGCCGCGCCCAGCGCCGCGAAACCAAGCGCCGCCAGCGGGCGTTGCGGCCAGGCCAGGCCAAAGGGAACGAGGATCGCGAAGACCAGAACGCCGATCCCCAACCCGGCCGTGATCGCCGACAGCACATAGGCGAGCATCAGCTCGAAGGCGGCGAGCGGGGGCACCAAGATGTCGCGGATGATGCCCTCCATGCGGTCGACCAGGATCGAAAAGCCTGTCGCTTCGAAGGCCTTTTCCAACACGGCGGAGGCAACCAGCCCGGCGGCGAGGAAGTGCATGAACGGCAGTCCGGCCATCGGCTGCGCATCCGCCGCGATCAGCGTGAACACGCTCGCGAACAGCAGCACGCGCAGCGGCGGGCCGAGAAAAGTGATCGCCCAGAGCTTGACCGCGCGCGAAGCCTCGCGCGCATAAAGCGCGCCAAGCCCGCGCCAATGCACGGGCCCAATGTGCCGCGGCGCCAGGCCCCGGCTAGGCGCTAGGCCTTGAGGCGATAACCCGAGGCGAACAGGCGCAGGCACAGCCAAAACAATATGAGATTGATTGATACTAGAACGACAATGCCGATCCACGGCGCGACATCTCCGTGGCCAAGGAACCCGGCGCGAAAGCCATCGATGGCGAAGAAAAATGGGTCGAAATGCGCCACCACCTGCAACGGCTCGGGCAGGCGGGTGATCGAGTAGAAGGTGCCGGACAGGAACGACAGCGGCATGATGACGAAATTGGTCACCGCCGCGATGTGATCGAATTTTTCCGCCCAAATGCCGGAGAAAATGCCGACCAGCGCCATCATCAGGCAGCCGGCGACGGCATGGAACAGCACCAGCAGCGGATTGGCCAGGCCGAAGGGAACGAACGGCCATACCGCCAGCGCCGTCGCCAAGCCGACCACCAGCCCGCGAATCACGCCGCCAGCGGAATAGGCCAGCGCCAGCTCGACCTCGCTCAAGGGCGGCATCAGCACATCGATGATGTTACCTTGCATCTTGGCGATCATCAGCGAGGACGAGGTGTTGGCGAAGGCCTGCGTCAGCATGGTCATCATCACCAACCCGGGGGCGATGAATTCGGCGAAGCTGACGCCGCCGACTTGCGGCACATTGCCGCCGAGCGCCAGGATGAACACGGCGAGATACAGCAGCGAGGTAATCACCGGCGCGGCGATCGTCTGACTGAAGACCTTGAGGAAGCGGTTGACCTCGCGCCGGATCAGCGTGCCCAGTCCGATCCAATTGACCACGCCAACGCGGCGCGGCGGCGCGAAGCCGCGCGGTTTTGTGGCGCTGGGTGGGCTAAGCTTGTTCACGCGCGCGACGCTAGCCCCCGCCGCCACCGCCCGCAAGCGCCGCTAGATTTTTTCCAGCCGGGCGACGAAATGCAGTCCGCGGTCGAAGGCGAGACTCGCCGGGAAAGGATACAGGCCGAGCCGTGCGTGCCAGGCGGCGGGCGTGAGGCCGAGCTTGACGAAAGTGTCGCGCCAGCGGGTTTCCGGCCAGTAGTTATAGGGCAGGGCGACGCCATGCGGCGCATTGCCGACCCAATCCATGAAGCGCAGCGTCGGACCGGCGAGCAATCCGTCGCGCAAATGGTCCTTGATCACGATGCAGCGGCGCGCGACGCGGCGCGCCTCGGCCAGCAGGATCGCCGGATCGTCGGTATGATGCAGCACATCGACGAACAGCACCGCATCGACGCTGGCATCCGGGCGCGGCAGACGGCTGCCGTCGAAGCGCTCGACCGGGATATGCGTGTGCGGGCGCAGAAGCACATCGACGCCACCAAGCGTCAGATCGCCGCGATGCTCCATAATCGCGCGGGCAATCGAGCCGTCGCCGCAACCGACATCGAGCACGCTCGCGCTCGCCGGGAATAGCGGCGCCAGCTGCGCCGCGAGCACGCGCACGCGACGACTGAAGACGAGCGCGCCTGCTGGCGGGCCAAACGCCGCGTTGGCTGTCGCCGATCGAGCTGCCGCCGGCCGCGACGGCGTTTGCTCTCTACGCCGTGCGGCCGACAGGCAACTAGCTCCTAAGCAGCGTGGCGCTGCTCCTTGCGGATATAGGCAACGGCGCAGTGCTCCGGGCAATACGGCCGGTTGATAGCCGATTGACTGGTGCAGAAGTGGAAATCGGCCTCTTTCGGGTCGCCGATTGGCCACTTGCACGCCGGCCCTTTCGGGTCGGTGACATAGTGCTGCGCCGCGGCACGCACCACATCCGCACGCGAAGCACCGCCGTTCGACCGCGGGCGATGCCCGTTGAGGCGATGCACCTGACCGCCAAGCAGCTTAGCCATCGAGATCCGTTGCGTGCTGCGCGTTGACGGTTTGCGCGGCGCCCGCGGGCGCGGCTGCTCACCGGGCAACAGCGTCCGGATCGGCGACGGCCGGCTATCGAGCCCCAGCCGGTGCGCCTTGCCGATGACCGCGTTCCTGGTCACATCCCCCAATCGATCCGCTATCTGGCTCGCGCTGAGCCCCTGCCCCCAGCAGTCACGAAGGAGACCTACTTTCTCCTCGGTCCAACTCATACGATCGTCCCTCCATTCCCCGGATTGCCGCCTGCGACGGCACGGAGGTTAAAACTCTGTGTATAAGGTGTGCAAAATACGTGCCGAAGGTGGCCCCCCGTGTCCGTGCGGTTAATACACTAGACCCTGTGGGAACAAACACGCAAGCCCACAAGATGCAGTTAGCGGAGGGATACTGGGGAGAACTCCGGGACGGGTTTCCGCGCCCCTTGCGAAGCCAATGTATTTGCGTGCTTTTGCGGCTTTCAGTGCGGCGCGCGCAAGCTTTAGGCCCAGGGCGACGAGCGCACCCCTCGCCCCGCCATCGCCTGCAATCGCGCCACCCGATCCTCGATCGGCGGGTGGGTGGCGAACAGCCCGGACAATCCGCCACCGCGCAGCGGATTGACGATAAATAGATGCGCCGTGGCCGGGTTATGCTCAGCCTGTGGATTAGGGATCACCGCCGCCGCCCGCCCAAGCTGCCCCAAGGCGGAGGCAAGCCACAGCGGATGGCCGCAAATTTCGGCGCCCATGCGGTCGGCCTCGTATTCGCGCGAGCGGCTGATGGCGAATTGCACCAGCATGGCCGCCAGGGGCGCGAGCAGCGCCGCCAGCAGCACGCCGAAGCCGCCCAAGGGATTGTCGCGCCGGTCGTGCCCAAGTCCGCCGAACAGGAACGCGAAATTGCCCAGCATGCCGATCGCGCCGGCCAGCGTCGCGGTCACTGTCATGGTCAGCGTGTCGCGATGGCGCACATGCGCCAGCTCATGCGCCAGAACCCCGGCGAGTTCTTCCTCCGACAGGCGCTCCAAGAGGCCGGTGGTCACGGCGACGGCGGCATGGGCGGGATCGCGCCCGGTGGCGAAGGCATTGGGCTGCGGATTATCCATCACATAGACGCGCGGCATCGGCAGCTCCGCTTTGGCCGCCAATTGCCGGACGATCCCATAGAGACCGGGCGCCGAGCGCGCATCGACTTCCTCTGCGTTATGCATATGCAGCACCATCGCGCCGGAGTTCCACCAGGCGAAGAGATTCATGCCGCCGGCCATGAGCAGCGCGATCAGCATCCCGCCCTGGCCGCCGATCAGATACCCGGCGGTCATGAAAATCGCGGTCAGCGCCGCCAGCAGCAATCCGGTCCGGAAAATGGGCATCTTTGCTTTCACCCGCCGCGTTGCATCCGTTCCCAGATATGCATGGCGGGCGCAAAATCAAGGCGCGCGGTATCAGATGGAGACGTCGAAGCGCGCTTCCGTGGCGGCCTTGGCGGTGCCGATCTGGGTATGGAAGTCGCGCCCGGCGGTGGTCGCGCGGATGATGCCCTTGCGGATAACGTAATCGCCGAAACTCTCGCCCGCGCTGCGTTCGCGCGCATAGGCCTCGATCAGCGGCGTGAGCGCGTTGATGATGTCCTCATGCCCGAGGTCTTGGCGAAAGAGCTTATTCAAACGCGAGCCATCGAACGCCGCGCCGAGATAAAGATTGTAGCGGCCGGGCGTACGGCCGACGAGGCCGATCTCGGCCAGGAACGGACGCGAGCAGCCATTCGGGCAGCCGCTCATGCGCATGACGATGGCGTCGTGCGTGAGCCCGGCGCGGCTCACCACGCGATCGAGCGCGTCGATCAGATCGGGCAGGTAGCGCTCGCTTTCCGCCAGCGCGAGGCCGCAGGTCGGCAGCGCGACGCAAGCCATGGAATTGAGCCTAAGCCCGGTCCAGTCATTCGCCAGGCCATACTCGGCCAGAGCTTTTTCCAGCGCGGGTTTATTCTCCGCCGCAACGCCGGCGATGATCAGATTCTGGTTGGCGGTCAGGCGCAAATCGCCGGCGAAATCGTTCGCGATGCGCGCGAGGCCGGTTTTCATCTTCCGGTTGGGGCGATCGGCGATGCGGCCATTCTGCACGAACAAGCCATAAGCCCAAAGGCCCGAGGCTTCGCGCGTCCAACCGTAACGATCGCCGGTCGATGTGAAGGTGAAGGCGCGCGGCGGTGCGAGTTTATAGCCGAGCCGCTTTTCCACCTCGGTGCGAAACCAGTCGAGGCCGCGATCCTCGAGCGTGTATTTGAGCCGCGCATGTTTGCGATTTTCGCGATTGCCGTAATCGCGCTGCACCGTGACCACCGCCTCGGCGACCGCGATAGCCTGGTCCGGCGTGCAGAAGCCGAGCAGCTGCGCTATGCAAGGATAGGTGTCTTCCTCGCCATGCGTCATGCCCATGCCGCCGCCGATGGTGACGGTGTAGCCTTCGATTACACCCTTGGCATCGACGATCGCGACATAACCCAGATCATGCGCGTAAATATCGACGTCGTTCGACGGCGGGATCGCAATCACCGTCTTGAATTTGCGCGGCAGGTAATGCTTGCCGTAGATCGGCTCGATTTCCAGCCCCTCGCTGGTGTCCAAGATTTTTTCGCCGTCGAGCCAGATTTCGGCATAGGCGGGGGTGCGCGGCGTCAGATGCGCCGACAGATCGCGGGCGAGTTGCAGCGCCTCGGCATGCGCCGGTGATTGCTCCGGCAGCGGATTGCACATCACATTGCGGTTGACGTCGCCGCAGGCGGCGATCGTATCCAGCACGGCGTCATTGATCGCCTGGATCGAGGCTTTCAAATTCGATTTGATGATGCCGTGGAATTGGAACGCCTGGCGCGTGGTCAAGCGAATGGTTCCATTCGCGTGCACATCGGCGATGCGGTCCATCGCCAGCCATTGCGCGGGCGTGACCACGCCGCCGGGCACGCGCACGCGCACCATGAAACTATAGGCTTTCTCGACCTTTTTCTTGCGCCGCTCCGCGCGCAGGTCGCGGTCGTCCTGCTGATAAATCCCGTGGAATTTGGTCAGCTGCGTATCGTCTTCCGCGATCGCGCCGGTCGAGCTTTCGGACAGCCCCTCGGCGATGGTGCCGCGCAAATAACGGCTCTTGTCCTTGATGATCTCGTTGGGCGAACGTTTGTCTGCCACTGCGATCCTGCTAATACACGTCGCGCCGATAGCGGTTCTGGCGCTTCATTTCGGCGATATACGCGGTTGCGCCATCCGTCCCGCGCCCGCCGGTTTCGGCGATGATTTTCTGCAGCGTCGCATCGACATCCTTGGCCATCGCCTTTTCGTCGCCGCAGACAAAGAGGATCGCACCTTCTTCCAGCCACTTCCACAACTCCGCGCGCGATTCCCACATGCGGTGCTGGACATAGAGCTTCGCCTTCTGGTCGCGCGAGAAGGCGAGATCGAGCCGCGTGAGCAGCCCGTCTTTGAGATAATCCTGCCATTCGAGCTGATAGAGGAAATCGTGGTTGAAACGGCGGTCGCCGAAAAACAGCCAGTTCTTGCCCTTGGCTCCTGTCGCCTGGCGTTCCTGCATGAAGGCGCGGAAGGGGGCGACGCCGGTACCCGGGCCGACCATGACTATTGGCCGCTCCGCCTCGGGCAGGCGAAAATATTTGTTCGGTTTGACATAGACCTTGAGCTGATCGCCGACTTGATTGCGGTCGGTGACGAAGGTGGAGGCCACGCCCTTGCGCCCGCGCCCATGCATTTCATAGCGCACGGCGGCGATCAACAGATGCGCTTCCTCCGGCACGGCCTTGAGGCTGGAGGCGAGCGAGAAGAGCCGCGGCGGCAGTTTGCGCAGGATGGAGACCAGCTGCCGCGCGGTCATCGCATGCGGAAATTCCTCGAGGAAATCGACGATCTGCCGTTCTGCCAAGAATTTCGGCAAGTCGTTGCGCGCCAGAATCGTGACGATGGCCTTGTCCTCGGTGAGCTTGGCATAGGCCTCGATCACCGGCCGGGTGAGCGTGGTGATGTCGTAGTCGCTGAGCAGCACATCCACCACCGGCACGCCGTCGATCACCGCATCGCCTTCGAGCCGCGCGGCATGGCGCACCGCCCAGGCCATGTCGGGATCGTTTTGCGGCACGATGCCCAGCGCGTCGCCCGGCTCATAGGAAAGGTTCGCGCCGTCCAGCCCCAGCTCGACATGCCAGGTCTCTTTATCCGAGGCGCTGCTGTTGAGGAGGATCATCTCCTTGATCGGCGCGGGAAAGGGCGCGCTCTTTGAATAACTCTGCGCCGGCTGCTGGAAATCGACATGGATCACATCCGCGCCGCGCGCCCCCTCGCCGGCGGTGACTTCGGCCAGCCGCGCCAGGGCGCGTTCGGTCCAGGCGCCGGCGGGCGCTTCGAAATCGAGATCGCAATCGACGCGATCGGCGATGCGCACCGCGCCGAGTTCGGCCAGGCGGGCGTCGATCGTCTTGCCCACCGCGCAGTAATTCACATAGGAGCTATCGCCGAGCGCGAGCACGGCGAAACGTAGCCCCGCAAGCCGCGGCGCGGCAGGCGCCAGCAGCGCTTGATAAAACGCGGCGGCGCGTTCGGGCGGATCGCCCTCGCCCCAGGTGCTGGCGATGACCAGAAGATTTTCGACCTTCGCCAAATCGCCCGGCCCGATATCGGCCATATCGACCAGCTTGGCCACGAAGCCCTTTTGCGCCGAGGCTTTCTTAGCAGCCGCCGCCACGCCTTCGGAATTGCCCGACTCCGTGCCGTAAAGGATGGTCAGCGGACGTTTTGGCTGCGTCGCCGACGCCGGCACCACCGTTCCTGGCAGTGCCGGTGTGGTCGCCGCCTGGTATCCGGCTAAAAAGCCGGCCAGCCAAGAGCGTTGTTCCGGGTTGGTGCGGGCGAAGACGCCGTTCAGCGCCTCGATCTGGTCATGCGCAAAGGGCGCGGAAGACGGAAGCATCGGCTGGGCGCTCATGCGCTACACGCCCGGCCGATGGATGCCGCATTCGCTCTTGTCGATGCCCCACCAGCGCCCGGCGCGCGGAACCTCCTCCGGTCCGACCGGCCGCGTGCAAGGCGCGCAGCCGATCGAGCGATAGCCCTTGCCGGCCAGCGGATGCGGCGGAAGCCGATGCGTGACGCGATAGGCGTCGAGCTCCGCCGCGGACCAGGTGACCAGAGGGTTGAGCTTAATCCGCCCGGTCGAGGGCTCGCCCTCGATCGTCGGCAAGGTCGCGCGCACATCGCCATGGAAACGCTTGCGGCCATTGATCCAGGCGGCGAAACCGTCCAGCGCCTGATCGAGCGGCGCGGTCTTGCGGATGTGGCAGCAATGGTCAGGCGTGCGGCTCCACAGCGTGCCATCCGCATCCAGCCGCGCCAAGGCGCGCGAATCGGGGTGGATCGTGCGCAGGTTCGTCAGCCCCAAAAGGGACTGGAGCTGGTCGCGATAGGCCAGAGTCTCCGGGAACAGCTTGCCGGTATCGAGGAAAATCACCGGGATGGTCCGGTCGATACTGGCCACCAAATGCAAAAGGACCGCGGATTCGACGCCAAAGGAGGATACCAGCGCCGTCCCGCCGGACAGCGGTCCTTGGACCAGCGTCGCCCGCAGCAGCTCGGCGCCGCTGAGATGGCCGTAACCCGCGCGCAGATCATCCAGCCGCGCCAGCAGCGCGTCCGGATCCGGCCGCGGCGGCGAATGGGTCGCCCCACCTTCGCCGGTCGATCCAGCCAATGCGCCCCGAAGAACGGCGCTGCCCTGGTCCATGATGCCTATACTACAATATGTGTACGTACAGTCTACGTAATTAACATTGCATAGGTGTATCGTACATATCAATACGATACGTTAATGTGTTTATGGCGGCGCGATTGCCTGGTTTGGCAAACGGCGCTCGCCAGCCCCGCGCCGGCAGCGTAGAAGGCGGCGCGAGGGGCAGCGGGCGGATTCGAAATTGCAATCGGGCAGGATGACGGGCGCGGGACAAGGCTCGGGGTCGTCGGCGGAAAGCGCGCCGGCGCTATCGGTGGTCGTTCCGGTCAAGGACGAGGCCGGCAATCTGCTGCCGCTGATCGAGGAGATTCACGCCGCGCTGGACGGCGTCGTCGATTTCGAGATCGTCTATGTCGATGACGGCAGCGGCGACAGCACGCAAAACGAGCTTTCCGCAGCTTGGCGCCGCTTCCCGCGCCTCAATGTCGTGCGCCACCGTGTGGCCTGCGGGCAAAGCACGGCGCTGCTGTCAGGCGTGCAAGCTGCGCGCGGCGACTGGATCGCGACGCTTGATGGCGACGGGCAAAACCCCCCGGCCGATATCCTCAAGCTGATAAAGGCGCGCGACGCGACCGGCGATCCGCGTGTGACGCTGGTCGCGGGGGAGCGCGCCGAGCGGCGCGATAGCATCGTACGCCGGTTATCGTCGCGCCTGGCCAATGGGCTGCGCTCCCGCGTGCTCAAGGACGGCGTGCGCGACACCGGCTGCGGGCTGAAGCTGATTAGGCGCGATGCCTATCTCTCCATGCCCGCCTTCGATCACATGCATCGCTTCCTGCCGGCGCTGGCGCAAGCGCGCGGCGGACGCGTGATCGTGGTGGCGGTGGGACATCGGCCGCGCGGTTTCGGCCGCACCAAATATGGCGTAGGCAATCGGCTCTGGGTCGGACTCGTCGATCTGTTCGGCGTGTTGTGGCTCAAACGTCGCAGCAAGGTACCGGACGTCGAACAATGGAAGCGCTGATATCGCAGGTCGTCTCGGAGATCAACGCACAGCTCAACTCGCCGGAATTGCCGTGGTTGATCTTCGGCGTTTGCGGCCAGACGCTTTTCTTCGCCCGCTTTTTTTGGCAATGGCTGCACAGCGAGCGGGTCGGCCGCAGCGTCATCCCGCCCGCTTTCTGGTATTTCAGCATTGGCGGCGGCGTGGCCTTGCTGATCTATGCTATTCACCGCGACGAGCCGGTGTTTATGCTCGGCCAAGCCTTCGGCCTTTTGGTCTATCTGCGCAATCTGCAGTTCCTGTTCCGCGAGCGGCACTAATCCATGCACGCTTCGCCATCGACCGTTGTCCATGCGGCCCAGCCCAAGACTGAGCCGACTCACTGGTTAGACTGGACGCACGACCAACTCGGCAAGCCGCGCGTCGTATTGCTCGGCCTCGGCCTTTATCTGTTCCTTCGCGCGCTGCTTCCTTCGATCCTGTACCAAGGCGCGAACGCCGACATATCCCAAGAGTTGCTGTTCGCGCAGGAGTGGCGACTGGGTTACGGCTTCTCCAACCCGCCGCTGCACACCTGGCTCCTAAAACTCGCGCAACTCGCCTTCGGGCCATCACTGGCCACCGTATATTTTCTTAAGGCCGCGTTTCTTTGGATACTGGCGGCCCTGCTGCTGGTCGCCGGGCGGGCGATCGGACTGACGCCGGCGATCGCCGGCCTAGCCGCGCTTTCCGTTATCGGAATGCGCTACGCGGCCTTCGATTCGCTGCAGAATCTGACGCATTCGATACTCTTGTTGCCCCTGTGCGTTCTTGCCGTGCTGAGCTTCATCAGACTCGATCGGAGCGGATCCCTCGCATCCTATTTAGCTCTCGGCGTGGTCGCGGGTCTCGGGCTGCTCGCCAAATACAATTTCGGCGTGCTGATGCTGGGATTGATCGCGGCCGCGCTTCTCGACCCAGGTTTGCGCGCGCGCGTGCTGAATTGGCGCTGCGCGCTTGTCATCCTGGTGGCTGGAGCGATCTACGCGCCGCACGGGCTGTGGCAACTCGACAATCTCCAACATATTGGTCAGCTGACGGAAGGACGGTTCGTCACCCCGAATACAAAGAAAAATCTCTCGGCGATACTGGAAATCCTCGCCAAAGTTCCGCTGAATGCATTGGCGACGACGCTGCCGTTTAGCGCGCTTCTTCTCCTCTGCGCTCCCGCCATCCTGCGCGCCCCGAAGGGTGCGGATGACCTGGCGCGCTGGCGGCGCCTGATCGCTCGATCCTTGCTGGCGACCGTCGGAATTCTGCTCGCCGCCGCTCTCGTTCTTGTCACCACCAACATTAGAACGCGCTATTTCATCATCCTCATTCCCGTTCCGCTCTATCTGCTGGCTCGGGCGCAAGCCGCGGGGGTTTCGCCGCGCGCGCTGGCGCGCTGTGCGGTCATCCTCTTGCTCCTCGCAGTCGCGATTCCGGCGGCACAGGTGCGGGAGTTCGCCTTTAGCGCTCAATCGGGAGAGTCGTCGGCGAACAAAATCCCGGTTGCGCGGATCGCCGCCCAGCTGCGGCTGGCGGGCTTTTCGCGTGGAACGCTCGTCGCCGAAACCGAATTGCTCGACCTCGTCGGCAATCTGGTGCCATATTTTCCCAAGGCGCGTTTGATCAGCCCGCGTCGGACCGAGTTCGTGCCGGCGGCGCATGTGGACGGTGGAACTTGCCTGTTGATGTGGGATTTGGACGCAAAGGGTGCATCGCGCCGTTCCGTGCTGAATGTGCTGGCGGCGCTCAATGGCGGCACCGCCGCCCTCGGCATGACGCCGGCGACAATTGCAATCGAGAGAGAGCGCGCGCCTGGATCCCCGCTGCGCTTCCAATACATTCTTCTGCCAGAGGGCGCCGGCGACTGCGCTTGACGCGCGCGTCACATGCGCGTCAAGCGCCTGTTCCCGTTCACAAACTTACGCGCCGGCCGGGCAATTGTAGTGATCGTCGCCATTATCGAAGGCGCCATCGGCTGACATCCACATCACGGGTCGCCACTTGGCTTGCCGAGCCAGATGGCTATAATTGGCCCGCTTGTGTCGACGACAAGACAGCAGCCTGAACGCATTCTAGAGCCCGTCTCATGAAACATAATTTTCGCTAACACAGATATCTTGGGAGCTAGATTTCTGGAATATTTTCCCAGAAGGAGCACACCAATGGACGACGGAGAAATTTGGCGCACCTTCAGTGCAGCGCTATTCGCGGATTTCAGGGAAGAGGACCAGTTTCACAGCAAGAAGCCTCTCCTTGCGCACTACACATCGCTCGACGTGCTGGAGAATATTCTCAAATCGAATGAGATCTGGTTTTCAAATCCTCTGTTCATGAATGATTCGGAGGAAGTAAAATTCGGGATCATGAACGGAGCCAGGGTTTTCAAGAATAGCAAAGCTATAAGTGATGCGCTGGCGTCCGTGTCCGTCGTCGAATAACTTGAGACAGACTGGCGGTGTTCGTAACGGAGGAACTGGCCCATCTGGTTGTTTGATTTAAGCGGCGGATTTGGTGTGGTGCAAGCGCCGTAGCTCGATGGTCCTTCTTTTGATCTTTTCTCGTTGCAAC